>NZ_CAKVJB010000018.1 GCF_934754935.1 uncultured Holdemanella sp. | reverse complement strand
GTGCGGTATCGAGATGCAATGAGCTCTAAGCACAGTAAATAAGCGAATAATTACCATTCATTTGCAAAAGAGGAGCTATAAAAATAAAAGAAACCATTCTAGTGTTGGCGTCTAGAATGGCTTCTTTTTGTTTATTATTATTTTTTAGGAGAGAGATATGAATATTGGTTTATTTTCTATATTCATTGCCTTATCTTTAAGGCACTTATAGAATATCATTCCATGTTGTTATAATTTTCTTATAACTTTGGTAAATGTTGTGAAATCAGATTGGATTATGTGAAATTGTTAAAATATGCATCTTTTCTCGAAAAACCTTCAAAAAAAACGTTTAAGAATATAGAGGTGATGAAATAAAATGAACAAAATCAAAGATAAAACAATAAAGGAATTTCTAGAAAACAATGCCTATTTTGTCGATTTCTTTAATGCCTACTTCTTTGATGGTAAAAAAGTTCTTAAACCAGAGAATTGTGAAGAACTTGATTCAGAGATGAATGATGCGAATATGGATCTAGAAAAACATGTGGATGTGATTCGTAAGTATAATGATGGAAGTCTTTATAGTGCATTCATTATTGAAAATCAAAGTTATGTAGATGCTTCAATGGTTGCAAGAGCTGCAACATATGAGTATGTAGCATATGACAAAACGTTAAAGAAGTTAAAGAAAAACAGGAAAAATGAGAAACTACCAATGGTGCACATTCTTGTATTTTATACAGGAGAAAGGCCTTGGAATGCAGCTAGTAAGCTTTCTGAACTTGTAGAGGTGGATGAAAGATTTAAATCATATTTCCATGACTACCAAATGAATCTGATTGAAATCACAGGAAAGAGTAATAGCTTTGGGCTTGTAAAGAGTAGTGTGTTAAAAGTAGTCAAGACATTAACGGATGTAGAATGGTTGGATTTAAAGGAATTAGAGGAAAAGGAGGAGATTGAGATGTGTGAAGCAGAAAAGAGATGGCTTGAGGTAAAATCAAAGGAATGGAAAGCTGAAGGAATTGAGTTAGGAATCAAACAAGGAATCGAACAAGGAATTGAAAGAGGTAGTGAGAAAAAAGAACTTGAGATGTATCAAAAAATGATGGACAAGGGATTTGATATTAAAGTTATCGCATCCATCTTCTCAGTGAGTGAAGAGTCGATTAAGAAGATGTTGATGAAAGCTTAGGTAAAATGAAAAACCTCTTTTTTCTTGTACAGGCAAAAGGTCTTGGAATGCAGCTTGTAGAGGTGGATCAATGGTTCAAGGCATAAGATAAATTGTTTGAAATGTTAACTTTTCTTTTCGTGTATACAAAATATAGACATATAGTCTAAATGAACTATGTATTGTAAATGTAAAGGTGTGGACATAATTCAAACAAAGTTTGCACGGGTTTAGTGAGTGGACAATTGATAACCATCTGTTTATAATGAATTTAGAAAAGAGGTATATAGAATGTCAATTATTAAGTTAAATCCAGCATTTAAAGATTATCTTTGGGGTGGAACTAAATTAAAAGAAAACTATGGTAAAAAGACTGATATGGATCCTGTTGCGGAAAGTTGGGAATTATCTGTACATCCAGATGGACCAAGTATTGTTGCGAGTGGTGAATATGAAGGTTTATCATTTCCTGAATATTTAGAAAAAAAAGGAAAAGGCGTTTTGGGAACAAAGGGAAATACATTTGAATTCTTCCCAATCTTAATCAAATTTATTGATGCCAAACAACCGTTATCAATTCAGGTGCATCCAGATAATGAATATGCGCTTCGTGTAGAGCATGAATATGGAAAAACTGAAATGTGGTATATTTTAGATTGTGAACCAGATTCATTCTTATATTTTGGAGTAAATAAAGAAATCACTAAAGAAGAATTTGAACGTCGAATTCAAGATAATACTTTATTAGACGTATTAAAGGCAGTTCCAGTACATAAGGGCGATGTTTTCTTTATTAAGTCTGGTACAATTCATGCGATTGGGGCTGGTATTCAGATTTGTGAGATTCAACAAAACTCAAATACAACATATCGTGTTTATGATTTTGGCCGTGTTGGAAAAGATGGCAAACCTCGTGAATTGCATATTCAAAAGGCAATTGATGTTTCAAATTTAAGCCCAATTGAATCTGACTTTAAACCATGTGGACCAGAAGAAAAGAATGGGGATTGTGATACTGTTCGTTTGGCAAGCTGCGAATATTTTACAACATATGAATCTACATTGGATGGTACAACAACTCTTCATGTTGATGATGAAAGCTTTGGCTCTATCTTGTTGATTGAGGGTAGTGCGACAATTGAAAATAATGGTACAACTTTAGAAGTAAATAAAGGGGATTCTGTATTTGTTGATGCGAACAGTGGTGATGTAAAAATCCAAGGAAACTGCCAATGGATCTACAGCAGGGTATAATCCCCTGCTTCTTTTTAATTATGAAGAAATTTCAAATAGATTTGATTGAATGGTATATTCAAAATCATCGACCATTAGAATTTCGCTTAAAGAAAGATCCTTATGAAATATGGATCAGTGAGATCATGGCCCAACAAACTCGTATTGAAGCTATGCTTCCCTATTTCAAAAGATGGATACAACAGTTGCCGGATATTGAGAGTGTAGCTAAGTGCGATGATGAGAAACTAAATAAGTTGTGGCAAGGATTAGGCTATTATTCGCGCTGTAAAAATATAAAGAAGTGCGCTATTGAATGTGTTGAAAAGTATAATGGTAAACTACCTTGTACAAAAGAAGAGTTATTAAAATTACCTGGAATTGGTCCATATACTGCAGGAGCTATCGCATCGATTGCGTATGGACAAAGAGTGAGTGCGATTGATGGAAATGTGATTCGTGTATTTTCTAGGTTGTATAATATTTGTGAAGATGTTACTAAAACGAATGTAAAGAAGAAAATAGAAAATTTAGTAGATGAAAGTCTTCCTTCAAAAGAAGAGATTTCCTATTATAACCAAGCGTTGATGGAACTTGGAGCACTTATTTGTATTCCCAAAAGTCCAAGGTGTGATCATTGTCCAATCCAAAAATATTGTTCGGCTTTAGACCCTGCGTCTTTGCCTTATAAACCCAAGAAAAAGGCACGCAAAATAGAATATAAACATGTATATATTTGGATGTATCAAAATAAGGTTCATGTCGTAAAAAGAGCGGATACCGGTTTGTTGGCAGGACTTTATGGCTTTGATGAAGTGAAACCAGAACATATTATAGAAAGTATTGAATTAGAACCCTATATACATATTTTTTCGCATGTAGAGTGGCATATGGATGCGACGTTGTGTATAGTAGATAGGGAAGATTCAAATTATAAGACAGTAGAAGAAATAGAAGAGCGTGTCGCATTACCAAGTGCGTTTATGCCATTTATGAATCAAGTAAAGGAGTATTTATGGAAAAAGTAGAAATTGAAAGTTTTACTTTAGATCATACTAAAGTAAAAGCACCATACGTGCGTTTGATTAGTGAAGAACAAGGACCTAATGGAGATATTGTATCAAATTTTGATGTTCGTTTATGTCAGCCAAATCGACAAGAGATTCCAACTGGAGTTATGCATACATTAGAACATTTATTCGCATTATATCTTCGTCCAAGAATTTCTGGGTATTTAGATTGTTCACCATTCGGATGTCGTACAGGCTTCCACTTATTAGCATGGGGAAAACATTCAAGCAAAGATGTTGCGATTGCCGTAAAAGAAGCTTTAGAGCTAATCACAACTACAGAATGGGAAGATGTTCCGGGTACTGAAGAAAAAGAGTGTGGTAACTATAAAGATCATTCTTTATTTGGTGCTAAGGAATGGGCCAAGGAAATTCTGGAAAAAGGAATGAGTTGCGATCCGTTCGAAAGAAAAAATGTGTAAGAGAATGTAAAAATTCTCTTTTTTTATTGGAGTTGCCCTATTTATCGTGTCGTTTCTATGTTAAAATGTAGTATAGTCTTTAAAAGGAGAACTTATATTATGGCAGGAATTTTTGGAAAATTATTTTCAGAAGAACAACGTGAATTATCTGCATTAGAAAAGATTGCAGATCAAGTATTAAAATATGAACCAGAAATGCAGGCGCTATCTGATGATGAATTGCGTGCAAAAACAGATGAATATAGAAAAAGAATTGCGGATGGAGAAACAGTAGATGATCTTCTTCCAGAGGCATTCGCAACAGCTAGAGAGGCTGCATATCGTGTAATCAACGAAAAACCTTATAAAGTTCAGATTATGGGATCTGTTGCGATGCACAAAGGTGATATTTCGGAAATGAAGACTGGTGAAGGTAAAACTTTGACAGCTACAATGTGTGTATATTTAAATGCTCTTGCAGGTCAAGGTGTTCACGTAATCACAGTCAATGAATATTTGGCTAGTCGTGATGCGGCTTGGATGGGTGAAATCTATCGTTTCTTAGGTTTAACAGTTGGTGTAAATACACGTGATTTAAAACCAAGAGAAAAACGTGATGCGTACGCATGTGATATTACTTATACAACAAACTCAGAACTAGGATTCGATTACTTGCGTGACAATATGGTTACAGAAGTTGAAGATCGTGTAATGCGTGGACTTCACATGGCTGTAATCGATGAAGTTGACTCTGTATTAATTGATGAGAGTCGTACACCATTGATTATTTCTGGTGGTAAAAAACAAACCGCAAACTTATACATTCAGTCGGATCGTTTTGTGAAGACTTTAATTGCCCCAGAATATGAAACAGATAAGTTTACACATGAAAAAACTTTGATTTCTGGAGATTATGATATTGATGAAAAGACACGTCAAATCATGTTGAGTGAAGATGGTGTTCATAAGGCAGAAAAATTCTTTAAAATTAAAAACCTTTATGATATTGAACATACACAACTTGTTCACCACATTAACCAGGCTTTAAAGGCAAACTATATCATGATGCGTGAAGTTGAATATGTCGTTAGTGATGAAAAAGAAATTGTGATCGTCGATCAATTTACAGGGCGTATGATGCCTGGACGTGCATATTCAGATGGATTACATCAAGCAATTGAAGCTAAAGAAGGAGTTCCAATTAAAGAAGAAACTTCGACTTTGGCAACAATCACATATCAGAACTTCTTCCGTCTATATGAAAAATTAGCGGGTATGACGGGTACCGCAAAAACTGAAGAAGAAGAATTCTTATCTACTTACAACATGAAGGTTGTAGTAATTCCTACTAACCGTCCAGTAGCTCGTAAAGATTTACCAGATGAAATTTATGCACATAAAAAAGACAAATATGCTGCATTGGTACGCGAAGTAAAACGTTTATATGAAACAGGACAACCGGTATTAGTTGGTACGATTGCGGTAGAAACAAGTGAAGTCATTTCACAATTGTTAAATAAGGAACACATTCCTCATGAAGTATTAAATGCGAAGAACCATGCTCGTGAAGCCGAAATCATCGCAAAAGCAGGTCGTCCAAAATCAGTTACAATTGCGACAAACATGGCTGGTCGTGGTACCGACATCAAATTAACAGAAGAATCACGTAAATTAGGTGGTTTAGCTGTATTAGGTAGTGAAAGACACGAATCTCGTCGTATTGATAACCAGTTACGTGGACGTTCTGGTCGTCAAGGAGATCCTGGATTCTCACGTTTCTATGTATCTTTAGAAGATTCATTAATGGTTCGTTTTGGTGGAGATAAACTTCAAAAACTATTTGAAAAAATGGGTGATGAACAAATTGAGTCTAAGGCAGTTACAAAGTCAATCACAATGGCTCAAAAACGTGTTGAAGGATATAACTTCGATATGCGTAAACAATTGTTAGACTATGATGATGTGTTGCGTCGTCAACGTGAAATTATTTATGCACAACGTAATCGTATCTTAGAAGCAGATGAAGTACATGATATGGTTCATGTTGTATTTGAAAAGACAATTGAACAAACTTTACAAGCGAATCTATCGGATCAAAAGAAACAAACAATTGATGTTGCAGGTGTAGTTAAATCCATCGAAATGATGGGTATGGCTGAAGATAAGGCTATTCGTGCTAGTGAACTTGAAGGAAAGTCTTATGATGAAGCTAAAGAATATTGTGTAAATAAGATTTGGAATGAATATGAAGCTGAAATCAAAGATGTTAAGCGCCAATTCTTACCTTTTGAAAAGACAGTTGTATTACGTAACATTGATCGAAACTGGATCAATCATATTGATATGATGGACAAATTGCGTAGTGGTATCTATTTGCGTTCTTATGCACAAAATAACCCTCTACAACAATATGTACAAGAAGGATTCGACATGTTTGAAGAAATGAATCAAAGAATTGATCGTGAAATCACATTCTTCTTATTAAAGGTTCGTATTCGTAAGGAGCATGCTGCCTAATGGAATTATATGAATTAAAACAAGGAGTGAGTACTCACCTAGAGAAATTGCATTCTTTAGGTGAGTCACTTTGACTTATCTAGTAAAAATAAACAAATCGAAGACTATGATAAACAAACTCTAGAACCAGATTTCTGGCAAGATCAGAAAAAAGCTCAACAAGTGATTCGTACAAAAAATGCATTAAAAGACATTGTGGATCGTTATGAAGAATTGGATTTACAATTAACTTCTTTAAATGATACGGCCGATGAATTAAAGTCTGAATTTGATGAAGAATTAATGATGATTGCCGAAGAAGAATATGCGGATATGGATAAGAAATTCGAGGATTTTGAAATCCAAGTCTTATTAAGCCATGAATATGATCAAAATAATGCCATTCTAGAAATTCACCCTGGAGCTGGTGGAACGGAGTCTTGTGATTGGGCAAGTATGCTTTATCGTATGTATACAAGATATGCAGAAAAACATGGCTTTAAAGTGAGTGTTCTCGATTATTTACCAGGCGATGAAGCTGGTATTAAAAGTGTTACTTTCCTTGTCGAAGGAGATAAAGCTTATGGCTATCTGAAATCGGAAAAGGGTGTACATCGTTTAGTTCGTATTTCACCATTTGATTCAGGAGCAAGAAGACATACTTCTTTTGCGAGCCTAGATGTTATGCCTCAATTTAATGATGAAATTGAAATTGACATCAAACCAGAAGATTTGATTGTAGAAACAAAACGTGCTTCTGGTGCTGGAGGACAACATATAAATAAAACAGATAGTGCGGTTCGTATGGTGCATAAACCTACGGGTATTGTAGCTACATGTCAAAATGGTCGTAGTCAGCATGAAAATAGAGAAGAGTGTTTGCGTGTCTTAAAATCTCGTTTATATCAATTAGAAATTGAAGAACAAGAAAAGAAGATTGCCCAAATCAAAGGCGTACAATCCGCTAATGAATGGGGAAGCCAAATTCGAAGCTATGTCATGCATCCATATAGTTTAGTCAAAGATGTTCGTACAGGATATGAAACGAGTCAAGTACAATCTGTATTAGATGGAGATCTTGATGAATTTATCTTTGCGTATTTAAAATCACAAATTCAATAAAATCCAATCGAAAGGTTGGATTTTTCTATATTCCCTCATAAAAATGTAATTATTCTGAATTATTCCCTCATAAAAGTGTAAAATACTCTTATCAAGAGGTTAAAAATATGAATGTATATTATCATTTGCCGGGCTTATTTGAATTCTATGAATTCTATAAAAAGTTTTTGCCCCTGTTAAAAAATAAACCAGAATACTTCTATGACTGGTGTAAGATTGGCTCTATTTATGGCTCGCCATCCAATTGTACATGGTCTGGTGGACGCATCAGTTATGAAGATCATGATCCAGAAAAAGTGTTCGATTTAATGAAAGAATACAACATATCAGCTCGTCTTACATTTAGTAATTCTTTGATCGAAGAAAAACACTTGTCCGATATAAAGTGCAATGAATTATGTCGATTGTTGAATTTAGGTACAAATAATGGAATTATTATTCATTCAGATATATTGATGGAATATTTGAAATCTAAATATCCAAATCTTTATTATGTATCTTCTACCACAAAGGTATTAACAGATTTTAATGATTTTAAAAAGGAAGTCGAAAATCCAGACTTTACATATGTAGTCCCTGATTTTCGATTGAATAAACAGTTTGAGAAGTTAAATTCACTTTCTGAAGTATATAAACCAAAGGTAGAATTTTTATGCAACGAATGCTGCTGGTACGGTTGTAAAGACCGTAAGGACTGTTATGAAACTGTTTCGAAACAAAATCTAGGCATTGATTGTATGGATCATATATGTAAAGCACCTTATTCGAATGAAGGCTATCGCTTTTCTAGAGTGATGGAAAGTCCTGGATTTATTAGTTTAGATGATATTTTAAATGTATATGTTCCGATGGGATATTCAAATTTTAAAATTGAAGGAAGAGATTTAGGAAATGCTCTATTATTAGAATTTATTCTTTACTACATGGTAAAACCGCAATACCAAATCCATGTTCGTGAAGAAATGTATTTAGATGCGATGCTAGACTTATTTTAGGAGGTTTACATGATAGAAAAAAGACATACGGTACGTAAATATTTAGATAAACCATTAGATGTTGATTTAGTAAGTTTATTAAATGCACGTATTGAACGAAATAATAAATTGTATGATTTGACATTTAAACTTGTTACGAATGAATCAGATGGTATTTCTAGTTTGGCTAAAATTATGTCGAATAATACAGTACAAAATTATATTATTCTTGCAGGTAAAGATAGTTCAGATTTAGATGAAAACATAGGCTATTGTGGTGCTGACTTGATTTTGTATGCTCAAAGCCTAGGCTTAAATACATGGTGGTGTGGAGGCATGTTCAATGGTAAAAATGCCTTAAAACATCTTGATGATAAAAATGTTAGAGTGAATGGTGTGATTGCGATTGGATATGGAAAAACACAAGGTGTACCACATAAATCAAAGACGGCTGATCAAGTGAGCCATTATAAAGGAAAAGCCCCAGAATGGTTTAACGCAGGTATTCAAGCTTTACTTTTAGCACCAAGTGCTCTAAATAGACAGCCGTATATAGTAAATGGTGTAGGAAATAAAGTGAGTTTTAAAGTAAAAAGCGGACCTTTATCACAAGTCGATTTAGGCATAGGAAAATATTTCTTTGAGCTTGGTGCAGGTAAATCAAATTTTGAATGGAGTTAATATGATACATATTGAGGATGAAATCTTTTTAAAGAAGAAATTTGATTTTGAAAAATTGAAAGAATTTGGTTTTTCTTTTGAGAATAACACATATGTTTATACAGAAGATTTTATGGATTCAAATTTTAAAGCTATCATTGAAATATCGGATGTTTTAAAAGGCAAAGTCATTGATAATTTCAGTGATGAAGAATATATACCGCTACGCATCGAATCCTATGATGGAGAGTATGTCTGTAAAGTTCGTGAAGCATACAAATCCATATTAAAAAGAATTGCGGATTCATGTTGTACAGATGTGTTTTTTGCGAGTGATCAGGCCAATCGCATTGCGAATTTGATTTATGAAAGGTATGGTGTAAAACCGGATTTTCCATGGAATGATGATAATGGTGTATTTCGCCATTTAGATACTCGAAAATGGTTTTCACTTATTATGTTTGTTTCAATAGATTCCCTTTTAAAAAATGGGGATCGTCATATGTTGAATATTATGAATGTAAAGATCGATACTTCAAAAAGAGATGAACTATATGAGATAAAAGGAATTTATCCGGCCTTTCATATGAACCATAAGATGTGGGTATCTATCGTATTGGATGAAACAATTAGTGACGATAAAATAATGAAACTCATACAATGTAGTTTTGATTTAACAAAATAAGAGGAGAGAATGATATGTACGGAATTATCGCAACATGGAGAATGGCTTTAGAAGGTATTTCAAAAGCAGATTCTATGTTAAAAAATAACGAAAATGCAGCAGATTCGATTGAAGAAGCAATCAAAGTTGTAGAAGATTTTGAATATTATAAAAGCGTAGGCTATGGTGGACTTCCAAATGAGGAAATGGAAGTTGAATTGGATGCCGCTTTTATGGATGGAGATACATTAGAATTTGGATGCGTTGGAGGCATTAAAGATTTTGCGAACCCTGTCAGTATTGCACGTAGTCTAATGCACTATGATGCCAATAATTTCTTAGTAGGGCAAGGAGCTGAAAAATATGCTTCAAGACATGGTTTTGAAAGAAAAACAATGCTTACAGATCGTGCTAAGATTCATTATCACAATCGCATAAAAGAAATCACAAATACAGAATTAAAACCCTATTCAGGACATGACACAGTCGGTATGGTTTGTCTAGATCATGATGGACACATGACTTGTGCAACAAGTACTTCTGGATTGTTCATGAAACATCCAGGACGTCTAGGTGATTCCCCTGTATGTGGATCTGGATTCTATGTAGATTCTTTTGTCGGAGGAGCTAGTGCTACAGGTTTAGGTGAAGATGTTATGAAAGGCTGTATCTCTTATGAAATCGTTCGCCTAATGAAAGAAGGCATGCATCCTCAACAGGCATGTGAAAAAGCTGTACACGACTTTGATTTGGAATTGAAACGAAGAAGAGGAAAAGCAGGAGACATGTCTTTGATTGCGATGAACAACAAGGGTGAATGGGGTTGTGCTACAAATATTGAAGGCTTCAGTTTTGTGGTGGCAACTGAAACACAAGAACCTACGGTATATTTAGTCAATCATGATGAGAATGGAAAATGTACATTTGAAATCGCAAGTAAAGAATGGATGGACAATTATATGGCTTTACGTACGGCTCCATTAGTTAGGAAATAATATGGAAGAAGAATTATTAAAGAAGATCGATGAAATCAGCAATGAGATGATTTCAGGAATCAAAAGAATTGTCCAAATCGATAGTGTACGAAGTGAAGCAAAGCCTGGCATGCCTTTTGGTGAAGGGGTAAATAAAGCTTTAGAAGAAGCATTGAAATTAGCTCGTGAATTAGGTTTTGAAACAGAAAACGTCGATCATATGGTAGGTATTGCCAAATATGGCACAGGTGAAGATTATATTGGTATTATGGGACATTTAGATGTTGTTCCTGTAGGAGAAGGATGGAATCACCCACCATTTTCAGCATATGAAGATGAAAATGGTAGAATTTATTCAAGAGGAATCTTAGATAATAAAGGTCCTACTTTATCTTGTTTATACGCATTATATGCCATAAAAGAATTGGGAATCCAATTAAAGCATCCTGTTTATATTTTATTTGGGACAAATGAAGAAACAGGATTTGAAGATTTAAGACATTTCCTCAAAGTTAGAAGACCACCTATTATGGGCTGGACACCCGATTGTAAATATCCAGTTGTATATGCGGAAAGAGGAAGAAGTACCTATCGTGTGAGTACAGATATTGAAAATAAGACTATATTCAATCAATTTATTAACGAATATATTTTATCGGACAATGGATTTGGAAATAAATTGGGGCTAAATATTGAGGATCTTGAATTTGGTAAAATGCAGATGAATAATAAAAAACTAGTAGATCTAGAAGGAAAACTTGGTTTTGACTTCTCTTTTAGCTACCCTGCAAGTGTTAGTAATGATACAATAGAGAAGGTAATCAAATCTAAATTAAGTGAAGAACTACAAGTAAAATGTATTCATAATTATGATCCTGTTTATTTTGATAAAAATGGATTCTTATGTCAAACATTAAAGGCGACTTATGAAAAGGTAACAGGCATGGATGGTACGCCAGTTACAACTACGGGTGGAACGTATGCGAAAATCATGCCAAATATTGTTCCTTTTGGGCCTAGTTTTCCTGGACAGAAAGGTATAGGGCACAATCCGAATGAATGGATGGATCGTAGTGATTTGATTTTAAATGCGAAAATATACGCATTAAGTATAGTGAGGTTGGCAAATGGAGAGAATGATTGAAGTATGTGCAGGGAGTTATCAAGATTGTATAGCTGCATATCAAGGTAATGCGAAGAGAGTTGAATTGAATAGTGCGTTAAGTGTTGGTGGTTTGACGCCTAGTGTTGCAAGTCTTGTTCGTGTAAAAAAAGAAACAGACTTAACTGTAATTTGCATGGTACGTGTACGCGCTGCAGGTTTCTGTTATGAAAAAGAAGATGTAGAAATTATGTTTGAGGAAGCTAAGATTCTTTTAGATCATGGAGCTGATGGAATTGCGTTTGGTTTCTTAAATGAAGATGGCACAATTTGTGAAGAAGACACAAAAAGAATGATTGATTTGATTCATTCATACAATAAAGAAGCAGTATTCCATAGAGCTTTTGATGTTACGCCAGATGCGTTTGAAGCTATTGAAACATTAATCGATTTAGGTGCAGATCGTGTATTGACAAGTGGACAAAAATCAAAAGCCATGGAAGGAATTGATTTGATTAAAGTATTGAATAATCAATATGGAGAAAAGATTCAGATTCTTCCTGGTAGTGGAATGAATGCCGAAAACGCAAAAATGATGATGAATTATACAGGTGTATATCAGGTGCATTCGTCTTGTAAAAACTACAAAATAGATACAACCACAACAAAAAACGGTGTTTCATATAGTTACTTGGCTAGTCCACATGAAAATGATTATGATGTAGTGGATGTAGAGTTGGTAAAAAAATTAGTTGATAGTATAAAATAATGTGGAAAAGACTGTAACAAAGCAAATTTATCTTGTTACAGTCTTTTGTTTTGAATAAATTAGAATCGCAATTATAGCCGTTACTACATCGGCTGTAGCCTGAGAAATCAATATTCCATGGAAGGTAAATAATTTAGACAATATGACAATGCAGATTGCGTAAATAACACCTTGTCTAGAAATGGATAAAATTAAGGCAGGAAGTGCTTTTCCTTCCGATTGAAATAGAGTTGTAAAGACTAAAATTATACCTACACACGGACTAGATAGAACAAGTAGTCTTAACATAAGGCTTCCTGTTTGAATAATGTGTGCATCATTCATAAAGGATTGGATGATATACGGAGCAAAAGCACTTAGGATAATGGCAGTAATGAGCGCAAATGTGACTTCGACAAATATGTCAAACTTAATGAATGCACGTAGGCGTTCTGTGTTTTTGGCTCCATAATTAAATCCTAAAAGTGGTTGTGCTCCAAACGCAAATCCAACCATGATCAATAAAAGGATCATATTCACTTTTAGGGCGATTCCCATTGCGGCAACATTTTCATTGCCGAACACAACTAAATAACGATTTGTCAAAGCTACACCAATACTCGACATTAAATTTGTGATAGAAGCAGGAATTCCAATGGTGAAGATATCTAAAAACTCTTTTTTTTCTACATGACAATCTTTAAAGGAAACACTTAGACGATTTGCCTTTGCCCTTGTGAAATAGATCAAAAGAAAATCAGATAGGATATATCCAATTACAGATGCCAAGGCAGCACCTTGTGCGCCCATATGGAAGCTAAAGATAAAGATGGGATCTAAAATGATGTTTAGAATCGACCCCAAGACAGTTCCAACCATAGATAGGGTTGCCAATCCTTCCGTACGAATCAAGTTACTAGGAGTTAAAGAAAGAATGATAAAGGTGGAGCCTAGCGCAATTATATTGTAGTATTGATTTGCGTATAGCCATGTTTCTTTATTAACACCTAAAAAATTTAACATGGGATCTTTTAGAATAAACATAAAAATCGTGACAACAATGCCACAGAGAATGGATGCATAGAAACAGAATCCACTCACATTCTTAGCTTCTTTATTCATTTGTTGACCAAACAATCTAGAGATGACAGAACTGCCACCAATGCCAAAGATGTCACCTAATGCGATCATGAAAGTAAAGATGGGGGCACATAAAGAGACACCGGCCACAAGATTTGTGTTCATTGTTTTAGCTACAAAATATGTATCTGCCATGTTGTATACTAAAGAAATTACCATGCTGAAGACAACGGGTAAAGCCATTGTGAAATAGGCTTTAGGGATGCTTGTATTTTCAAATAATGCATTATTGTTCATATATTACCTTCTTTCTTTGCCTAGTATATCAAAGCTATTTGAAAATGATTGTGACATATGGCACAATAAAGCTATGAAACGAGTATATGATCCAAAAAATGTAGAGAAATATGTAAATCGATATCACATACAAGACTATTTTGATTCTTCTTATCCCTTTTATTTGATGGAATATGAAAAAGAAGAAACGATGATTCATCCATTGAAAGACACAAAAGAGATTCAGTTTGTAGTAGAAGGCGAAGTGTCTATTTATTTCATTGATTCAAATGGAAAGCAGCTTTTTGTGTCACAAATCAATGCACTTTGTGTACTAGGAGATGTGGAGTTTGTTCGTCATGAAAAGCCTGTTTATTTTGCTCAAACCAACACAAAAGTTGTTACAATCGCATTATCGATTGAAGAAAATCAATTGAGATTAAACCAGGATTTGAAATTTCTTCATTTTTTGTTGAATTCGTTGGTTGATAAACTGCATAATAAGTCCACAAATGAAATTATGAATCAAAGTGTTGAAGAGAAGGTCATGAATTATATGGAGTTACATCCCACGCTAGACAATGTCAGTGTGGCTTGTCGTAATCTGCATTGTAGTCGAAGACAACTACAAAGAGTGTTAAAGAAACTTTGTGAGGATAAAAGAATCGTAAGACTTGAAAAGGGAAAATATGTGCTACAATAGACGTATTAATGGAGGTTGTTTACTCATGAAACGTAACGAACAAAAAGTAGAGAATACTTGGGAAACAGATGATATTTTTGAAGATGAAGCTGCCTTTTTAGCTTGTCTTGATACTTGTAAAGAATTAGGAAATGAGCTTTGTGCATATGATGGAAAATTGGATGATGCATCCAACTTATTATCCTTTTTAAAGGGATATGAAAAACTAACATGTCTATTAGATGATTGTTTGGGCTATGCCTCATTATTATCTGATCAAGATACGGCAGATGCACATCATCAAGAATTAAGAGGAAAGGCCAATGCGTTAGTGGTTGAAATTTTTACTAAACTATCTTTTAGTGATGTACAAATCATGCACATTGAAAATTTAGAATCATTCTATGTTTCTGAACCTATCTTAGAAAGATATCGTGTATATTTAGAAGAAGTATGTCGCTTAAAAGAGCACGTATTATCTGAAACGGAAGAAAAATTAATGGCATCTAGTTCATTAATGCAAGATACGCCTTATTCAATTTTTGGAATGTTGAATAATGCGGATTTAAAATTTGAAGATGCGATTGATTCAAAAGGAAATAAACACACTTTAACTACAGGTACATTTATCCATATGTTAGAGCAGGAAGATGAAGTATTAAGAGAAAGTGCATATCGCAATTTCTATGCAGGCTATGGGTCTATGATCCATACTTTAGCTGCTTGTTTAAATGGACAGACAAATCAGTTGAAATTTAATAGTACAGCACGTAAATATGCATCTAGTTTAGAATGTGCTGTAGATTCAAATAATGTTTCACCAAAAGTATATGAACAATTGATTGAAACAGTACATAAAAATATTCATGTTTTACATAAATATATGCGAGTGCGTAAAGAAGTTATGAAAAAAGATAAACTTCATATGTATGATCTATATGTTCCTATGGTCAATGAATGTAACGTTCCTGTATCTTTTGAACAGGCCAAAGAAGATGTCTTACATTCCATTCAATTATATGGAACTGAATATGCCAAGGTTTATGAAAGAGGATTGAATTCGCGTTGGATCGATGTATATGAAAATGAAGGAAAGCGTTCAGGAGCCTATTCAAGTGGACAAAGAGTACACCCATTTGTGTTGATGAACTTTGCGAATTCGTTAGATACAGAATTTACTTTAGCCCACGAAATGGGTCATGCGATGCATTCGTATATGTCTACAAAATATCAAGCTCCATTAGATCGTCATTATAAAATATTTGTGGCTGAAGTTGCGAGTACATGTAATGAAGCTTTATTGATGGATTATTTGCGCAAACAAAATACAGATCCTAAATTCCAGGCTTATTTGATCAATCACTTTATGGAACAATTTAGAACTACATTATTTAGACAATGTATGTTTGCGGAATTTGAAAAGATTATCAATGAAAAAACGGCAAATAATGAAGTTTTGACAAGTGACACATTAAATCAAATCTATGCGGATTTAAATAAATTCTATTATGGTGAAGATGTGATCGTGGATGATGAAATCAGTATGGAATGGGCTCGTATTCCACATTTCTATATGAATTTCTATGTATATCAATATGCGACAGGATTTAGTGCAGCTATGGCTCTATCACAAAAATTGCTTCATGGAACACAAGCCGATATTGATGCATATTTGTCATTCTTAAAGGGTGGATGTACAAAATCTCCAGTCGAATTATTACGTATGGCCGGTGTTGATATGGCAAGTCCAAAACCAGTGGAAGATGCGATTGAATTGTTTGATTCTTTAATTGATGAATTCAAGAGTATTATGAAGTAGAAAGTCGTTTGACTTTCTATTTTTTTAGTGTTATTTTTTAGTCTGATAAATATTAGTAAAAAACAAATGACTAAAAATGGAGGGCTTATGTTTATTGGTAGAGAGAATGAGCTTAAGATTTTGAATCGTGTATTTTCATCAAATCGACAAGAATCTGTATTGATATATGGACGAAGAAGAATTGGGAAAACAGAATTAATAAAGAAAGCCATCAAAGATTTTAAAGGGGAATATATTTATTACGAGGCCAAACAAACGACCGAATTATCCAATGTAGATAGTCTTTCTTCGCTTATTTCAGATATGTTGAATTTGCCACGCTTAGGCTTTCAGTCAATAGAAGAAGTGTTTGAGTTTTTGTTTTCGTATGCCAAAGACAAAACAATGGTTTTTGTGTTAGATGAATATCCATATTTACGTAGTTGCATGAAAGGACTAGACAGTGTTCTTCAAACTGTGATTGATAAACATTTACATACTTCAAATTTGAAACTTGTATTATGTGGTTCTTATGTGGATACAATGAAGTCTTTGATTGAACGAGAAAATCCTTTATATGGAAGGTTTACAAGAATTTTAGATATAAAACCGATGGATTACTATGATTCAAGTCTATTTTATCCATCTTTTTCAAGCGAAGATAAAGTAACGTTGTATAGTGTATTTGGAGGTATTCCATACTATAATCGTTTGATTGATGAATCGTTAAGCGTAAGAGAAAATATCATTGATTTAATTGCTTCGCAAAATGGATTGTTGTTGAATGAAGTGCCCATGTACTTGAAAAATGAAATCTCAAAAATAAATAATGCGAATGAAGTGTTTGAAACATTAGCTGCAGGAAATACAAAATTCACAAATATTTTAAATAAATCACATATCGCATCGAGCCCTATTCTTTCAGATGTTTTAGATAAATTGATGAAAATGGGTGTGGTTGAAAAAAGAGCGCCTATTAATGATAAGAATAATAAGAAAAAAGCTGGGTATTATATTTGCGATAATTTTACATTGTTTTACTATAAATATATCTATAAATATATTTCGCAATTAAATGTAATGAATGAAGATGCATTCTTTGATCGATTTATAAAAGATGATTTGTATAAGAGTCATGTTCCATCTGTGTTTGAAAGGATTTGTCAACAGTTTTTAATTCGAAAGAATAAATTAAATGGATTCGAAGTTCCTTTCTTTGAGATTGGAAAATATTATTATGATGATCCTGTAAATAAGATGAACGGAGAATTTGATGTAGTTACGCAAGATGAAAAGGGATATATATTTTACGAATGCAAGTACAAGAATTCTAAAGTAACACAGGATGTTGTGGATAAAGAGATCGAACAAGTAAAAAATGTGAATTTGATATGTTATAAATATGGCTTTTTTTCGAAGTCTGGTTTTGATTTAGAGGATGATTCAAATTTAATTCTTTATACATTGGATGATTTATATCATTCATTTTCAGAAAATAGATGAAAATTATGGTATGATATTCAGTGAGGTGAACCCATGAATAAATTAGAACAGGCACGTACACAAATTGATGCAATCGATCGTGAAATGGCCAAGCTGTATGAAGCCAGGTTGGATGCCGTCAAAGATGTGATTGCGTATAAAATAGAAAATGATTTACCAATTCTAGACTCGGGTAGAGAACAGGTTGTGATTGAAAAGAATCTGCAATTTATTCAGAATCCAGATTATAAAGAATATTATGAGTCTTTTATAAAGTTCATTATGAAAGAATCAAAGGCCTACCAAAGAACGTTACAGTCGCATGACAAGGTTGGTTATTGTGGCGTTGAAGGTGCCTTTGGACATATGGTCAGTGAAAAATTATTTCCTTCTAATCCAAAAGTTGGTGTTTCTAGTTTTGAAGAAGTCTTCCAAATGGTTGTACATTCGGATGTACAATATGGTGTGATTCCTTTTGAAAATACGAATTCTGGATTGGTTGGAGAAGTTTTAGATTTATTAATGGAATATCCAGTATATATTCAATCCATCTATGATCAAAAGATTGAACAATGTTTACTTGGAATTCCTGGCAGTACATTAAAAGATGTGGAGTGGGTGTATTCAAAGGATCAAGCACTTTCGCAGTCTAAAGAATTCTTGAAGGAATTAAATGTACAAACGGTGGCCTATCCGAATACGGCGATGGCTGCTCAATATATTTCAGCACAGAAGGATGTGCATAAAGCAGCTATTGGGGCTAAAGAAAATGCAGAATTGTATGGCTTAAAGGTATTGGCTACAAATATTCAAGAAAATGCGACGAATACAACGCGATTCTTGGTGATTGGATTAAAGCCACAAATGCAGGGAAATCGTTTTAGTATGGTTTTATCTGTTAAACATGAAAGTGGAGCTTTAGCTAAAATCATTGACTGCATTGCCAAGAATGGATTGAATATGGAAAGTATTCAATCTAGACCGATGAAAAATAAGCCTTTTGAGTATTTCTTCTTTGTCGAAATTGAAGGGGATATGTCAAAGGCGGATGATTGTATTGAGCAGATTCAATCAGTATGTGAAAGTGTAAAAGTATTGGGTGCATATACTTTAAAGGAGGAAAAATAAGCATGAATTTTGTGAAGGAAAGTGTCAATCAAACACCAATCGTAGATACAGTATTCTCAATTGTTGCCAAGGCAAAAGAGGCTAAAGCTAAAGTGGGAGCTGAAAATGTTGTAGATGCGACAATCGGTTCTTTATATGATGAAGAGGGAACTTTGGTTGCCTTAGATAGTGTGTTTAGTTCATTAAAGAATTTAGATAATAAAGTATTGGCAGCATATGCGGCTAGTTTTACTGGAAATCCTGATTTTAGACAAAAAGTATACGACTGGGTATTAAATGGAAATTCACACTTAGAACATGAAGTAATCGCAACACCTGGAGGAACAGGCGCTGTAGGTATGACTTTACAAGAATGTTTAGATGAAGGACAAACAGTCATCTTGCCAGAAATCGCATGGGGATCTTATGCGTTAATGGCACAGATGCATAATTTAAATGTAGAAAAGTATAGCTTGTTTGAAGGGGATCATTTTAATTTGAATTCTTTTAAAACAGCTTGTAAAAAAGTGATGGAAAAACAGAATCGATTAGTGATGGTGATTAACGATCCTTGTCACAATCCAACTGGCTATTCTTTAAGTGAAGATGAATGGAAAGAAGTGATCTCTTTCTTGAATGAATGTTCAAAAACACATGCCGTTGTATTATTGAATGATATTGCGTATATTGATTTTTCTTCAAGACAAGAAAAGGCGAAAGAATACTTTGCACAATTTGATCAAATTGAGAGAAACTTTGTCGTAATTGTCGCATTTAGTTTATCTAAATCAATGACAAGTTATGGACTTCGTTGTGGGGCTGCCATTGTGTTAGGACAAGAAAAAGAAGCAGTAAACCAAGTGAAAATTGTATTTGAAAAGGATGCGCGTGCAACTTGGTCAAACATCAACAATGGTGCGATGGCTACATTTGTGGACGTATTAGATAATCATAAAGAAGCGTATGACCAAGAAAGATTGCACTATGTCAATTTATTAAAAGAACGTGGAGATATCTTTGTCAAGGAGGCTAAGGAAGTTGGATTAAAACACTATCCTTACAAAGAAGGGTTCTTCGTAACTTTATCTATGGATAATGAAACGCGTGATAAATTCCATGAGGCATTAATGAAAAATAATATTTTTACAGTCAAAGTAAATTTGGGTATTCGTGTTGCGATTTGTTCTTTATCCGTTGAAAAGACAAAGGGACTCGCAAAAAAAATGAAGGATATTTTGGATACAGTAGCTTAATGCTGTATCCTTTTTTTCATCCACATATGTGGTACTCCTTCATCATCATCAATTTGACCAAATTGAATATAGCCTTGTTTTTCATAGAATGGACTTACACGAACTTGCGCGTGCACTACAATTAAGTCTCCATTTAATTTTTTGATTTCTTTTTCTGCACTTTCAAGTAATACATTGCCAATATGTTGATTTCGATATTCTTTTAATACGGCTACCCTTCCAATGGTGTAATGATCGTTTTCTTTAAAGAAACGACACGTTCCGATTGGTTTTTCTTCATCAAAGACAACGATATGATGACTCATATCATCTATATCATCAAATTCATTTTCAAATCCTTGTTCTTTCATGAATACTTCAATACGAATGTCTTTCGCTTCTTGTGGTAAGGCTGTATACATCTTTGTGTCCATAATCATTCTTCTTTCTTTTCTAATACATTAACAACTGAAAAATGGAAAGTCAAATATGATATAATTAAAGGAAAGTTAGGTGGTAAGGTAGTATGCACATTTTTGAAGAGTCTTTAAATCGTTTTATAAAAAATTCATGGATATATTATGAGGCTAATGATCCTTATTATGCAGGTAAAATTAAACGTATCTTAATTGAAAGGGTGCATGATAAGATTTTATATTATGAAGTAAAGGCTATTATTCAAACGCGTTGGAGCGAAGAAACTATAAATTTTAGAGTCAATGAATATGGGACTATTCTGACCACAAATTGTACATGTTCACAAGATCCACATTCAGGGTGTGTGCATTTGGTGAGTGTAGTTCGAGCTATCAATGAAATAAATCCACAGACTTTCCCGTTTCATATAGATTATCAACAATATGTAATTGAAAAAAATCGTAGGGCAGAATTAGAGCGTAAACGCCAAAGAATCGATAGTATGAATCAATTGGCTTTTTCATTTTTAAAGGAGCGTCAAGAAGAGAAAGTAAATGGATTTTTTAAAGAGAATGATCATAAGATACGTTTGATGATACAACGAACGAATTCATATTATTATGATCAGGTGGCTTTTAAATTAAAGATTCAAGTCAATCGTGCTTATACGGTAAAAAATATTCAAGATTTAATGCGTGGTTTCTTTGAGAAAAGATTAGAGTCTTTTGGAAAGAATACACAGATTTATTTAAATCCAGATGATTTGGATGAACCAAGTCAAAAAATTTATTCGTTCTTGATGAAATATACATTCTCAAAAGACTGGCAAAAAGATGGGGAAGTATATTCGGAATGTTTAGATGATTTTTATGATTTGAATGCTTCTTTGCCTAAGGATTATACGGATTTTGAATTGTCTGAAAAGAATATTAAACTAAGTTTAGATTTGTTCGAGCATAAAGATTATTTTGAATTGAATGTAAATATAGATGATAGTTTTTTAATTGGAAATAAACATTTTTATGTTGCGGAATTTAAGAATATTATGCGATTTACATTAGATCCAGATGGCTTTTTAGCTTCACTTGCGTATAATGTTTCGCAAGAAGGTGGCTGGTTGATTAAAAAGAGTGATTTTAGGGCTTTTTATTTACAATGTCTTCAGCCATATATGGATTATATTCAATTAAATACAAATGTGGATGTAGAAAAGTATACAACGCTAATTGAGGATATTCGCGTCTATTCGGATTTAGAAAATGCGAATATGGTCGTGTGGGGAACATATTTAGAGAATAAACAGAAGAAGAGTTTCTTTGCGCATACAGATTCGAATCAAATTGCGAGTATTGAAGCTATTATTTCACATTATGCCGTAAAGCTTGAAGATAATAAGGCTATTTTTAAAGGTAGAAGTGATGCACTTTATAATTTTTTGGATCATGGTATTCCTTTGATTCAAAAGCAGGCGGATGTGTACGTTTCAGAAGAGTTGAAACGATTAAAGAATCGTCGAAGTATGAATTTGAGTGTAAAAGTCTATGTGCAAAATGATTTATTGAAGATGGAATTGGATAGTGATGTCAATGCGGATGAATTGTCACATGTCTTAAATGCGTATCGAAAGAAGAAAAAGTTTTATCAATTAAAAAATGGTGAAATGATCGATTTGGAGAATGCTGGATTAGAACAACTTGACGAATTGGCTTCGACAATGAATTTAACGCCTAAAGATTTCAAAAAAGAAACGATTGAAAAACCAGCATATCAAGCTTTTCATTTAATGGATGTGGATTCAGAATTAGATGTTCGTAACGATGATTCGGTTACAGAATATACAAATCGATTAATGAAAGTAAAAGAACAACTGATTCAATTGAAGGATGCGTATAAATCTTTATTGCGTACCTATCAGCAACAAGGAATCCAATGGCTTTATGATTTAAAAAATATGGGCTTAAATGGCATTCTTGCGGATGATATGGGACTTGGAAAAACATTGCAGGTCTTGGTATTTTATGAGCAGTTTGTTTCAAAAGAGAAGCCGAGCTTGATTGTATGCCCCAGTAGTTTAATGTATAACTGGATGTCAGAAATTGAAAAATTTAAAATTGATGTGGATGCCGTATGTGTTACAGGAAGTCAAGACGTACGTAAAGATATTATTAATGAAAAACATGAGCTTTATATCACAACATATGACTACTTGCGTAGAGACGTGGAATTATACATGCCAATGGAATTTGAATATATTGTTCTAGATGAGGCGCAGTTTATTAAAAATCCAAAGACGAAGAATGCACAGAGTGTGAAGTCCTTAAAGAGTAAACATCGTTTAGCTTTAACGGGTACGCCAATTGAGAATGGTTTAAGTGAGTTGTGGAGTATCTTTGATTTTTTATTGCCGGGCTATCTATATAGTTTGAATTATTTCACAAAGAATTTTGAAAAACCGATTCAAATGGGTGATGAAAAAAGACAGGCTCAGCTACAAAAGTTGGTTTCACCATTCATTTTGCGAAGAACAAAAAAGCAGGTATTAAAAGATTTGCCGGATAAAGTGGAGAAGGATATGTGGTTGACTTTTAGTCCGGAAGAAAAACAATTGTATCTTGCGAATTTGGCTCAGGTCAATGAGCAACTTCAGCAGCAGTTAGAATTAGAACAAGTGGATTCCATTTTGATTCTTGCGATGATGACGCGTTTACGTCAGATTTGTTGCGAACCAAGAATGTTGTATGAAAACTATAAGGGTGAGAGTACAAAGTTTACGATGTGTCTGGATTTGATTGAAACTTTAAAAGAGAATGGCAAGAAGGTCTTGTTGTTTTCAAGTTTTACAAGTATTTTTGATGCCTTTATTGAAGAATTTAATCAGCGAGGCATTAAATATCATATGATTACAGGTGCGGTAGATAAAAAGAAGCGTAAAGAAGAAGTGGACGCCTTTCAAAATGATGATTCAAATGTATTCTTGATTTCTTTAAAGGCAGGAGGAACGGGTTTGAATCTAACAAAGGCGCAAGCTGTTATCCACTTTGATCCTTGGTGGAATGTGAGTGCGCAAAATCAGGCGACAGACCGTGCATATCGTATTGGACAGACAAAGAATGTTCTTGTCTACCAGTTGTTGATGAAGAATACGATCGAAGAGAAAATTTATGAAATGCAAAAGCGCAAAAAAGAGATGAGTGATATTTTTGTCGAAAATTCTAAGGGTGGAATATCAATGTTATCTAAGGAAGAGCTAAAAGATTTGTTTTCTATGGATTAGGACTATATATTTTTTGAAATATATAGTCTTTTTTTAAAAAAATGTGATAAAATAGTTGTAATGAAAGGGATTACAAAAGGTGTGAATATGAATAGAAGTGCAGGAATCTTATGTCCTGTTTTCTCTATCCCTGCAAATCAAGGGATTGGTGATTTAGGGCAAAAAACAATTCGAATGATCGATATTATTGCGGATGCAGGTTACAGTATATGGCAGATATTGCCGCTACAAATGACAGGCCCTACGCATTCTCCATATCAGACATATTCTAGTTTTGCGGGAGATCCTATCTATATCAACTTGGATCGTTTGTGTGAAATGGGGTTATTGACACAAAGTTCGATCGTGAATTGTAATAAATTTAAAGACTTTGTTGAATATGATAAGATTCGTGAATTTAAGGAACCTTATTTTCAAAAGGCCTTTAAAGTTTTTAAAAAGGAATTTGATTCGTTCAAAGAAGATTTTGAAGCATTTAAGCGTGATGCATTCTGGTTGGAAGAATGGTCTGCTTACTCATTGTTTAAGAGTTTTTATAATGGGGCTCCATGGTTTGAATGGGAAGATGAATATAAAGATTGGCCGAAAAATCGTGATATTGATTTAGATGATTATCAAAATGAAATTTTGTATATCCAGTTTTTACAGTTTATATTCTATAAACAATTAGATGAAATCCAGATGTATGCACACGCAAGAAATTTAAAAATCATGGGAGATATGCCTTTCTATGTGGATTTAGATAGTGCAGATGTATGGTGCAATCGTGAAGCTTTCTTATTAGATGAAGAAGGAAAACCAGAATATATTGCGGGTTGTCCTCCAGATTATTTCAGTGAAACAGGACAGCGTTGGGGTATGCCAATCTATGATTTTGATGCGCAAGAAGAAAATGGATATCTTTTTTGGTGCAATCGTATGAGTTGGATGAATCGTTGTTATGACATGGTAAGAATTGATCATTTCAGAGCTTTTGATACATATTGGAAGATACCAGCGTCTTGTCCAACAGCTATTGAAGGAAAATGGATCTTAGGTCCAGCCCACAAATTAATTGATGCGATTTTAAAAGCATGTCCAGATATTGTTTTAGTGGCTGAGGACTTAGGATTGATTCGTCCAGAAGTGATTGAACTTGAAGATGATTATAGTATACCGGGCATGGATGTTTTATTGTTTAGAATGGAAGCGAAACAATTAAAGAAAAAGGCAAAGAAAAATTCGGTATTATATACAGGTACACATGATAATGCGACATGTAATGAAGATTATCATACATATGATTCAAATAAGCGTATCAGTTTGCGTCGATTCTTTAAAAATCAGGGATATTCAAGTCGTTCTTTTAATGAAATGCTTTGTCAATATGCTTTAGATACAGATGCAGATACTGTTATATTGCCAATCTGGGATATTTGTGGATTTAAAGAAGAGGCTAGAATCAATACACCGGGAACTGTGTCGAATAAAAACTGGACTTGGAAATTAAAAGATTTTAAAACATTCCCAGATAAGGTTATGGGTACAAAAGAGTGGATCAAAAAGTCAAATCGTTAATTTAAAAACAAAGTTTGGAGCAGAAACATTATATTTTTGCTCCTTTTAAATCGCGTAAAAATCAATGTCGTGCAATTAGACACAATAAAGAGTTTTCGAAATTTAGTGTCGAATACGGATACGATTAAAAATGAAAGGGCTTAACAGTAATTAAAAGCGGATACCAAAAGTGTCGATTTTACTTAAAATTTACAGAATAGTGTCTTTTTTATTTGGAACTACAGACTAGAAATTGATTTCTTAATAAAATGATATCGTCAACAGGCGATATTTGTTAGGAGGTGTAAAATGAATCAGTTAACGTCAAAACAACAGATTTATAACTATCTTCAAAAAATGTCGCAGCATTTTCAATTAGATCGTTTTTCAAATTTCACAACAATAACAATTAGTAAAGAGTTAAATATTTCGCGTTCTTTAACTTCTCAATATTTAAATGAGTTAGTAAAAGACGATTTGGTTGTGAAAATAAGTTCAAGACCTGTTTATTATTTGTCAAAGAATGCACTAGAACAAATTTATCATGTTGTTCTAAAACAAAATGAATATATTTCAATTCATGAATTAATGCAGGAATTAAAATATAGTTCTCCAGATTTGAAAGATTTCCAAAAATCAGTAGGGTATGATGGCAGCTTAAGTTATCCAATCTCTCAGATAAAATCTGCATTATTATATCCAGATGGACTTCCAATTATTCTATATGGAGAGCGTGGAACAGGAAAGATGTTTTTGGTAAACTGCATGAAAGAGTTCTGCCAGAATCATTTGAATGAAAAAGGTCATATTGTTTTAGATGTAAAAAAAGTTTCTTTACATGAAGAGCGAACAGCTCAAATGGAGGACTTGTTTGGATATGAACATAATGGTGAAGTAAAGAAGGGAATCTTGGAAAATTCAGATGGGAAATTGTTGTGTATACAAGATGCACAATATTTGTCGGATCAAGCTCAAGAAAAAATTGCAGATTTCCTTCGTTATGGATACTTTTGTCGAGAGGGTAATGAATATGTTCGTGTTCAGTCAAAAGTGCGACTTGTTCTTTGTATCGAGAATGAACCAAGAATTTCATTGAATGAAAACTTGTTGATCAATATACCAGTGATTTGTCATATTCCTAGTTTACAAGAACGTAGTGAAGATGAGCGTACACGCTTGGTTGTTCATTTTTTTCAAGAGGAGCAGGAGCGTTTAAAAAGAAAAATATTGATTTCAGAGAAGTTGTGTAATTTCTTAGTTAATTATCAATTTCAAGGAAATATAAGTGATCTTCAAAAATCTATCAAGGCTATTTGTGCCAATGCGTTTAGTGAAACTATTCATGAGGAAGAAATGGAAGTGAGAATTTATCATTTACCAATACATCTTCTTGAACAGATGAGTGTAGATAAATATGAAAAAGAGGAAGCTACATTTGTGCGTATCGATTCATTTGAAAAACATGAATTAGGTGAAAAGATGATTCAAATGTGGGAACAGCTTTTGAATGCATATGTGGATTTGAAAAACAAAGTGAATTCACAAGCTCGCTTTTTGGAGATTGGTCAAGATGCAGTCCGTCATTATTATGATGTTTTAGTGTTTGAACAGTCATATCATGATGCTCGTATTGATGCGATGAATAGTTTAGTGATGGATGTGTTGAATATAGTTAAGAATGCGAAAAACATCATTCTTCCAGTAAATTGTGCGTATGTATTAACGCGTATGATTATTTCAACAGGAAGAAATACTTCTTTGTTGAATCAATGGGAATCCAATTATTCAAAGGATATTCAAGAGTGTTTACAGACAATGTCGGACATGATGATGAATGAGTCGATTATTGCTGATCAGATTATTAAGCAAATAAAAACGGCTACAAACGTTAGTTTGTCGAATATGAATAAGATCTTCTTGATGTTGAATATTCGTATGTACAACCAAGAACTTCAAGGTCAAGATACAATGGGAATTATTTTGAGTCATGGATATTCAACAGCTTCTTCCATTGCGGATGCAGCAAACTCATTGTTGAATCATTATATTTTTGAAGCGATCGACATGCCTTTAGATACGCCAGTGGAAGAAATCACTAAGAAGTTGAATGAGTATATCGACAATAACATGCATTTAAAGAACATTATCTTATTAGTAGATATGGGATCTTTAGAAGAGATTGGAGATGTAATCAGTGACACGATGAATGTGGGTGTAATCAATAACATCTCTACTTCTTTAGCATTAAATGTTGGAATGAAAATGGTTCAGCATCACGATTTAGAGACAATTCTAAGTGAGTCGTGTGAAGAAAATCAGTGTCATTACAAAATATTATCTGTCGCAAAGAAGGAGAAGGCGATTGTCATCACAAATGATGTGAGCGTTTCAGTAAGTGAAAAGTTGTCTCATTTGTTGAAGAATAGTCTTCCTAAAAAGGTTGATATTAAGTTTATAGAATATGATTATGATTGTTTACAGAAAAATAAGCATGATGATCCATTATTTGAAAAATATGACGTTGTTTTAATGGTAAAACCGTTGGGCTTGAAATTAAAAGGTGTTCGAAGTGTATCTTTAGAAGATATTATGAATTTTAAAGATATTGATATTTTGAATTCAATCTTTAAACCATATTTAGAGGAAGATGAAATTGAAGAATTCAATCAAAATTTATTAAAGAATTTCTCAATTCAATCTGTCATGGAAAATCTAACAATCTTAAATCCACAGAAATTATTGGATTTTGTTAGTGAATCCGTACAAAACTTACAGTTGGTTATGCAGAAGAAATTTCAAAGTCGCACAATCATTGGTATTTATATCCATATTTGTTTCCTTGTTGAACGTTTGGTGACAAAGACAGCGATTGAAATATATGAGAATTTAGATGATTTTGCGAATAACCATAGTGATTTTATTCAGCAGGTGAATCAAAGTTTTGATTCCATGTTGAAAAATTATCATGTAAAGATGCCAATTTCTGAAATTGCATACTTATATGAATATATAGCTGATGATGAAGATGAAAGAAAGGTAGCGAGCGATGACGAATTTTAAAGATCGATTATGTGGAATGAATAGTCATTATAGATTTTATTCTTTTGAACGTTTTTTTAAGGAAATGAATCGTTTAGGTATTAAGAACGTAGAGATTTGGACGGGTCCTATGCATTTCTATGTGGACTACAACAAAAATCAGAGTGTAGAACAGCTTAAGGAATACGCAAAAAAATATGATGTAAAAATCATTGGTATTTGTCCAGAACAAACAAATCCAAAGCCAAACAATGTGGCAAGTCCAACACGTCAAGAAGATGTATATGCATATTATTGTCGAATGGTGGATATCGCAAAAGAAGTCAATGCCCAACATATATTGATCACAACAGGCTGGGCTTATTATGATGAGTCGAAAGAAGAGGCTTGGAATCGTTCAGTAAAAATGATGCGCAAGGTTTGTGATTATGCGATGGCTAACGATATTTTGGTGGCAATCGAAGCTTTACAACCAGATGAATCAGTTCTTGCAAATAGTGTGGAACAATTAAAGACATATTTGGATGCAGTCAATCATCCACAGTTAAAGGTATGTATTGATTTTGGTGCTATGGCACGCGTCAATAATACGATTCAAGATTATTTTGATGCGTTTGGAAAAGATGTGATCCATACACACTTTGTGGATGGAAAGCCAACGGGTCACTTGGCATGGTCAGATGGAACAAGAGATCTAAAACAAGATCTTCTTGATTTAGAGGCCAATGGATACCATGGATATCTGTCACTGGAAACAGCGACTTCTAGATATTATGAAAAGCCTTGGGTTGCAGAACAGACAACTTTAAAAGCTTTAGAAAATTTAGGAAAGGAGGAGAAGTAATGAGACACTTTATTTTGGCAAGTCATGGGACATTCTCACGCGGCATTTACAACTCTGTTCAAATTATTTTGGGAGAACAGCCAAACACACATATAATTACAGCCTATGTTGAAGAAGGACAAGATGTAAATGATTTGATTGAAGAATCACTAAAAGACATTCCAGATACAGATTCAGTCATTGTATGTACAGATGTATTTGGTGGTAGCGTAAATAATGAATGGATGAAGCGTTTAAGTCGTCCAAATACACATTTAATTACAGGTATGAATCTTGGATTATTGATGAATGTATTTATGCGTCAAGATGATGATATTGAAAACATGATTCGCCAAAGTGTACAAGAAGCCAAAGATGGCTTGATTTATTGTAACGATCTTCTTTCAACCGACAATGAAGAAGAATTTTAGGAGGAGAAAAAATGATTAAGTTATGTCGTGTAGATCATCGACTACTACATGGTCAGGTAGCATTCTCTTGGACAAATGCAGTACAAGCAGACTGTATCTTGGTTGCGAGCGATGCGGTAGTAAATGATGAAATGTGGAAAACAACTTTGAAATTAGGTAAACCAGCAGGTGTTAAGTTGGTTATCAAAGACATTGAAAATGCTGTAAAAGCATTAAATAGTGGTGTTACAGATAAGTACAAATTACTAATCGTAGTTCAAACAATTCACGATGCATATCGATTAGTACAAGAAGTTCCAGCCATTAAGAGTATTAACTTAGGTGGAGCAAAAAAACAAGACGGATATCGGCAAATTAGCAAAGCTATATTTGTAGGCCCTCAAGATGAAGAGGATATAAAAGCAATGTTGGATAAAGGCGTTGAAGTAGAAATCCGACAATTGGCCAGCGAAAGTAGCGTGCCGGTACAAAGCGTTCTTTAATAACATAGCAAGGAGGAGAGCAAAATATGTTGTTACAAGCAATCTTGATTGGTTTGGTTGCAGCACTTGGTGTTTTAGGGGATCAAATGGGTTCTCTTTATATCAACCGTCCAATCATCTTAGCTCCATTAGTAGGGCTAATAGTTGGTAATTTGGAGCAATCCATCGTAATTGGTGCAAGCCTAGAATTATTCTTTATGGGGGCAGTTAGTGTTGGTGCCTATATACCGCCTGATACAATCGTTGGTGGTGTTTTGGCTACAGCATTTGCCTTATCGACTGGTAGAGGAATTGAAACAGCTGTAACTTTGGCGATGCCTATCGCATTAGTTTCTCAAGCAATTGGTAACTTATGTAATGTATTTAACTCAATCATCTTACGTTGGACAGATGATTATGCAGCAAAAGGAAATTATAATGGTGTAGTATTTACGCACTGGTTAATTGGTATGATCACAGTAGTACGTCGTTTCTTATTAGTATTATTTGCTTACTATTTAGGTGGCGATGCAGTTGGCAATTTGATCAATGCAATTCCAGAATTCGTTACTAGTGGTATGGCGGCAGCTGCCGGATTATTACCTGCATTAGGTTTCGCAATGTTGATGCGTATGACAATTAATAAACAAAATATTCCTTATTACTTCTTAGGATTTATTCTATCTGCTTATATGGGCGTTCCAGTATTAGGTGTAGCAATGATCGGTGTTATCTTAGTATTGGTAAAATATAACTTCTTAGATAAACAAGCAGTAACAGAAACAGAAGCTGTACAGGGGGTGTCTGACGATGATGACTTCTAAGATTACTAAAAAAGATATTACAGATTTAGCATTTAACCAAGGTTCTCTAGGAATGGAATTCTCATGGAACTATGAACGTCAGATGCACATTGCCTTTGCGATGATGATGAATCACAACTTGAAAAAGATTTATGAAGGTGATGAAGAAGGATATCGTGATGCATTAGTAAGACACGTTGAATTCTTTAACATTACTCCACAGTTGGCTCCATTTGTTGGTGGTGTAGTTACTTCAATGGAAGAAATGAAGGCTAGAGGCGAAGTTGATGGAGAAGCAATTGCTAGTATCAAAACTGCATTAATGGGTCCATTATCAGGTATTGGTGACTCAATCTTTGTTGGATGTTTACGTGTTATCGCTGTTGGTATCGGTATTTCTTTAGCACAAGCTGGAAATATCATGGGACCAATCTTATATTTCTTACTTTATAACATTCCATGTTTCATCGTGCGTTACTTCGGTGCTCACTTTGGATACAATTTAGGTTTCAACTACTTACAAAAGATGCAAGAAAATGGAATGATGGACAAATTGTTATCTGCTGCAAGTATCCTTGGAGTTATGGTAGTTGGTTGTATGTCTAAAGATATGGTTTGGACAACATTAAATGTTGAATTATCTAGAATTGGTGATGAAGTTACAACACTTCAATCAATTTTAGACGGAATTATGCCAGGATTAATTGGTTTAGGTGGTACTTGGTTGTATTACTTCTTATTGAAAAAGAAAGTCAATCCAGTAATTTTAATTTTCGGAACAATGATCATTGGCGTAATCGGTGCTTATTTTGGCGTATTAGCAGGTTAATTCATTAGATGAGGAGGAACAATAAAATGATTAATTTTAATGAACAAGCAAAAATCGACAGCGTGAATGGCGCATTGGCTCTTCGCCCTCAAATCAACGAAATCGTTGATGAAATTTGTGAACGTGGATATTCAAATATCTGCTGGTTAGGTGTTGGTGGTACTTGGGCAAGTGCTATGCAGGCAACTGTACACATGAAAGAAATGTCAGCTATTGAAACTTGGGCAGAAAATGCAGCTGAATATTTAACTACAGGAAACAAACGTATTACTAAAGATACAGTAGTTATCATTTCTTCTGTAACTGGAAATACTAAAGAAGTTGTTGACGCAATCAAAAAAATCAAAGCAGAAGTTGGCGCTACAGTTATTTCATTCGTTGATGCTAAAGAAGCTATCTTATTAGACTTAGCAGACTACAAGATTTCTTATCCAATTAACGAACAATTAAAATTCTTCATGGTTGCTGACCGTTTCATGTTCAACAATGGTGAATTCGAAGACTACGAAGATATGTATGCAGAATTCGACAAATACTTAGCACAAGATTTAGTAGAAGTTGAAAAGCAAGCTGAACCATTCGCAATTGAATTTGCTAAAAAACACTGGAATGATGAAATGCACTATTTCGTAGGTGCTGGTAACCAATGGGGAGCTACTTACTCATACGCAATGTGCTACTGGGAAGAACAATTATGGTTAAAAACTAAATCAATCACATCTAATGAATTCTTCCACGGTATGTTCGAAATCGTAACTAAAGAAACTCCAGTTACAATTTATATTGGTGAAGATGCTCAACGTCCATTATCTGAACGTGTTGCTAACTTCATTCCGAGAATTTGTGCAAACTACACAATTATCGATTCTAAAGATTACGAATTAAAGGGTATTAGCGAAAAATATCGTAAACACTTGTCTCACCATGTAATGCACGCTGTAAACAACAGAATTGACGTTCACATGGAAATCGAAACTCGTCACCCAATGGAAATTCGTCGTTACTACAGAAGATTAGAATACTAAGATCTAATTAGGATGTTTTACCTGTCTTTTGATGGGGAACATCCTTTTTTTCTTTGACTTGTCCTGTTAAAATAAGGAGGAGGTGGAAAATGATGAAAAGACTATTAACGATTCTATGTTCGTTTGTTCTATGTATATCTTTATTTGGGTGTCAAAAAGAGACAAAGAATTATATCGCTAAAATTGAAGTAAAGGATTATGGAACAATTACACTAAAGTTGGATGGTAAAACAGCTCCTATTACGGTACAGAACTTTGTAGATTTAGCTGAATCAGGATTCTATGATGGATTGACATTCCATCGCATTATTAAAGGATTTATGATTCAGGGAGGAGATCCTAATGCGAATGGTACAGGTGGATCGGATAAGACAATCAAGGGTGAATTTAAGGATAATGGTGTAAAGAATAATATCAAGCATAAGCGTGGTGTTATTTCTATGGCAAGAAGTTCAGATTATGATTCGGCAAGTTCACAATTCTTTATTATGCAAGAAGATAATGATTCATTAGATGGACAATATGCAGCTTTTGGACATGTTACTAAGGGAATGAAGATCGTAGATCAAATTTGTGAGGATGCTGATCCCATGGATGATAATGGTACAATTGCTGAAAGTAAGCAGCCTGTCATAAAAACAATTAAGGTATCTGAAATTAACGACTAGAGAAATCTAGTTGTTTTTTTGGGTTTGACATTTATTGTTAGTTATTGTAAACTCGATTTGTTTCAACTAACTGAGGTGGATTATGATCAATAAAAAATTATTATTTTCGGTAAAAGAAAGTATTCCTTATATTCAAAAGAATGTGTTGTATCAATGGATTGGATTGATTTGTAACGTATGTTCTACGGCATGTTTATGCTTAATTATCACAAAACATAGAAATATTTTATGTATTGGAATTATCTTTATATGTTTAATACTTCGCTATATTGTAAATCAAAAGGCAATTGAGATGTCGTATCAATCCAGTCATATTGTAAAGGAAACGCTTCGTTCGCGTTTGTATGAGAAGTTATCTAAAATTGGAATTGGATATACAAATAAATGGAGTACGGCAGAAATTGTACAATTATCTAGTGAAGGTATTGAACAATTAGAAACCTATTTTGCCAATTATATTCCGCAATTCTTTTATTCTTTAATTGCACCAATTACTTTATTTATTGTCATTTCTTTTATGAATTTTAAAGCTGCTTTGGTTTTACTTATATGTGTCCCTTTGATTCCTATGTCGATTGTGTTTGTACAAAAATTTGCGAAAAAACTATTAAATCGATACTGGGGGCAATATACAAAGTTGGGGGATAGTTTTCTAGAAAATCTTCAAGGACTAACGACGCTCAAGATTTATGAGGCGGATGGTCATTATCACGAAAAGATGAATGTGGAAAGTGAAAACTTTCGTAAGATTACAATGCGGGTTTTGACAATGCAGCTAAATTCGATAACAGTCATGGATCTAGTTGCCTATGGAGGAAGTGCATTGGGAATTGTTTTTGCGTTAACAAGCACAACGGATTTATTTCAAACATTATTTATTATTTTAATTTCAGCAGAATTTTTTATTCCTATGCGCCAATTGGGGTCTTATTTTCATATTGCGATGAATGGTATGGCCGCAAGTGATAAATTGTTTGGAATATTAGAAATGGAAACAGATGAGAAACAAGAAGTAGATTTAAAGGATTGTTCTATATCTGCATCCAATCTTTGTTTTGGATATACCGATAAAGAAGTCTTGCACGATATTTGTTTTGAAGCCAACAAAGGATTAATAGGCTTTGTTGGTGAGAGTGGTAGTGGAAAAAGTACGATTGCTTCTTTATTGATGGGACAATATACAAATTATAGTGGTGAACTAAAATTATCAAATTATGAAATCAAAGATATTGATATCTATCCATATATGACTTTAGTTTCTTTAGAAAGCTACTTATTTAGTGGAAGTCTTAGAGATAATTTAGCTATGGCTAAAAAAGTATCAGAACAAGAAATGAATATGGCTTTAGAAAAAGTAGGTATCCTTGATTTTGTGAAAGAACAAGGTGGACTTAACATGCGTATTTTAGAGGGTGGCAAAAACTTATCAGGAGGACAAAGACAACGTTTAGTTTTGGCCAGGGCCTTATTGAAGGATTCACCAATTTATATTATGGATGAAGCTACGAGCAATATTGATGTAGAGAGTGAAAATAAAATTATGGAAGTTTTATATGAGTTATCAAAAGAGAAACTTGTGCTTTGTATCTCGCATCGTTTGGCAAATCTAATTCATGCAGATCAAATCTATTGTTTGAAAGATGGAAATATTGTGGAGAGTGGAAGTCATGAAGAACTGATCCAACAAAAGGGTGTGTATTGTGAGTTGTTTAATACACAAAAAGAATTAGAAAGATATGGTGCCTAATATGAGTACAATTCAAATATTTTCACGTTTAATTCAGCTTGTATTTCCTTTAACAGGATTTATGATTTGTGCCATTTTTATGGATGTGGCAGGCTTTTTATGCGCTATTTTTATTCCTGTACTTTCAAGTATGGCATTAGTAAACAACTCTTTATTTAGCTTTAACACGATTGTGATCTTGTTGTTTGTATGTGCAGTATTGAGAGGAATCTTACGCTATGCAGAACAGGCATGTAATCATTATATTGCCTTTAAATTGTTGGCTCGAATTCGGAATCAAGTATTTGGTGCATTAAGAAGGTTGTGTCCTGCAAAGCTAGAAGTAAAAGATAAAGGAAGCTTAATTTCTTTGATTACTTCTGATATTGAATTGTTAGAAGTGTTCTATGCACATACCATTTCACCAATTTGTATTGCGTTTGTTACAAGCTTAGTTTGTGTGATGATTCAAATACAGTTTGGATGGATCTATGGACTATATTCACTTTTCGCTTATGTTGTAGTGGGCGTTGCTTTGCCGATTTATATTTCAAAAAAATCAAGACATATTGGGATAGAATATCGAAAAGAAGCTGGCAATTTAAATAATTATGTATTAGAGAGCATGCGTGGCTTAAAGGAAAGTATGCAGTATATGGATACAAATCGTCGCTTGTCGGGTTTAAATCATCAAACGGCTTTATTGGCAAATCGCGAAAAGGACTTAAAACATTTTCAGGCAAAGACAATTTCATTAACGAATCTATGTGTTGTCTTATTATCTTTAGGCTTATGTCTGATTCATGTATCTTTGAATAGTTCAATTCAATCCACGATTGTATCAAGTGTTCTACAAGTTTCTTCTTTTGGTCCTGTCATCGCGTTGGCCAATTTAGGTTCAACACTATCGCAGACAATTGGGGCTGGACAAAGAGTTATATCACTTTTGGATGAAACACCTGTGGTTGAAGAGGTAGTAAATGGTAATGAAGCTAAATTTAATAATTTAGATATTTTAGATGTAGATTTTGCGTATGACGAAGAACAAATCTTGAAAGATATGAATTTGAATATTCAAGAAGATGAAGTGATTGGAATTCAAGGAAAGAGTGGCAGTGGTAAGAGTACTTTATTAAAATTGTTGATGCGTTTTTGGAATGTTTCAAAAGGAAAAATCTTAGTGGATAGGATTGATATTAAGGGTTTAAATACTTCCAATTTAAGAAAGAATGAAGGGTATGTTACACAGGAAACGATTCTTTTCCATGATACGATTGAGAATAATTTAAAAGTAGCTAAACAAGATGCGACAGTAGAAGAAATTGAAGTGGCTTGTAAGAAGGCGAATATTCATGAGTATATTCAGTCTTTGCCAAATGGCTATAAGACAATGGTAGAAGAGTTAGGTAGTTCTTTATCGGGTGGAGAAAGGCAAAGAATAGGTCTTGCACGTATGTTTTTACATGATTCAAAACTTGTTTTATTGGATGAGCCTACGAGTAACTTGGATAGTTTGAATGAGGGGGCTATCTTAAAATCAATCTATGAAGAAAGGAAAGATAAAACCATTGTTTTTGTTTCACATCGTGAATCGACTTTATCGTATTGTGATCGTGTAATTCATATGGAATCTGAAAGAGTCAGCTAATGGATAAGCGAGAAAAAGAAATGCGTACAGTGTATGAAATGATACATTTGTATTGTAGAAAGAAGCATAAAGAAAAAGAATTGTGTGAAAAATGTTTAGCTTTGTATGAATACGCAAAGATGCGTATTGAAAAGTGTCCGTTTATGGAAACGAAAACGTTTTGTTCACAATGTAAGGTACATTGTTACAAGAAGGATCAAAGAGAACAGATACGTAATGTGATGCGCTTTTCTGGACCTAGAATGTTGTTGTATCATCCTGTCATGGCAATTCGTCATTTGTACTATCAAACCACAGATAAATAAGAAAAATATGCATATTGATCGAAAATAACTTCGAAAAATATGCATAAAGGCAAAAAATAACCTCGAAAAATATGCAAAAATGATATAATAGAGCTAGGAGGTATCTATGTTAAGAAGAAAGTTTTATGATACGTTATTGAAGTGGTCAAAAGAAAAAAATCAAGAATGTCTATTGGTTCGTGGCGCAAGGCAAATTGGTAAGACATATATTATTGATTATTTTGGAAAGAATAATTATAAGAGTTATATCTACATAAATTTCATTGAGAATCCACAATTAAAGACTATATTCGAAAACTCATTATCGGCAGAAGAGATTTTTTCGAGAATGACATTGGTGATGCCTCATATACGATTTATTGAAGGGGATACATTGATTTTCTTGGATGAAATTCAAGAATGCCCGAATGCGCGTACGGCATTGAAATTCTTGGCGTTAGATAATAGATATGATGTAGTCGCAAGTGGATCTTTATTAGGCATTAGCTATAAGGAAGTAACGAGTATACCTGTTGGCTATGAGTTGTCGGTTACAATGTATGGCTTAGATTTTGAAGAATTTTTGTGGGCAAAAGGATATAGTGAAAATACGTTGGAGATATTAAAAAAATATTATGATTCAAAAGAAAGAATTCCTGAGGAAATACATAATCAATTCATGCGATTGATTCGTGAATACATTGTCGTAGGTGGAATGCCTGCTGTTGTACAAACATATTTAGATTCAAATCATTTTGGACAAGTACAAAAAGTTCAGGAACAAATTATTTCAAGCTATATGGATGATATTTCAAAATATGCTTCATCATCTGAAAAACCAAAGGTAAAGAATTGTTACATGTCGGTTACGAAGCAACTCGCAAAAGAGAATAAAAAATTTCAATTTTCGGTTGTGGAATCTAAGGCTACCGCAAGAAAATATGAAAATAGTATTGAGTGGTTAAGAGATGCTGGGCTTGTATGGCTTTGTAAAAATGTATCTGCTTGTCAATTTCCTTTAGTTGGATATGAAAATGATAAATTCTACAAGATGTATTTAACAGATTTAGGCTTGTTGGTCGCAATGTATGGTTTTGAAATGAAACAGGCTATATTGGATGATACTTTAACGGGTCCAGTAAAGGGTGGTATATATGAAAATCTAATAGCGGATATTTTAATGAAAAGCCATCATTCGCTTCACTACTACCAAAATAAGAATTTAGGAATAGAATTTTTGGTTGAACAAAACGCAAAAGTAATTCCAGTCGAAGTAAAGGCAGGAAATAATCGTTCGCAATCAATGGATCAATTGTTGAAGGATGCAAATATTCCTTATGGATACAAATTTGTGAACGGAAATTGTGGAATGAATGGTAAAAAAATAACTCTTCCATTATACTTAGCTATGTATGTAGATTAGGTTGGGGTAAAAAATGAGAGAAAATGTTGAAAAGTATATTGAGTTGGTTGTAGGAAGTATCTTACTTTCTTTAGGGATTTATTTGTTTGTAACACCTAATGGAATTAACTTTGGTGGTGCCATTGGTATTGCACAGATCATTGAGTATTTTATTGTGAAGATGGTGCCAAATCTTGGCCATATGAATTTGGTGGGTATCATCAACTTTATGATCAATATTCCTTTATTTATTATGGGATTTAAAATCATGAATAAAGAGTTTTGTATCAAGACTGTTCTTAGTTTAGTGGTACAAACAATAACTCTATCAATTTTGCCAAAACAATCTTTTGTGATTATGCCAGACATGCTTTCAAATTGTATTTTTGGAGCTTTGATGTGTGGTATTGGAGTAGGACTTGCCTTACAGAGTAGTGGATGTTGTGGAGGTATGGATATTGCCGGCGTTTGTTTATCGAAGACAAAGCCAGGCTTTTCTGTAGGTAAGCTATCGATTATTATTAATTCAATCTTATTTACAATTTGTGCCTTTATTTTTGATTTACAAACATCACTCTATTCCATTATCTTTGTGGCAATTCTTTACTTTATTAGTGATCGCATCCACTATCAAAATATCAACATGACTGTATTGATTTTCACAAAGAAAGAAAATATGAAGAATGTGATCATGGAAAGAACAGGTCGTGGAGTAACATACTGGATGGGTAAGGGCGCTTATACAGATACAGAACAGTATATTTTATTCTGTGCTGTTAATAAGTATGAGATTCGTAACTTCAAAAAAATTGTCAATGAAATTGATCCAAAAGCTTTTGTGACAATTAGCGAGGATCAGGAAATTGATGGTGGATTTGAAAAGCGTTTATGATATAATAGACATGCAAAAAGGAACATACAAATATGTTTCTGGGAATAGTTGTAGTAAAAACTACCTACAAACTTTGGAAGAGTTGGCGTAGGTAGTTTTTATATTGTTTATTCATTTTCGTTTGATTAATTCAACCAAAAGCTGAATCACAAAGCCAATTAGAGTCGTATAGATGCCTAATACAGATACAATTAGGACTAACGATTCGTAATTGTTCACGACTACCACCAGAGGTTCTTATACGCGCCCTGGGATTGTCATTAAAATGCAATGATAAATCCATTCCCAGAAGTAGACATATGCTTGCTGCTTGTAAAGGTTCAATATGAAAAAAACATTAAAACACAAAAAAAGGAACGATTATTTCGCTCCTATGATTTCTTTGGCAATCTTTTTACCTTCCATTACAGCACTACCAATTGTTTTTGGTCCCGTAAAGGCATCTCCAATAATGAATACATTATCTAAAGTCGATGCGTGTGTTTCTGTTGTTTTTAAATCATTATTTAATGGTGTAAAATCTACTTTTTGACCAATCGCCATCGCAACTAGATCGCAATCCATTGTAAATAATGAGTCTTTTACTTCATGGCAGCTAGCTCTTCCAGATTCATCCATCTCTCCAAGTTCCATTTTCGCAACTTGAACACCACAAACATTTCCATTTTCATCTTTTAAAATGTCTTTTATGTTGTTTAAGAAGGCAATCTTGACACCTTCTTTTTCACAAGCTTTGATTTCTGCAGGGCTTGCAGGCATTTCCTGTAAAGATCTACGATATACGATCGTTACATCATCAATAATACGAACTAAAGATCTTGCACAATCCATCGCTACGTTTCCTCCACCCCAAACAATGGCCTTTTTATATTTTTTAAAGTATTCTTGTTTGTGGTTGATATTTAAATCATAAAGTAATGTTAATCCGGCAACGACACCATTACCTGTTTCAAAACCAAACGTATTTTCGATTTGAGCTCCGATGGCTACAACTACATAATCATAGTCTGCTTGTAGTTCTTTAAACATAGTTTGATCTACAAAAGTATTAAAATGGAATTTAACACCCGCTTCAACTAGTCCGTTATATGCTTTTTCTAAGAATGCTTTTGGCATACGATATCCAGGAATACCTGTGTAAATGGCTCCACCAATTTCAGCTTCCTTATCGAAAATATCGATTTGATACTCATTTTCTGCTTTAACAAGCTCTTGAGCTAATGTATAGCCAGCAGGACCGGCTCCAATAATGGCAATCTTTCTTGTCATAATTAAATTCCTCCATCTTTTTCGCTATTATATCATAAACTATTTCTTTAAGTATGAAAGTGCACGTTTATTTACGTTTTTTACGGCAATCTCAAGTTCGCGAGCTGAGATTCTTTTTGCGCCGTTAGCAAGAATCGCATTTTGTATCAAACCATCACTTGTTGCAACCGATAATTCATATTTCTTCTTTAAATCATGTACAGCCTTTTCAATATAACTATCTGCTGTCTGATTGTATTTTGTATAAATAATATCTAGATTTCCTTGGTTAAAATGAGAACCCGCATTATTTTTTACGCGATAACCATCAAATACTAAAATTACTTTGATTCGTTTGTAGCCTTGATAGTTTGAGATTCGATTGATCAATTCATCGCGAGCCGATTCAATATTGACTTTGGCAATATCTTTTAAATCTTGCCAATCATAAATCATGTTGTATCCATCAATCATTAAGCATTCTGGCTTTTTATCTTCAATATGGATCTGATTTAAATTTAAATCTACTTTTGCCTTTTTCTTGATTGGTTTTTCGGCTTTTTTATTGTTTCCACCAAGCGCATTAAATACTTTCTTTAACTCCTCTTCGTGAACTGTATGTTTTACATAAGAAGCATAGGAAGTAGAGCTAGCCTCCTTGATTTGAATATGCATATGTTCTTTGACTTCATCCCAAGACACAAAATATCCAGCTCCATGTTCACAGAAAATAGATCCGGTTGGATTGCTTAAGTCGGATTCACTGTCATAATTAAATTCTTCGATGACTTTATCTTGATCAAAACACTCGTGATAGTCTTCTAATTCACAAATAAATTGTCCTTTACCTTTTGTATACGCAATGACATCTTTTTGATAATCCATCAATTCGCGTACAGGCCCATTTCCTTGGATATGCACAAGATTGTTCATATCTTCCTCAATTTTAAAAGTACAATGTTTATTTTCTAAATCAAACAATGCCTTTGAAACATATTGATTTTCAATAATCAATTCAAAACTATAATATGGTTCTAGTACTATAGAATCAGCTTCTTTTAAACCTTGTCTTACAGCACGATAGGTGGCTTGTCGAAAATCTCCACCTTCTGTATGTTTTAGATGGGCTTTACCGGCCACTAAAGTGATCTTCATATCTGTAATAGGTGATCCAGTTAAAACGCCTTTATGTTGTCTTTCTTTTAAATGCGTTAAGATTAGGTTTTGCCAATTTAAAGCCAAATCATCATTTGAACAATTTGATTCAAATACAAGGCCTTTACCTCTAGGTAGTGGTTCAAGTTTTAAATGGACTTCGGCATAGTGTCTTAAAGGCTCAAAATGCCCAACACCAATTACACTATTTTGAATGGTTTCTTTAAATAAAACTTTTCCTGTTGTAAAACCAACCTTCACTTTAGATCGTTTCTCTATTTCCTTTTGAAGAATCTCCATTTGAATGGATCCCATCAATCTTAAGAAAATTTGTTTCGTTTGTTCATCATATTCGATTTGAAGTTGTGGATCTTCTTGAGCTAATACGCTACAATAGCGCATCATAGTAAGCGCATCTACACCTTCTGGAAGTAATAATTGATAGTTCATATAGGCATTTAATAGTGGCTTTGTCGTGTCAGACTCGAAACCTAAGCCTTGGCCTACTTCATAGTTGTTTAATCCTTTTAGAGCACAAATCATGCCAGGGTAGGCAGTTTGAACCATTTCGAATTGTTTTCCATTATACAAACGAATTTGATCCACTTTTTCATCTGCACCAATTTTATCTTTGGCATTTAATACACCACCCGTAATCTTTACATGGGTTAAGCGATTGCCTTGATCATCACTTGATATTTTATATATGCGAGCACCAAATTCTTGTGGATATTCTTTAATAAATGATAAATCAGTAATCGCATCCATTAGATTTTCAATGCCTTGAACCTTTAAGGCGGAGCCAAAGAATACGGGGAAGCATTCTCTTTTAAAGATGGCTTGTTGAAGAAGAGAAGAATCGATTTCTTCCGTTTCTAGATAGTGATTCATAATATCTTCATTCAACATGGACAATTCGTCTTCTACATCTTCTGATTTAAAATCAATGCAGTTGGATGAGAAATGTGTTTTTAAATCATTCATGAGCTCTTCTTTTGTCTTATAACTAATATCCATCTTATTGACAAAAATCAATGTTGGAATGTTGTAGTGTTTTAAACATTTCCAAATCGTAGAAGTGTGAGATTGAATGCCATCTTGCCCATTAATCAAAAGAATGGCTAAATCCAATACTTGAAGACTTCTTTCCATTTCACTTGAAAAATCAACATGGCCTGGTGTATCAATCAAATAGATTTCACTATCTTTCCAATGAAAATGAGCTTCTTTTGAATAAATTGTGATACCTCTTTCTCGTTCTTGATTATCATAATCTAGATAAGCATCTTGATGATCAACACGACCTAATTTTCGAATTGTTTTTGATGTATAAAGCATGCTTTCGATGCACGTAGTTTTTCCCGCATCGACATGTGCTAATATTCCAGTTACTATATGTTTCATAAGAACTATTCTATCATGTTGACGCAAATGATAAAATAGAGTTAGGTTTTTTCGGAGGAAAAAAGAATGAAAGTCTTAATGTTGAATGGAAGTCCACATCCTAGTGGAGTGAATGATTTGGCTTTACGTGAAATGGAAGCTGTATTTAAAGAAAATGGAATTGAAACAGAAATTATACAAGTTGGAAATGTAGCTGTTCGAGGATGTATGGCATGTGGTGCATGTGTGAATTTAGGTAAATGTGTATATGATGATATTGTCAATGAAATAGCACCAAAATTTGAACAGGCTGATGGACTTGTTGTATCTAGCCCTGTTTATTATGCCAGTGCCAATGCGACATTAGTTGTGGTGTTAGATCGTTTGTTCTATAGCACTCGCTTTGATAAGACAATGAAGGTTGGTGCAAGCGTTGTATCTTGTCGAAGAGGAGGGGCTAGTGCTACTTTTGATGAATTAAATAAATATTTTACGATTAGTGGTATGCCAATTGTATCGAGTCAATATTGGAATTCGATTCATGGAAATAATGCGCTTGAAGCCAATCAAGATGAAGAGGGTAAACAAACAATGCGTGCTTTAGCTCGTAATATGACATTTTTAATGAGAAGTATTGCCTTAGGTAAAGAGGCGTATGGTTTGCCTGAAAAAGAAGTAAGAAAGGGTACGAATTTTATTCGTTAAAAGGTGATGGTATGGTGAATTTAAGACATCCAGATAATATATTTTATGATCGTGAAGGGGATTTATTCGTAATCACAACTGATCTAGATGGAAGGCAAGAAGTGGTTTGTAAGACCAATCTAGAGTGTGTGAGTGATGTGATTGCCCGTTTATTAGATATCAATTTTAAAAAGGTTTGTGACAGTGAGAATCGTTTAAGTATGTTAGGCGATTTGGAACAATTTGCGTGTGTATACGCGTTAAAATTAATGACATATAAAACAGTAAAAGGCTTGTATTTAGAGTTTCCTACTTTAGCTAAGTATCAAGGTACAGCTCTAATTAGTCCACATACAGTGATTGATAATCGTAATGATGGTTATAATAATAAATATCATTTAATGTTAGTGAATGTCATTTATACATCTTTGATTCATGCGACAGTTAAATATGCGGGTTCAAATATGGAAGCTGAGCATATGAAAGATGTATTTGAAACGGTTTTACCAGATGATAAAGGATTGATTGAAACTTTGAATGATTTCTATGATGGAGCTATCAATGAAGCGGATTTAACGGATATTATCAAGAATATTCAAAAGGACAATGCGGCAATGGCTTAAAAATTGTTTTCATCGACCGATTTATAAAAAATGGGCGAGTACAAATAATTTAAACATCTCTATGTTTAACAT
>NZ_CAKVJB010000017.1 GCF_934754935.1 uncultured Holdemanella sp. | reverse complement strand
AACTAAAAAATCTAGTTATTTGATATTTTCAAACTTTTTCATAAATAATACTTGAATTTTATATAGTTAGCTTTTTCTTTTATCCATAAAAAAAGGCACTTGCCACAAAGGGACGAAGTGCTCGTGTTACCACCCTAATTTACCAGACAAATCACTTTGTCCAGCCTTAGTCACTGTCTATAAACAGCGCTTCCTTTAATGCAGGAAATACAAATAGCTCCAAGTCTTTATTCCCAATTAGTCCTACGCCTTTTTTCACCAACCAAAAGCTCTCTAAAGTATTTCTAAAAGGTACTCGCCCTCTTCATTGCCTTTTTATACGCTTTTATCCTACTAGACAATACACAATTTGTCAATTTAGATTTAGTCCTTATATCGAATATTTAATTCTTTAATACTGTTTTTAAATAAAACATCTATCTTAGCATAATATGTTTCTACATCCGGCTCAAAATTATGAGAAATCCAATACTTTAAAAAATATAATAAATCATTCGCATAATAATCCACTAGAAAATCCACCGTGAACCTTGAATCCATTCCACTCACATCTAAATAAGAAAATACATTTCTAAATATTTCTTTAAACACATTACTCATCAAGTCTTCAAAACCATTCTGACCTGTGATTCTGTAACAAGACTTAAAGAAGTCTCGATTATCACTTACCGTTTGAAAAATATGTTTAATGATTTGTGGATTCGTTTGATTTTCAAACCCCTTAAAAAACATACGATGAATCAAATATTCCAATGCCTCATACTTATCCATAAAATGATTATAGAAAGTTCCACGAATAACGCCTGTTTTATCGCAAATCTGTTTGATTGTGATCTTTTCAAAAGGCTTTTGTTGCATTAAAATATATAATCCCTCACTCAGAAGATCTTTCATTGTCACCTTTTCATTAAATGTCATGAAATCACCTCTACAATCGAATCAATTTTAAAATTAATGATAAACTCATAAATAAGTATACCGCTCCACAAAGAAAATAATAAGCCTTTTGATATCCAGCTCCATTATAATATCCAATATAGAAATGAATCATATACCCACAAAGAACAATTAAAAATAAGACGAATGATTCCATCAAAAAAGGAAGATTCATATAATAACAGCCAACACCAACTAAGAAACAATCCAAGCCACCAATTAACGCAAGCTTAATAATTTCCTTTGTATCAAACTCCTTTAGTCGTTCCACAAACTTTCCACGCTTAAAACTATAGATGATCATTCCATTTCCAAGGATTAAAAACACAAAAATCGCAACATACTTATTAAACGTTGCCCAAGGACGCCCAAATATATACATAGACATTCCATGTCCTAATAAAAACATACCTGCACTGCATAACGCAAAAATCACTCCATAAGTTAACACTTTTGAAAAATGAATATTACGAATTGTAGCCCCATGCTCTAGTGCACATACAAATACATCTAAACTTAGAAAAATACATAAAATCCCAAATATCAACATATACAATCCACCTTCACTAACCTTATTGTATACGAACTTGGATTATTTTAAAAATCGTGATGAACATATTTCAATAAATGTATTTATGAACTACAATAAATCTATGAAAAACATTATTGACTACATCAAAGAATACGGAAATTTAACCCTTGAAGAATACCCATTTAATAATGTGGACTCCCTGATTCTCTCACAAATTTCCTATATTAAATTTGAAGACTCAACCATTGACATTGAATCCGAAGTCCATCTATTAAGTGATTTTGAAAATGAAATCAATGATTTATGTACTAATACACGAGTACCCGAATTAAACGAAGAATTATTCCTTCAAATGATTCATTCACTACGATGTGAAGCCATTACGATTTCTCATCTACAAACCAATTTTGATAAAGACAATGAAAAACAATTCTGTGCCATGACACTTCACTTACCCAACCAAATTGACTACATTGCCTTTCGCGGAACTGATGCTAGCTTTGTAGGATGGAAAGAAGATTTCAATTTATGCTTTCAAGAAAATATTCCCAGTCAAATATCTGCCTTAAACTATGTGAACAACCATCAAACAAAACACAAACTCATTTTAGGCGGACACTCCAAAGGAGCAAACTTAGCCCTATATGCAGGCATCCATACACACAATCCAATTTATTGTATATACAACCATGATGGACCTGGATTTCTTACACCTTATCAAACCGATAAGAAAATATTTAAGACCATACCACAATCTAGTGTATTCGGACTCATTCTAGAAGAAACAACCAACTATCAAATCATTCAAAGTGATGCCATATCTATCCTTCAACATGATCCATTTACTTGGTGTGTTGAAAACGGAGACTTTATTTATCTAGAACAAAATGATCAACTCTCCAAACACACCCAAGCCACTCTATCAAACTGGCTTAGATCTATTGATGTCAATACCCGCAAACAAGTCATTGATACCATCTACTCTATCTTTTCAAATTATGAAAATCCAAAAGATTTAAGAAAAAATATTGATATGGTTGAAATCATTAAATCCATTCAAAATGTAGATAGTCAAACCAAGAAAATGATTATTGAAACCATTCAAGTCTTATTCAAATGCATTCAAAACGAAATCAAGCGAGGATTTTAGATTCCTCGCTTAAATAATATATAGCTATAAATACATGGAATAATAGTTGCCACAAGAATCACAACAATTCCCATAGTCACATAACCGAGTAATCCAAGTATTATAAATAAAATTCCAGCAATCACCATACAATAGCCACCCACACGATTGGATAACACCCAGTTTTCATCACTATTTAATGCCCACGATGTTTTAATTCCAACCGCATAATTCCGTTTTACTTTCGGCAAATAATTACCGAGTACTATCAATAAAATGCCAACAAGAATATTCATCACAAAACTTACATCAAACGAATATCCCAAACCAAAATAAATAATCGTCATACTTGTTACAATACAAACAACAGGACAAATCATAAATAAAATATTCATCATAAAATCCGGAATATTACTTCTTTTTGGATCTTTTACCGTCACAAAACAAGTAAATATATGAATTGCCAAACACAAAAACAACATACCAAACAGCCCCATAAACTTAGGCATTGTACCATCGACTTGACCATTTACATCAAAATGAGTTGGTACAACATCTGGTAGTTGATTATAGAAAACTAGATTCAATGCCAAAGGAATCAAAAACAAAACTAAACTAAAATTAAACCATTTATTTTTCAACATCTTCATTCCCTCCAATAAAAGATTTAAAATAACACAACATCTCTTCAAATACCGATGCGTTGATTTGATAAAAAATAAAATTCTTATCCTTCTCTTCACTAATCAAACCCGCATCCTTTAAAAGCGACAAATGATAAGAAACCGTAGCCTGGCTCATATCAAAATGACTCGCAATATCTCCAGCTGACATCTTGCCTTTCTTTAATAAGTTCAATATGTCTCTTCGTACTGGAGCACCTAATGCTTTAAATGTTTTTTCAAACAAAGTATCACCACCCATTTACTATTTAGAAATATTTCTAAATAGATTATACTCTACAAGAAAAACATGTCAATACTATTTAGAATATTTTCTAAATAGATAGCAAAAATAATCAGGAAGACTACTCTCCCTGATATGTTGTATATTTTTGATATTCCTTTGTCGTTTCATCATCAAAACAATACAAACTGATCTTCATTGTATAATCACTATTCGCATCCAACCAATCCGCAATCGTCTTTAATACAAGGGGCACTGCCTTTTCTACAGGATAGCTATAAATTCCACATGAAATAGCAGGAAATGCGATAGTATGAATATCATACTTACGAGCTAAACTCAAACTATTCCAATAACAATCCCTCAACATATGCTCATCTTCATGTTGACCCGAATAAATTGGTCCTACTGTATGAATCACATACTTTGCCTTTAAATTATAGCCCTTAGTAATCTTGGCCTGACCTGTTTGACAACCATTTAATAATCTACACTCTTCTAATAACTTAGGACCAGCCGCTCTATGAATAGCGCCATCGACTCCACCGCCACCTAAAAGCGATTCATTGGCTGCATTCACGATACAATCTCCATCAAAGGTTGTGATATCGCCTTTGACAACTTTGATTTCACTCTCCAAATTCTTGTTGTCTAAAATCATTTCGATCAACACTTTCGGCAAGAAATATGAATCTTTCCAAGGATTTAATACAACACCACTTACCCCTTGTGTATCATGCACCATATTGAGTACATCCATTACATTTTGATTTAAAGTTTCTGTGGTCTGACCCAAATCCACTTGAGCCTGTGTTGTAAAAGCGACAAATACATCTTGACCATCATCCAATGACAATCTTCGATATACTTTTTCACCTTCTACATCGCCAACTGGAATAATAAATTGTTTTTGTTCCTTAGCCAGTTTTCGAATATGCGAAAGAACCTCCATATTCTTTTCTCTTGTTCCCTCTTGATATAATTCTTGAATCAATGTTTCTAATTTTTTCATACCTATTTCCTTACTACAAATGTCAAACTAAAAGGAAAAGCTCCAATCACATCTTGATAGATCGAGTCATCAATAAAGAATCCTTCTTTCATTGCGCTTTCCTTTAATAGTGAATCAAGCGAAATAAATTCTTCTTCGCTGATTTTAAAATCATTAAAACAATACCCATCATTAAAACGCTGATAGTTAAATACTTCATCCATTAAATCCCAAGTACTCACTTCACTACCATCTTCTAATGTATCCATATAATTTAACAATTCATTTACAATTTCTTGTTGTCTTTCTTGTACCATAAAAATCACCTACACTTATTCTAGCACAAAATGAAAAAGAGGCATGGCCTCTTAATCAATTTCTAAATATTCTTTTACTTTTTGAATCTGATTTAAACCATCCAAATATCCCATGTAGTAAAGATCAGCTAGCTTATCCACATCCCCCTCTACACGCGATACGTTGACCGGCTTACTTGGAGCAATTGTAAAGATACGGCCCTCATTTTCAAGCTGGATCAATTCATCACACTGCTTGTTGTAGTCACTATTCATGGATTCCAACTTCTTTTCTAAAGCTGGATATTCAGCATATAACCTTTTTGTCATTCTTTGAACTAAAGGATTCGCTTCACTTTTGCGATACTCTCTTTGACGCGTACGAACCACAATAATCTTTTCATATCCATGATCCAATGCCCATTGATACGCTATCTTATCACTGCAGCCACCATCTAAATATAGACCATCCTCAATTTCTACCATCTTTGAAACATAAGGCATGGTTGCACTAGCTTGTACAGCTTTAAAAATATCTTGTGACTTGTTCTTACTAAAATATTCAGGTCTTCCCGTTTTACAATTCGTACATACCGCAATAAAATCACGCGTAGGATTCATAAAACGAGGTGTATTTAATGGATCAAAATATTGTGTACCTTTGATTAGAAAATCAAATCCGATAATTCCCTTATTGTTTTTTAAAGCTTCTAAACCAACATACCGAGAATCATGACGATATCCTAAATTAATTCTAGCACTACGACCAATTTGACCAGCCACATAGTTAAATCCGTTTAATGCTCCTGCACTTGTACCAACCGTACACTGCATATTGATTTCAAACTGCATTAGAGCATCCAATACGCCTGATGTATAGAGTCCGCGAAAAGCTCCACCTTCAAGAACAATACATCCTGGAACGATTTTATTTGAAGTATTTCCGTTTGGAAGTTTGGATATTCCCGAAAAACGTTTATTATTCTTCTTCATAACATCCTCCTTCTTAGCTGAAAATTTTAAACTCATTTTTTTAATTTGTCTACTTCTTTTTGTTCATTCCAAAGCTTATCGGCCATTGGCTTCCAGTCTTTAGCATAAGGAACTGTCTTTTCTAATAAATGATCCACATCTTCTAAGGATTCATAATCTGTATTCACAGCCTTACTTTGTTTAACTAACTCTTGAATGCGACCTGCATTTTCAAGCATTGGACAAGGCCTCAACATATTTTCATTAAATGGTTGATTATCATGGTAAGCCTGGAACAAAGGTGATCTTAATGCATCTAGTAATGTTGTATCATGAATATTACAGTTTGAATAATGAATGAATACACATGGTTCTACATCACCTTTGGCATTGATATGTAGATATCTTCTACCTCCGGCAATACATCCACCAACATATTGCGCATCATTTTGAAAGTCCATTGTGAAAATTGGTTTTTCACTTCTGAACTTACGAATCTGATGATATACATACGCTCTTTGTTCTGGTGTTGGAAGCAATTCCTTAACAGCCCCATTTCCAACAGGCATATAGTGGAAGAACCAGCAGAATAAAGCACCTGAATCAATCATTAAATCAAAGAATTCATCACTTGCGATATCTTTATAATTGGCACTTGTATAACAAGTACTAATCCCAAATGGCAATTTATGTTTCTTTAATAATTCCATGGCACGCTTTACATTTTCATAACAACCCTTACCACGTCTAGAATCATTGGCCGTTTCAAAACCTTCCAAACTAATGGCTGGAACAAAGTTTTTCACACGCAACATATCCTGACAGAATTCTTCATCAATCAATGTACCATTTGTGAAAGATAAGAAGGCACAGTCTGGATGCATTTCACAAATCTTAATAACATCCTTTTTACGTGTTAAAGGTTCCCCACCCGTATAAATATACATGTAAGTACCTAATTCTTTGCCTTGACGAATAATCGAATCAATATCATCTAATGTTAGATTTAATTGATGACCATATTCAGCTGCCCAGCAACCTGTACAATGTAAGTTACATGCGGATGTTGGATCTAATAGTACAGCCCAAGGAATATTACAATTATATTTTTCAGACAACTCCTCTTGTTTAGTACTACCATTTAATGATGCATTAAAAATAAAGTTTTTAAATACAGCTTGACGCACACCAGCGTCTAAATCATATAATTTTAAAATATAGTCATACCAAACACCTTTTTCATCGATTTGTTCACGAATCAACTTACGTTGTGATCCATACCAACCTTCAGGCATTACTTTATCTACTAAATTCATTAATTTAGGAATATTTGTTTCTGGATCCTTCTCTAAATATTTTAACGCTTGATTCATACCAAATTTTTGAACACTACTCTGTAAAGAACTAAAATTCATAACTCTTCCTCCGGTTTCATTTATAATTTCATTCTAGTTCTTTAAAAATGAGTTTTTAATAGACAAATCTTCAAATGTGTAAAATTTATGAGCTATGGTCATTATATTTATACAGTTTTGAGATATATATTTATATATGATTTATATATTTATGAACCACGGTCATTTTTTGTGAAAAAAAGAAGGTGTTTAAAACACCCTCTTAGATTTCATTGGCAGCCTTATATCCTGTACGAATTGCACTTGCGATATCTGCGGTTCTTTCGCCACTGCAGTCTCCTACATAAGTGAATGGAACAGTTAATTGATTATCATCAAATACATTCTTTTTAGAACCTAACGCATTTACGATTGTATCTGCTGTAATTTCAACATTCGTTTCATCTTTTGTATTCACTGCATAGATTACATTATCTTTAATTTCACTAACACGTGTATTCACAAATTTTAAAACATTGTGCTTTTCAAAATCAGCTTCCATCAATGGTAATACTGTTTCAGATTCTTGTGCCGCAATCTTATCCATCATTTCAACAATTGAAACTTCTAGACCTTTATTTGCCAAATATTCAGCGGTTTCAGCACCAACTAATCCACCACCTAAGACAACACATTTACCAGATACTTCTTGACCATTCAAAATATCCCAGCTTGATACGACATTTGAATTTTCTACCGACATAGGAAGATCCATATTGTGAGCACCAATTGCCAAGATAACATGATCAAATCCATTTAATTCTTCCATTGTTGGTTCGTGGTTCAATTGAATATCCACTTTACCTGGTAATAATTTTTCATAATATTGAACCGAACGTAAGATCTCATCTTTTCTAGGTGGAACGGATGCGATATTGATTTGTCCACCTAAACGATCTGATTTTTCAAATACAGTTACTGTATGTCCACGTTTATAAGCTACACGAGCTGCTTCAAGTCCTGCAAGACCTGCACCAACGATTGCGACATTCTTCGTTTCTGTACATGGTTTAATGAAGATTGTTTCTTCATCTCCGTTTTCTGCGTTTAATACACAACTTAAGTAACGACGAGATTGGATGGCATCTACACAACCTTTATTACAGTTCAAACATTCACGAATGCATTCACCTGAGCCTACTTTATTTGCAATATCTGGATCTGTTAATAAACTTCTACCATAGCCAATCATATCTGCCGTACCATCTTCTAAGATCTTTTCACCAGCTTCAACACTGACTACACGACCCACTGTTGCGACAGGACAAGAAACAACAGCTTTCACTTTTTCACAAGCACCTAAAGTCCAGTTGTAAGGAACAGCTCCCATAGGAGGAATTGTATCTCCCATGTTTCCTGTATGGTTAGCTTGAGCCACTTGAATCATATCGATTCCAGCTGCATCTAACATTTTCGCAAATTCAACAGCTTCATCTTCTAATAAACCACCTTTACCACGTAAAGATCCATCTGGATTGACTGTGATAATTGGAAGTTTATATTCTACCATCATTCCAGGAGCAGCTTCTTTGATGGCTTGTAAAACTTCTAATGCATAACGCGTACGATTTTCTAAGCTACCACCATAGTTATCTGTACGATGATTCAATAATTTGGAACACAATGAACCAAGTAAACGGTCACCATGGATTTCAATCGCATCAATACCAGCTTTTTGAGCTTTTCTAGCACATTCTGCAATACTGTTTTTGATAGCTGTTAATTGTTCAACACTAGCCTCTGTCACAAAGTGCTGCATATCATGATGTAATTTTGCGTATGCACCCTTTGTCTTTTCATCACAGATTTTTTGTTGTTTTTCAGCCTCTTCTAAATCATTGGCAGCCTTCGCTTTTGCCGCCAATTGACCAGCAATACCCGCTTCCATAATCATTTTTCCAACACCTTGCACATCATATTCTGGGTGGAACAATTGTAAAGCAACTTTACAATCGTATTCATGTAAGGCATCTGCCAATTTTTTATACATTTCAATTTGCGATTCATCATATAGTTTTGGTGTTGGACTTGCCGTACGAACCGGTGCCACATCACCAATAACAATATAAGAACATCCACCCTGTGCAAGACGAGTGTAGAATGCCAATGAACGAGGTCCAATCGATCCGTCTCTTTCTTCATATCCTGTTGTCAAAGGAGGAAACATAATTCTATTTTTAAAAGTTAAGTTACCAACTTGGATTGGTTGTAGTAATTTACTTGTCATAATTTCTCCTAGATATTTTTCGCAATTTCATGCGCATTTGTAATCGCATCTTTTAAAGTTCCAACTTTTTCACAATCACCAATATAGTGCACATTTTCACCTTCTACTTCAACTTTCTTAGGTGCATATCCAACTGCGAAAATTAAAGTATCCGCTTCAGTGATTTTGTGTTCAACACCCTCTTTTACATACGTAATTGAGTCTTCATCTACACTTGTTACTTGTGCATTCAATTCAATGCGAACACCTTTCTGCATCAATCTTTGAGTCAATCTAGATTTTGCAGCTCCACCTTCACCAGGCATTAAGTTGTTTGTCATTTCTAATAATGTAATCTTACGATTCATTGGGAATAAGTCATTAATTAATGGTGCTAAATAATCAGCTGTTTCACAACCAACACTTCCACCACCTAATACGACAATATTACGTCCTGGATATTTCTTTCCTGATAATACATCGTCTGCAGTCATCCAGTTTTTAAATACTTTGAATGGAGGAATTTCTTTTGGAGTAGCTCCACTTGAACATACGATTTCATAATCTTTAAATTCATTTTCAAGCATTTCTTTTGTAACTTCTGTATTTAAACGAACTTCAATACCTTCATGATCCAAACGACGAATCATAAATTTAATTACTTTACACAATTCTTGTTTTGCGATTGGAACAGCCGCAAGACGCAATTGTCCACCAAGTTCATTTGATTTTTCACAAAGAACAACTTCGTGTCCACGTTTTTTGGCAACATAAGCTGCTTCCATACCAGCAGGACCACCACCGATGACTAATACTTTTTTCTTATCTGTAGCTTCTTCAATCGTATCATCTTCAACACTTGGATTTACTGTACATCCAATACGTTTACCCATCATGATACCGGTTAAGCAACGTCCACATCCAATACATGGACGAATGTCGTCTACTTTTCCTTCAAATGCTTTATTTGCGAATTCACTATCACATAAGTTTGGACGTCCAATCATACACATATCACATTTTCCATTGGCAATTAGTTCTTCGGCCATCCAAGGCTCATTAATACGTGCGACAGTCGCAACTGGGATATTCACATGTTTTTTAATTTCTTCACTTGAGTGAGCGTGAGGTGCAGCACTTGTTCCTGGAGCAGGCATACTTGATCCACGTTTGATTGTGTTTCCACCAGAGACGTGAATAAAATCAACTCCAGCTTTTTCTAGTTGCTTACAAACATAGATTTGATCATTTAATGTCAATCCACCTTCACTATATTCATCACCACTAATACGAACGTCGATAATAAAGTCATCTCCACAATATTTACGAACGGATGCGATAACTTCTAAGCATAAGCGTAAACGTCCATCAATATTTCCACCATATTCGTCTGTACGTTTATTATATAAAGGTGTTAAGAAACCTCCTAATAATCCGTGGGCATGAGCACATTGAATTTCAACACCATCGCCACCCGCAATCTGAACACGGTGAGCCGCTTGACCGAATTGATCAACGATTGTATGTAATTCTTCAATGGTTGCAGGTCTTGGTGCACTTTTTGCATAGTAAGGACCTACACAGCTTGGAGCAATCAATTGAGGTGTTCCAGGTACTGGGAATGCCATATAAGCTGGGTGGAACAATTGTGCTAAGATTTTAGTTCCATATTGGTGTACGCCATCTACCAATTTTTTCCATCCCGGAATAAAACTATCATCATAAATTGACATATCTCCAGGAAGATATACATACGTTGGTTCTACAGTTACTACTTCAGTAACGATAAGTCCTACTCCACCTTTTGCACGTGCAGAATAGTGTGCCACTAAATCATCTGTAACATATCCTTTATCAGCCATGTTTGTTGAAATAGGTGGCATAAAAATACGGTTTTTTACTGTTGTTTTACCAATTTCAATTGGTTCAAATAAATGTGGAAAATTATTCATTTTCTAAACTCCTCCTCATAGATTCTTGTTATTTTACTCACAAATAGACGCAAAAAGTCTATCTCTTTTTTTGCATATTATTATGAATTAAAAAATAAAAAGAATGCGCTATCAGTATTAGTATAACGTATTTGTTAACACAAAACTATATTTTTAGTTAATTTGTGAACTTTTTTAGTTAGGTGTACTTAACAAAATCCAATAAAAAAAGGACTTCAGTTTCAATCTGAAATCCTCAATTCTTTATTTTCCGTATCTACGATTGGGTTTGTCGTCTGAAAAACGTTTTGGTTTACGATCATCGTCAAATCTACGTCTAGGTTTGAAGTCACCATCTTTTCGATCATCAAAGCGACGTCTTGGTTTGAAGTCTCCATCTCTTCTTCTTAGTTTATCATCATCAAATCTTCGTCTAGGTTTGTACTCGCCGTCTTTTCGATCATCAAAGCAACGTCTTGGTTTGTCATCATCGAATCTGCGTCTTGGTTTGTAGTCACCATCTCTTCTTCTTGGTTTGTAGTCACGATCTTTTTTATCATCAAAACGGCGTCTTGGTTTATAGTCATCATTACGAACAAGTAGCGTAACACTTTCTACATGAGGAGTTTGACTAAACATATCGACTGGTTGAATCTTAACAATACGATACTCTTTCTTTAATACACCCAAGTCTTTTGCCAAAGTAGCTGGATTACAAGAAACATAAATCATCGTTTTGATCTTTGATTTTAAAATGGTTTCCTTCATTGTATCATCCAAACCAGAGCGAGGAGGATCCACAATCAATGTATCCACATCTTTTTCTTGAACTAAATGTGCTAACGCACTACCTGCATCTTCACAAATAAAAGATACGTTATCGGCATGATTTAACATCGCATTCTCATTGGCATTGTCCACTGCATCCTGAATGGATTCAACACCAATAATTTCATCCGCTTTATCTTTCACGAATAAACTGATGGCACCAATTCCACTATACGCTTCAACAGTTGTCTTTGATTTTGGCATCCAATCTTTAACCACATTATAAAGATTCACGGATTGTTTCGTGTTTAACTGGAAGAATGATCTAGGAAGTAAAGAAAATTGAATATCTTCTAATTGAAGATGTATCTTTTCTTCTCCCCAAATAAAACGCATATCACCAAACACTTCGCGCTTTGTTTCTGTTTTTACACTTTGCCAAATGGATACAACACCCTCTAATTGAGTTACATCATGAATAAATTCTTCACTTAAATCTTCTTTTCCCGTCACGAAAATGATTTGAATCTTAGAATCAAATTCCTTCATAACTAACGTACGATAACCTGTTTTCTTTTTATCATCATACATCTTTAAATGATGTTCATTCATAATTTTTAATACTTGTTGACGAGTCTGTTCTAAAAGTTTTGAATGCACATAACACCTTTCCATCTTTTGGAAATGATTTGTGTCACGCTCATACATTCCTGTATATAACTCACCATATTCTTCACCAAAAGGAAGCTTACAACTATTACGATAAGACAATGGTTCTGGATTTTTTAGAATCGGCAAGATGCGACCATTATAATCCGCATATTTAATTAGAGTCTCTTTTAGATTTCCCTCTTTCATCTTACATTGAGCCGGATACTTCACATGCATCAAGGCACATCCACCGCACTCTTTCCAAATTGGACATAAAGGATAACGACGCTTTGAACTCTGTTCAACTAAACGAGTCATTTCACCAATCAAGTATGTATCTTCATCACTTTTAATATCAAATTCGATGACTTCTTCTGGAATGGCATTTTCAATAAATACTGGCTTGCCTTCATGAAACGCAATTCCTTCACCGTTGATTCCCCATTTTTTTATTGTAGTTTTCATATTTTTTTGTACACAGTTACGACAAATTCAAACGTAACCTCTAACCTTTCTAATTCTTTTACACGATCAAGACCAGCTTGACTCGTTTTATATCGATATGGTGTCATTTCCAATAATGCCCATACATCATCAACCATTTTCGTTTCTCGAATGATTTCTTGACTCACCAACTCATATTGTTCTTGTATTTCAGGCATTTCATTCTCGTAGGGTGTGTCATACAACACTTCTTTTAATTCAAAACAATGCTTAGGCCCCGGACCCACTACGATCCAATATCCATTTTCTTTGAGAATGCGATAGATTTCATCTTGGCCTAAAGGCACAAAAATACTTGTAACACAATCTATACTTTCATTTGAAAAAGGCATATCAAATAAACTACCCACAATATATTGTGTATGTTTATCTTGTTTAGAAGCATGAAGAATCGCTTCTTTACTCAAATCGATTCCATAGCTTTGATCAAAGTTTGCACCTATCTCTTTGGTGTAATAGCCCTGACCACAACCAGCATCTAAATAGACATTTCCCTTCGCCTTTTCCTTTACATATTGACGCATAAAATCATAATAATCGTTTTCCAAAAAATCCGTACGCGCTTTCACCATTAAAGCATTATCCCCATGATTCTTTGTTTGTTTGCGAGATAAGTTCACATAGCCTTGTTTAGCACAATCAAAAGAATGATTATTTTCACATCGAAATGTTTTATTTTCTTTTATTAGTTTCTCTTTACACACCGGACATATCAACATAGAAAGATTATAACATAAAAGAAAAAGAGAAGTGCTTAATTTTCACTTCTCTTAGAATAAATCTTCTTCAACCTTAACTGGATGTACCCAAATATCTTCTGTATTATCTATACAATCTTGTACCATCTTGTCAAAATCCCATTTTCCCTCATATTTTTCGCATTTATCAACACGAGGTTTTGTGACTGGATTTTTAGGTGTAAAGATCGTACAACAATCTTCATAAGGAAGAATACTTGTTTCATAGGTTCCAATCTTTTTAGATAGATTAATAATCTCAACTTTATCCATACAAACAACTGGACGAATAATTGGCATGTTTGTGACATCATTGATTGCAAGCATACTTTCTAATGTTTGACTTGCGACCTGACCAATTGACTCACCAGTAGCGATTGCTTGCGCATGTCTTTTTTGAGCTAGACCTGTTGCAATACGCATCATCATACGACGCATCAATGTGATTGCATAACTTTCATCCGCATTTTGATAGATTGCCAATTGAAGATCTGTAAATGGAACAACATGAACTAAAACATCACCTTGATAACCAGATACAAGTCTTGCCAGTTCCATAACTTTTTCTTGTGCATTTTGTGAAGTATATGGAGGAGATGCATAGTGAATACATTCAATATGTACACCACGCTTCATCATTAAGTAGCAGGCAACTGGAGAATCAATTCCGCCACTCAATAAAACCATGGCCTTTCCACCAACACCAACTGGATATCCACCAGCCCCTTGAATACGATCTGTCATAATATAGGCTGCATCTTGGTGAACTTCAACAACAATTTTAACATCCGGATTATGCACATCTACTTTCCAGTCACTGTTCTTTAAAATTTTAGTGGCTACCTTACGATTAATTTCATCCGAAATATAAGGGAATAATTTATCGCTACGACGTGCAGCTACCTTAAATGTTTTTGGCGTTGTTAAATCTAAAGATTCATAACAAGCATCAATGATTTGATCTAAATCTGGTTCCACTTTAATAGCCAATGAGAAAGATGAAATTCCAAATACTTTCGCTAAAATGTCACTAACCTGCTTAGAATCTTCATCATGAAGGTAAATATACATACGATCATGTTGTTTTTCAAACTCTAATGTTGGAAATGCTTTTAAAGCCTTACGAACATTATCATAAAGCGCCTTAATAAAGTTGTTACGGTTTTTTCCTTTTAAACTCAATTCGCCATAACGAATCAAGATATGATTATAACGATAAGCCATAATTCTCTATAATCTCCTTACATGTTTCTATAAAATATTTTGCCTCTTCCAAAGTATTCTCATAAGAAAAAGATAAGCGAATTCCATGTGTCGCATCAAATTCCGATTTGTGCATAGCCAATAAAACTTCAGAAGCATTGGTATTTTGTGAAGAACAAGTACTCTTTGCGGATACACAAATTCCCTTCTGATCCAAAGCATTCAATAAAACTTCACTTGTGATTTGATCAAATGAAATATTTAGAATATATGGAATCGCACTCAAAGGTGAATGAATGTGTGCACCATCGATTTTAGACAATTCTTCACGCAAATATTGATTGATTTTTGAAACATGAGCATACGCACTAGATTGTTCTTCTAAAGCCAAACGAATCGTTTTTGCCAAAACAATATTGGCCGGTGCATTCTCTGTTCCTCCACGAAGACCTTGTTCTTGTTGCCCACCTTGAATAATTGGTACAAGCTGAATCTTCTTTTTCTTCATTAAAATGGCACTTCCCTTTAGTCCATGGATCTTATGTGCCGAAATGGTTGCCATATCTAATTTATCGAAAGGAATATCAATTTTCGAAAAGCTTTGTACACAATCCACATGATAAACACAAATTGGATTTTGATGTACAATTTTCTCCAATTCTAAAATAGGATTGATAGCTCCCATTTCATTATTCACATGCATAACAGAAACTAAAATTGTATCTTTACGCATATGCGCTTTTAAACATTCCGGTGTTACAATACCTTCTTCATTAATTGGAAGGAATTCTACTTCAAAGCCAAAACGCTTTAAAAATTCCATCGCATGACGAACACTTGAATGTTCAACATTACTTGTTAGTACATGATGACCTCTATGTTCATTTGCCAAGGCGTATCCAACAATAGCCAATGTATTGGATTCACTAGCTGCTGAAGTAAAAATGATTTCACTTGGATCTACATGAAGCATAGAAGCGATGTTTGATCGACTCTTTTCCATGAGCGTACTTGCCTGACGTCCAGCCGCATGCAAACTATCTGGATTGCCATAGCAAGTTTCTAACATTTGCCCATAAACACGACGAACCTCTGTACGCACAGAGGTTGTCGAAGCATTATCAAAATAAATCATTACTGCACCTGATTCATAACAGCAGGATCTTTTTGAGCAACTAATTTCTCATAAATTCCTGGGTGCATGTTTTCGATTGCCTGAATCGCAATCTTAAGTGCACGAGTATATTCTCCATTTTGGAAGCATAACTCTGCACGAGTTAAATCCGAATCCATTTGTGCATGCGTACTACGGAAACGGTTACCAAACACAATCGCATTTTCTACCATAACGGCAACACCGACTAAATTGTTTGCGTTATTGTATAACTTATATACAAAGTCGATGGCATCCTGCAAATCTGCATTTAATGTTTGTACATCTAATGGTGAGTGATCCAACACGACACGAACACGTTGAATCAAGCGTTCGCCTTCTTTTAAATCTGCAGAAAATTGAGATGAAATACTAGGTAAATGACGTGTTACTGTATTTAGACGCACTTCATTTAAAATCAATTGTAACTTAGTCAATTGTTTTTTAGCACGTGATTCATCACTACTTGCTCCCACTAGCATTTCTTTCATATCCTTGACTTGATCGTGGAATTCATTAACATCTTCTGAAAATTTACGATAACCATGAACTACATCTACGCTTGGACGTTGATTTTGTTTCAATTCATTTTGAATTTCATCACGACGCTTTTCTAAATCTTCCATTTGGATTTTTGCCAAAGAGAAACGGTGTGTCCAATCCTCTAAACCAAAACGGTCTTTGATGTTGGCATAAAGTGCCATGATTTCCTCAAGTTCCTGACCAATGACATTAACAATATCTAAATTTGATTGAAGACTCACATGAATTTCTTCATATGCCTGTTTTTCATTTGTCACATCGTCCTGTAAAGCTAAGATGTGATCTCCAATGATTTCCAAGTTTTCTTGTGCCAATTCAAATTCACCAGCATCCAATTGATCAATTGTACTTGCCAATGCATTTTGAATGGTTGTTAATTTTTCTTCTGGTTCTAAATAAGATAAGTCGATATCTTTTTCTTGTAATTCCTTGATGTGCAAACGAACTTCGTTGATTGCACGAGGCAATACATTTTTGGCCTTTTCATAGAGTCCAGGGAAGGCTGCAATTTTAGAGCTGATCTCATCCACCATTTTTGAGATTTTTTCTTGTTCTTCCTTCGCCTTATTAAATTCAGAAGCAAACATCCATTCTTCAAAATTAGAGAATTCATTTTCGATTTCCTCTAAACATGAATCTACATAATTCACAGATCCATAGAATGAAGAACGATTATCTTGATAAACAGTTTTCACATTACGGAAACGCTCCTTTAAAGCATTTGCCGATTCACGAACTTCTGTTTCACGAGCTAAGATGTGATCCAAAGATTGCGTAACAATACGAATTCTTTCTTTTGTTTCATCCATCATTGTTTCTAAATCATCCATTGCACGCATAGACTTGCGTAAACGATGTCTAGAAACATAATCATCTGCTTCATTGAACAAATCATCACATGCACTCAAGTTATTTTGACAAGTATCATATTTTGGAGTTAATTTTTTAACTTTATCCATGATATCATCATTCACTCTTGCGAAAGCTGATGCTTTGTTGAACTTATAGGCCAAGGAATTGTTACGAATTTCATTCATTTCAATTTCAAGATCTGAAAGTCGTTTCGACGCCTTTTTGCGTTTGATCATACGCATAATGATCCAAACCAAGATCAAGACTAAAATCGCTATGCAAAGATAGATGATTACAGTCACAGAAAGTTGATTTTTTATGAATGCGTATACTGATCGAAAGAAATTCAAAACACTATCCATAGTGGTACCTCCTTGCAAACCATTCTTATTATAGCAAAACTTCAAAATCATTGCATCATTTTCTTGATTTTATTAATGTTCTTTGATATGATACATAAGCATAAATTGATAGCAGCATACAAAGTTAAAGGATATGCGTTACAGCACTAAGCGATATGAGTAAGCTAATAGCTGATAGCGGAAAGTATCATTGTTAACACAGCCTTTAAAGATTTGTACTGTTATTGTTTTATGAATGATATAAAACAATAGGAGGAAAAATTATGTCAAGAAACACAGGAAGCATTTGGAAAAAGTCTCGTCGTCTTGGTTTCTCAGTTTTAGAAACTGGTGAAGAATTAACTCGTCGTGATACTATTCCAGGACAACACGGTTCACCTCGTCGTCCAAAATTAACAAACTACGGTATCCAATTACAAGAAAAACAAAGAATTCGTCACACTTACCAATTAAGTGAAAAACAATTCTACAACACTTACTTAAAAGCAAGTAAAAAAGCTGGTTCAGCTGGTGAAAACTTCTTAGTAATGTTAGAATCTCGTTTAGATAACATCGTTTATCGTATGGGATTTGCACGTACTCGTCGTGCTAGCCGTCAGTTAGTAAACCACGGACACGTATTAGTAGATGGTAAGAAAGTAGATATCCCTAGTTTCCAAGTAAAACCAGGACAAGTTATCGAAATCCGTGAACGCGCTAAAAACTTAAGCGTAATTAACGAAGCTTTAGAAGCTGCAACAGCAACTGTTGATTTCGTAGAAGTAAACAAAGATGCTAAGAAAGGTACTTATGTTCGTTACCCAGAACGTAAAGAACTATTCACAGCTCAAGAAATCAACGAATTGTTAGTAGTAGAATTCTACAACCGTTAATCTTAGACATGATAAAAGAAAGAAGCGATTTGATTCGCTTCTTTTTTTGTGGATGTGTTTTCTTATTTTGTGTATTTCTCTTTATTTTACTAACGTAAAAAATCAATTTTTTCAGCTACAAAGCCATAGTTTAAGTATACCTTTTCATCCTTTTGGTATTTACGCGAATGAATACGACCATTGATTCCTACATAATCACCAATTTTACACGAAGCACTTACCGTTTCTGCTAGCCCTCGCCATACTTCAATGACCATATCATCATTTTCATAAACTCCATCCGAATTTGGAAAGTTACGCTGCACCCTAACAGGAAGCTCACAAGTCTTCAAACCATTTGTTGTTTCCTTTAAAACAGGCATTTCCGTAATTTTCCCCACGATACTAAACGCATTCATAATTGATTATCCTCCTTCAATTCTGACCACCATTTTCATCACCATCCTTCTTCAAATGTATTGTACAAACATCCCTTATATAAAACAAACGACCTATTTCGTCTATAGGTCGCTATTTTGTACATATTTCTATTGTTTTCAGCCTCTAATTTGACAAAAATAACGCAAATTAGATCAGATAGAGTCATTCGGAAGAATTTTTGTCACACATACATTTGAGAAGTCTAAATCCTCTAAATAAGAAAGAACCTTTTCTAAAGACATCTTTTGAATGCGCTCTAAACTATCCATATAATCAAAATTTTCAAAATGACTTCTTAATAAATCATTAGCCAAACCATCAAAATGATTTAAGCCTCTTAAATTATTCGCTACCGCCTGCGCACGCAAAGATTGATAATCTTCATTCGATATTGTTTTCTTCTTCACCTGCTCTTTTACAAGCTCTATAAAAGCCTCTGGATTCGTCGTTTGTGCATAAAATAAAACATAACTATGATCTGTCGTAAAATCAGCTTCTGCTCCTACAAATTGCGTAAAGATTCTTTGATCCAGCCATTCTTGAAAGTTAGGATTCAAAGGCCCCATTAAAGAATCTAGCCACATATTTACCGCAAAATCCTTTTCAATACTCTCAATAACATTTGAACAAGGCTTCATTTTAAATCCAACACACACAAAAGGCTGAGAAATATCCATGGTATCCACAAATTCTTTACGGTTGACTTCAATCGGTTCCTCTTTAAAAACACGTGAAATCTCTTTATCACACTTACTCTTAACACCCTTTTGACATTCTTTGATCCAATCCATAATTTCATTTGTATCTTTTCCAGTGATACCTACAAGGCACAATTTACTTGGATCATAATTCAATTCATAAAATTGTTTAAGATCTTCCATACCCATATTCTGAATATCTTCCTTAGATCCTAATACATCTACTTTCATCGGATGATTCTTATATAAAGAGATTAAAGTCTCTTTATATAGACGCTGTTCAGGCGATTGTTGATACATATCATATTCACTTAGAATAATACCCTTTTCTTTTTCAATCGTTTTGTCTGTCACATCTAGATTCTCGACAAAATCAAACAACAACTTTAATGGTTGTTTCACATCCGCTGTCGTTGAAAAATAGAATGCCGTTTCCGTATATGAAGTATAAGCATTTGTCGAACACTGCAAACCCGCAAACAATTCACTGACATCTTCTCCATCCAAATAAAACATTTGATGCTCTAAATAATGAGCCAAACCACTCTTATGATGAACAAGTGTTCCATCCACATTTTGATTGATGTCAAAACCACCAACTATTGCCCCCAAAAGAAAGAGTGATCTTTGATAATCTGGCTTATGCACAAGTAAAACTTGTAAGCCATTCGGTAAAGTTTCTTTCGTTAAATCCAAATTATAATTCATTTTCGTTCTCCGCAACAATGGCTACTGATGCCAAATTCATTTGTAAGGCAACACGCGAAATATCTTCCTTTGTCACCTTCATAATTCTTTCAATTCTTTGTTCCGTTGTAAGCTGACGGTGCAACAAATCATCTAAAAAAGCTTGGGCAATTAAAGAGAGTGGTTGATCCAATCCTCCAACAAGGCGATCTTTAAATCCCATTTTCGCAATTTCTAAATAGGCATCGTCATAATCCATATTCAATAATCGATCAATTTGTGTTTCTATTAAATTCAATACTTTAGTAACATCTTTACGATTTACACCCGTATGAACAAGTAGCGCCCCATCAAAACGAATAATCGATGAGCTTATCGAATAACAAAGACTATTCTTTTCACGAATCTCATCAAACATCAAATTCTTTTGACTTTGTCCTAGAATACTACATAAAATCAATTCTGCCTCATAGTCTGCACTTGAAATATCCACACCAGTCGAATATACTTGCGAAATACAAGTTTGAGAAATATCCTTTTCAAATGTCTTATAACTCGTTTCCACTTTTGGAAGCAATGTTCTTTCGGAAATAAAAGGACAATGCGAATCCAAAGAATCAATAAAGTCATATAATTCTTGATCTACATATCCACAAATATAGAAATGCTTCGCCATATCCATATAGAGTGTATACACTTGTTTGACATCTTTTAATGTAAGTGTTTCTAAATCTTTTAAACTACCCTGTACAGGAATTGAAATGGAATGCTTGTCATGAGCCATTTCAAAGGCATACATACAAGATAAGTTAGCTGGATCATCCATTTGTGCTAATAATCTATTTTTCAATAAATATACAGACTCTTTGAAGTTTTCTTCATCCAATACCGAATGAAATAAAGCTTGATCCATAATATCTTTGATTTTATCTAAATAATTCTCATCTTCAATCCAGTCTGGACGAACAAATTGAAAACGCACATCCACTTGAATCATATCTCCATAAGAAGTTAATCCATAAGATATTTTCGTTCCATAAGCTAGATTTAAAGTCGAAGCTAGTTTTTGTTTGGAATCCATCTTTTCTGTTTTTGCCTTCATCATATATACAAGTACATTGAGTGCTGTAATTGTATTTCGTTGAAATGGCATCATGGTTTTACAAGAAACATAGACATCGCTAAATTTTTGCGTTTGAATATAGTTCATACAAGACCTCCTTGAAAATATATTATTGATTTTACCACAAATATAAAAAAAAGGTTAGAATTGAATTCTAACCTACATGAACATATGCGATCAATGCATTACCACATGAAACAGATGCCTTTACAGTTTGGTTACCTAACCATCCACCATGAACAGCCATTCCATTTCCAATATAAATCGCAACGTGACCTGAATAAACAATAATGTCACCTGCAACTGGACTTGATGTAATGCGTCCTAAACTTAAATATTGTTCAGGAGAACCGTGGAAATTAATTCCTACAGCGGCTAAAGCATTTGTGACTAACATTGTACAATCTTGACTCGCACCCACTTGATTTAAAGCTGCAGCAGCAATAGCTGAAGAACTTACACTTGGAGTCGATGGTGCATAGTTATTGTTGTAACTATTGTTTGTAGAACCACCTGTTGTGCTTTGTGTTGGTGCTTGTATAGTATTTGTACTTGTACTTGTGCTCGTGTTTGTGTTAGTTGTAGTACTTTGAGCCGGTGTACTTGTAGTGTCTTGAGTTGAAGAATCCTGAGAAGGAGTTATTTCAGTCGCAACACCATTTTCATCGATCTTATATCCATCTTTTTCGGTATTCTTAATTAAATTACCATTTTCATCGAATGCGTATTTAGCTCCATCAATATCTAAGAATTGATTCTTAGTGACTTCACCATTTTCTGCATAATAATAATCCTGACCGTTGATTACTTGCCAACCAGTACGGAAGATTCCATCTTCCCCAGTGAAATATGTTTTTCCGTCTACATCAAATTGACCTGTAGCCATCTTTCCATCTTCACCAAAATAATAGTCCTGGCCATCGATTTTTTGCCAACCAGTTACGCAATTTCCTTTGTCGTCAAAATAATATTTTGCGCCATTGTCTTCAATCCAGTTTGTTGAAGTCTTGTTTCCTTTTTCATCGTAGAATGACTTACCATCTTCACTCCAACCATGAAGAAGAATACCTTCTTTTTGGAAATTGTATTCACTGCCATGAATTGTAACAGTACCTGTTGCTGCAGTTCCATCTGCTTGGAAATAATAAGTTTCATCAGAAACATTTTGCCAACCAAACTGCATTTCACCCTTACTATTGAAATAGTAAAGTTCATTATCGACTTTTGTTAAACCAGTAGCTGTTTGACGATTTGATTCTAAAATATAATAACGATCTGCGCCTTCACCATGCCATCCTGGTTGAACTTCTTTGGCATACATTGTCGAAACAATTGGACCAGAAGTCAATAGACATAGGCTTACGGCTAAAATTTTACTATGTTTTTCGATAAAATTCATCATATCACCTCTTCGTTACAACACCTGAAGTTTAACAAGGATTCTTTTTTGTTGCAAATTTTCGCTTAAAAATCATTTGCACTTTTTAGTAATTTATTTCTTAATTTTTCCTTAATAAGCTTTATATAAAGCACTTAATTCTAAATTGTGGTAAATTGTGTGATTTTATAAAAAATTGTACATAATTTAGTAAATGTATAAAGATGTTTATAAATCATGAACAAATTTATCAAAATCCAAGATCATTATTGAAAGCGTATACAGTAAAACGATAGAAGTCATCATCAAACATATAAAAGTGCCTAAAGATAGCCATTTTAAACAAGAAATTACCAAATACACACTTTTTGAATGCAATGCTTTTACGATCCAAAACAAGCCCCAAACATACTTAATTCCATTAAAAACAACCACAAATCGAAACTTTTTTATCAATAAAACAATGCCTGCAACACCCAATATGTCTATTAGTTTTATACAACAAATGAGTTTAAATACATTCAATGATGGATTTGAAATCACATAATATATAATACGAATAAATACACTCGATTGATATGTACTAAGTTTTGCCTGTATACTAAACAAACTTTCATAATCATACAAAAAAAATAATTTGCCAAACAAAATGAGCTGCCATACATTCTGCCATAGCCAATATAGACAAAGAAAAAATATAAAAAGAAAGATTCGCTTTTCAAACGAATCTATACATTGATCAATCGACCTTAAGATTTTCAAGCCAATCCTCTCCCTTAAGCTCTTCATGTGTACTAAGTCCAGGATAATCAAGTTGACGTAACACTTCATACACAATAATGGCAGCACAATTGGACAAGTTCAAGCTTCTTGCGTTTGCGACCATAGGAAGACGCATACAAGTATCTAAGTGTCCTTGAAGGATCTTTTTATCTACACCCGTACTTTCTTTTCCAAGTACTAAATAAATATCGCCCTCTTCTTTTGTGAAATCAAACTCACTTGGAGCCTTTTTTCCATAACGAGTCATAAAATAATAATGTTCACTTGGATTTTCAGCTACAAACGCATCCCAATCCTTGTGAATATGAATATCGGCATCTTTAATATAATCCATTCCTGAACGACGCAAATGTTTTTCATCCAAAGAAAAACCCAATGGTTCAATCAAATGTAGCCTAGAACCTGTGGCCATACAAGTTCGAATAATATTTCCTGTATTTTGTGGAATTTCCGGTTCATACAATACAACATGCAACATACTTATTTACTCCAATCTTTCAAAAATTTTTCTAAAGCGATTCCTCTATGAGATACACTATTTTTCTTTTCTTCACTCACATTGGCAAGTGTTGTCTTAAATTCAGGATAATAGAAGATAGGATCATATCCAAATCCATTTTCCCCTTCCAATTTATCGTGAATCAAGCCTTCACATTCACCACGATACACATGTTCTTTTCCTTCTTCATCAATATACGCAATTACGCATACATAACGAGCTGTACGTGTCTTTCCTTGTACTTGATCTATAATATATTGATTCTTAATATCATAGCTTGTGTCTTCCCCTAAAAAACGAGCTGAATAAACACCCGGCTTTTTATCCATCGCATCCACTTCTAAACCTGAATCATCACTAATCACAGGTTCATGTAGTTCATTAAATAATGTACGAGCTTTGATCAATGCATTTTCTTCAAAAGTTGTTCCATCTTCAATAATATGGATTTTATGATCTAAATCCTTTAAACATTTCACTTCACAATCCTTCAACATTGTTTGAAATTCTTCCACTTTATGTGCATTGCTCGTCGCAATCCAAATTGTTTTTTTCATAAATTATCACCGATATATATTATAGAAAGAAAAAATAGTGTTTTCAATATGACATGTGGTAAAATAGTAAACGTTTTTGAAAGGATGATTTAATGAATAAGAAACAATGGATGCCACTTTTAGGTATGACAATAGCCGCATTTATATTTAACACTTCTGAATTTATGCCCATCGGCCTACTTACCGATATTGCCCAAACCTTTTCAATTACGCAAACACAAGCAGGTACAATGATTACCATTTATTCCTGGGCTGTTATGTTATTAAGTTTACCACTGATGATTTTAGCTTCTAAATACAACTACAAGAAGATCTTGCTGACGACCCTCTTCTTATTTGGTCTTGGACAAGTCATCAGTGCCATTTCAATGAACTTCCTTATATTAATAGCAGGAAGACTTGTCGTAGCTTGTGCCCACGCCATATTCTGGTCGATTGCCAGTGTCATTGCCGTAAGACTTGTCAATGAAGAAAAACGAGAATTTGCGATGAGCATGATCGTTACAGGTACAAGTGTTGCGATGATTGCCGGTTTACCACTTGGAAGAATGATTGGTCTTTTAATTGGTTGGAGAATCGCCTTCTTAATTGTAGGTATCATTAGTATTCTACTTTTATTTTTCCAATCCATTTATTTCCCTAAATTAAATTCAAACGCTGCTTTTTCTTTAAACGAACTTCCTCAATTATTAAAGAATAAACAACTCATCACCATCTATGGAATTTCTTTATTATTTGCGAGTGCCTACTATACAGCCTATAGTTATATTGAACCATTCTTATCGCAAGTCGCAAATCTATCAAACAATACAATTACACTTGTTCTATCTCTATTTGGTGTTGCCGGTATTGGTGGAAGTATCTTATTCTCAAATTTCTACAATAAAAATCGAAAAAGATTTATCTTAACTTCACTGTGTTGTTTAAGCCTTGTCTTATTCTTATTAAAACCAAGCACAATCACCATGATTACACTTATTTTTATTTGTATTATATGGGGAATGAGTTCTACTGCATTTAATGTGGCCTGTCAATCAGAAACAATGCTTGCGACAAATGAAAACACAAGTGCTATTGCGATGTCCATCTTCTCAGGTATCTTTAACTTAGGAATTGGTTTAGGATCTTTTATCGGTGGACAAACTATTAATCTACTTAATATTCAATCCATTGGATTTGTTGCCGGTATAATTGGTGTAGTCAGTGTAATCTTTTATATAAGACGTGGCTAATATATGATAAAATAAATAGGTTGGAGGATTTTATGGAATATAAAAATGACAATAAATTTTATTTTGAAATTGAAAAAAGAATTCCTGGCCAATTAGGAAGAGCCGGAATTATACATACACCTCATGGAGACATCAAAACCCCTGCATTTATGTGTGTGGGAACACATGGTGAAGTTCGTTTTGTTTCTATGGAAGAATTAAAAAGTATCAATGCCCAAGCTATGCTGAGTAATGGATATCATTTAAGAAATATTTCCCCTGAAATTGCTGAAAATGGAGGGCTATCCGCATGGTCAAAATGGAATGGTCCAACCTTAACGGATTCCGGTGGATTTCAGGTCATGTCTTTAGGTTCGGGTTGTGGCAAAGTTGTCAGCATGAAACGTGAAGACAATATGAAGAATACCGAAGAAGAAAAACGTTTGGCCCATGTCACAGAAGATGGAGTACACTTCCATGATCCATTTACAGGACAAGAAGATTTTATTGGCCCTGAAGAAAGTATGCAGATTCAATGTCGTATTGGAGCCGATATCCATATGGCCTATGATGAATTAACATCTTTAGCCGATACGTATGAATATAACGTGGAATCTTTGGCAAGAACGGAGCGTTGGGCAAAAAGAAGTCTAGATGAACATAAGAAGCATTGTGATGATCTAGGCTATCATCAATCTTTATATGGTGTCATTCAAGGTGGTCGTTGGGAAGATCTAAGAAGATCTACATGTAAAAAATATGCACAGATGGATTTTGATGGTTATGGCTTAGGTGGAGCTTTCTTAAAAGAAACATTAGGTGATATTTTAACTTGGTGTAATGAAGAACTTCCTGAAAATAAGCCAAGACATTTATTAGGTCTATCACATCCAGATGATATTTTGATTGGAACTGAGAATGGCGCCGATACATTTGATTGTGTAGCTCCTACAAGAGAGGCAAGACATGGAAGATTGTATACAATGCATGGTCCAATCAATCTATCTAAATATAGAGATAGCGATGAAATCATTGATGAAGGTTGTGATTGTCCGACATGTCAAGCTAAGATTACACTTGGTGAATTAAGAAGACTATGGAAATCTCAAGACCGCACGGAATCTGCCAAATATTTTGAACTGGCTTCTATGCATAATCTTCGTTTTATCATCCGTCTTACAGAACAGGCTAGACAAGCTATTTTAGATGGTACATTTAAAGAATTCAAAGAATCTTTCTTAAAGTCATATTATGGGAACAATTAATTGTTCCTTTTTTTGTGACTAAAAAAAGAGAAATCAAAAGATTTCCCTTAAATAAAGTCTTGGCAAGATACCAATAAATCAATTTTCTTCCATTGTGTTTCTTCATCAATGCAGTTACCTTCTTCAACAGAGGCAAATCCACATTGTGGAGAAAGCGCAATATTATCTCCGACTACGGCTTTAGCTTGTTCATAACGTGCTTTAATCGCATCGTGCTCCTCTAATTCTGGACGTTTTGTAGAAATCAAACCAGCCACAAATGTGCGGTCTGTACCTTTTAAAACAGCCCAAGGATCAAAGGTTCCACTACGAGCATCGTCATATTCTACAAAATAACCATCATATGGAATACTTGCGACTGATTTTGCGATTGTATCATAGAATCCATGGAACAATGGATTTCCTTTGAAGTTTCCTTTACAGAAATGTGTTGCGATCTGCATGTCTTCTGGACGATTTTCCAAAGCCTTTGTACTTACACGCACAAACCAATCTAACACTTGTGCTTTTGTATAACCCAAACCTTCTACCTTTGAAACAAACGTATCATCAATCATATATGTCCATGAAGTATCATCAATTTGAATATAGCGACATCCATGATCGTAGAAATCACGAATGGCAGCTTGATATGCCAAACCAATATCTTCAATCACGGCTTCAATATCCGTACCATAATATGGTGTATCTTTAATACCTAATTGTAAGAAATGATCAATCAAAATCATATTCGGTCCAGAAATACATTTCTTAGCCTCTACTCCATATTTACTAGCTTCCTTCTTTAGAAAATCCCATGCGTACATTTCTTTATGTGCCTTATTAGGATCATAAGAAATCTTTCCTTCAATCATACCCAATTCAATATGATTGTTTCTTCCATTAATAAACTTATCTAAGTGTTTTGTGGTAAAACCATCAAATTCTTTTAACCAATCCAAATGCCACCAGCGACGACGGAATTCTCCATCTGTCACAAACTTTAATCCATGTTGTACTTCCTTCGCTACCAATTTTGCGATTTGTTCATCTTCAATATCACGTAATTGTTCATATGTGATTTCATTATTATTAAATTTAGCACGCGCCTCTTTAATTTCTTGTGGTCTTAAAAAAGATCCTACAATATCATATTTAATATTCAACATAAGTAAATTTCCTCCAATGACATTATTTTATCATTTCTAACTGATTATTTATAATATTTAAAAATATGTACTTGTTATAGTTTTTATCTATAATCAAAAAGTAAAGAATATGATAAAATATCTTCTATGAACACAAAAGAATATATACTCCATCAATTTCAAACATATCCACAACTAGAACTACAAGATTTAATGAAATTCTTGTATCAAAGTAGTTTTGGATGTGAACACCTTGTTTCTGATTTTTCTAAAGTCAAATCCAATATTGAACTAGAACTACAAACGAGTAAAGATCCATATGATTCAATTGAAGAATTAGATGGAGACTATGTACGTCTACATTTAAATTATGGCTTAACTGTAAATACACTCAGTACTTTATTTATACTATCTAGCCAGCAAGAAAAACATGGAATCAAACAACTTGAAGATAAGATTCAAACTCTTTTAGATCTTATCTTCGACAATACTCTTCCCTTTTCATTCGAACAATCTAAGGATTTACTTTTAAAATGGAAAAAAGAGGGTTATCCTGCAATTCATCATTCAGATACGTTCAATCAATTGTATCATCCATCCTATCGCTTAATTCATAAAAAGTATCTTCCATTTCTAGAACTATTTAAATATATAGATAACGAACATCCTTCTATGATTTCCATCGATGGTCGTTGTGCTTCTGGTAAAACAACACTTTCAATGCTTTTAAAACAAATATATGATTGTAATGTATTTAAAATGGATGATTTCTTTCTACAACCTTTTCAAAGGACAAAAGAAAGGCTTGAAAGTCCTGGAGAAAACGTGGATCATGAACGTTTTGAACAAGAGATATTGATTCCATTATCAAAACATGAAGATGTGAAGTTGTGTAAATTTAATTGTTCAACTATGTCTATAGAGCATGCTATCTTGATTCCATATAAACCATTCAATATTATAGAAGGCTCTTACTCTATGCATTCTAGTCTTCAAAAATATTATGATTTTTCCGTTTTCTTAACAGTCAATAAAGATGAACAAATAGAAAGACTAAGAAAAAGAAATCCAAAGATGTTGAATAATTTCATTCAACAATGGATTCCTTTAGAAGAAGCCTATTTTAATACTTTTTCAATCCAAGACAAATGTGACATTCAAATTAATACATCAAAGGCCTGATTTCTCAGGCCCTTTTTTAATTTCTATTCAACTTGATCGTCTTCCATACTTACAATACGACCTTCTCTTTGTCCAAGATCATATTTTTCGCGATATTCAGCCAACGTCGTTTTATAATCATCACCCTCAATCGCATATACTTTTGAATCGTGAATGTGGATATCTGTATCTTTTTCACGAATCTTGACCAAGGCCACCATACTACTTGCACAGTGTGTGGCAATACGGTTTAAACTATTCAATAAATCATTGAATACTGTACCTTCTTCAAGTCCACAGTTTCCTTGAGATAAACGTTCAACGTGACGTAATTTCATTTCATCACATAGTCCACGAATGACAATTCCAAGTGGAGATACACGTCGAGCCAAATCTAAATCATCTTCTAGATATGCATGGTATGTCATATTCATCGATTCACGAACCGCTTCCATGACAAGATTTAATTCATCCATAGCCGCTTCTGACATTTCCATACGATTTTCATTGATACTCTTTGACATCTCGGCAATATCTGCCGCGTGATCACCAATTCTTTCAAAGTCACTAATAGTATGAAGATATAATGAGGCTTGTCTTGTTTGTTCAGTATTTAATGCTTGTTTTGTAAGTTGCATCAAATAAGAACCTAAACGCGCTTCATATTTATCAATCAATGTTTCTTTACGATGTACTTTCTCATATTTTTCCGGTCTAAATTCATTGATCAAGTTCATTGAACGATTCACATTATTACGAACCTTTTTAGCCATACCATTCATAACACGATGACATTGAGCAATAGCTAAGGCAGGATAAGGAATCAAACGTTCTTCTAATAAATCAAAGTCAGCCTGTTCTGCTAGATCTTCTGGACTGTCTTTGACAATACGCATCAATAATTTTTCAATTTGAGGAATGAACCAGAATAAAACTAATACATTTCCACAACGAATCGCTGTATTCATTAATGCAATATTTACTGGGGACATAACTTTATTCAAAAAATCATAGTGCATAAATAGATTTGAACCATAGAATAAGATAGACCAAATAATCATACCAAATAAGTCATTGATCAAATATTCTAATGCGGTACGTTTACCATTCTTATTTGCACTTAAGGCAGAAATCAACACAGGACATGCAGCACCAATACCAATTCCTAAGTTAATTGGGAAGGCTGCAGCAAATGTCAATGAGCCTGTCATTGATAGTGCCTGCAAAATACCGATGGCAGCACTTGCACTTTGTAGAACCGCTGTAAACAAAATACCAATAAGAATACCCATGACTGGATTTGAGAACATTGTAAGCATACTAATGAATGTTTCATTTGTTCTTAAAGGTGAAACTGCTCCACTCATTTGTTGCATACCCGTCATTAAAATCGCAAAACCTAGCATGATATTTCCAACATTTTTATGTGTAGTACGTTTTCCAAATGTTTTTAAACAAATACCAATAAACGCAAACAAAGTTGTGATCGTAGCCGTTGAGAATAGGCTTGCGATACCACTAGATCCACCAACATAAGATAAACACAATATCCAACCAGTAATACTTGTACCAATATTAGCACCCATAATAATACCGATTGCTTGTCTTAGTTTCATCATACCTGAGTTAACAAAACCAATGACCATTACTGTCGTAGCACTACTAGATTGAATAACAGAAGTAACACCTGCACCTAGGGCAACACCTTTTAGACTTGTGTTTGTCATCTTGTACAAGAATGCTTCCAACTTATTGCCAGCTACGCTTTTTAGTCCATCGCCCATTAAAGACATACCGAACAAAAATAACGCAATGCCACCTAATAGGGATAAGACCATTGTAACTATTTCCATCTTGAACTCCTTTTATAAAATGAATATTTTATTTTCAATTTTTACGCATATCGCGACGCCTTTATTATGCAATAAAAATAATGTCAAAACAATATTAAATTTATGTTAATTTTTAGTTAAATGTAATTTTTTTCTGAAAGCGTTTAAAAAAGATGACTTTAGAAACCTAAAATCATCTTTGCGATCATTTCAAAAAATTGGATCATATTTGAACGTAACATACCAAGTGGATAGTCTAATAGACCTGTAAAAATCAAAAAGATAAATAAGAAGTTCATCCATGGTGCACCATCAATAAATTTATAATATTGATCATCTGGTAAAAACGAAAATAATATTTTCGATCCATCTAGTGGTGGTACTGGAATCAAGTTAAAGATTCCAAATCCTGTAGAAATGAGTCCTGTATACGTCAATGTATTCGATACAAAATAACCCACACTTGTCATCATAAATTGAGGTGCAAATTTATAAAGTGCATAAAATAGGAATACACAAATAAAGCTTAGAAGAAAATTTGCGACTGGACCCGCAAAACTTGTCCAAATAATCCCAGTTTTTGCATCCTTATAATATCTTGCATCGATCGGAACGGGTTTTGCCCATCCAAATCCACATATCAGTAGACAAACAAGTCCTAGCCAATCCACATGCTTAAAAGGATTTAAACTTAATCTTCCCTCTAATTTAGCTGTAGGATCACCCATCCAATAAGAAACTAAACCATGTGCCGTTTCATGAATCGACATAGATAGAATAACGGCAATCACCAAATAGATAATATTTTGTAGACTAAACATTAAATCTAAAGTGCATTACATCGCCATCTTGAACGACATAATCCTTTCCTTCTAGACGTAGACGTCCTGCTTCTTTGATAGCTAATTCGCTACCTAATTCATCAATATCATCAAAGCGATATACTTCGGCACGAATAAATCCCTTCTTGAAATCTGTATGGATAATGCCAGCACAATCTGGTGCTTTCATCCCTTTTTTAAATGTCCATGCACGACATTCATCTTCTCCAGCCGTTAAGAACGTACATAAATCTAATACGGAATAGGCTTCTTGAATCAATTGGTCTAAACCAGAAGTTTCAACACCCAATTCTTCTAAGAAAGCATCTTTTTCTTCTTTATCTAAACCAGACAATTCTTCTTCCATTTGTGCACATAAGGCAACAACTTGATTATTTTGACTTTGCGCATACTCCTTTACTTGATTATAGTAAGCGCATGAATCTGGATCCATGATACCTTCATCATCTAAGTTGGCAACATAGATCATAGGTTTCGCTGTCAATAAGTTATAACCCTTCATCAAAATTTGTTCTTCTTCATTTAATTCTAACGAACGCGCTGGTTTTCCTTCTTCTAAAACAGGTTGAAGACGATCCAATAAAGCAAGTTCATCTAAAGATTCTTTATCTTTGTTTGTCTTTGCCTTACGTTCAATCTTACTTCTACGATTTTCAATTGTTTGAAGGTCAGCCAAAGTCAATTCTAAGTTGATAATTTCAATATCACGAATTGGATCCACACTATTTTCTACGTGTGTAATATCTGGATTGTCAAAACAACGAACCACGTGACAAATCGCATCTGTTAAACGAATGTTCGATAAGAATTGGTTACCCAACCCTTCCCCTTGACTAGCTCCTTTTACTAATCCTGCAATGTCAGTAAATTCAAATGTTGTATAAATTGTTTTTTTAGGATTAAAAATTTCAACTAAACGATCAATACGATAGTCTGGTACTTCTACAACACCTACATTGGGTTGAATTGTCGCAAATGGATAGTTTGCGGCTTCCACCTGAGATTTGGTGATAGCGTTAAATAAAGTCGATTTTCCAACGTTAGGAAGACCAACGATTCCTGCAGTTAATGGCATAAATTCAATACATCCTCTCTATTCTTCTTCATGTCGAATTACTTTTTTCAATTTCTTTTCAAATTTTTGTCTAGGCATTAGAACACTAGCTCCACAACCCAAACACTTAATTCGAATATCAGCACCCATACGAATAATTTTCCATTCTGTGGACTTATGACAAGGATGCTCTTTTTTCATTTCTACAATATCATTTAATCCATATTCCATAATTATTCTCCTTGCGTATGCATTTTATATGCATCTAACGTATTCGATAATAACATACAAACTGTCATTGGACCAACACCTTTTGGCACTGGACTTACATAACTCGCCTTTTTCGCAACTGATTCAAAGTCACAATCCCCAACAAGTTTCCCATTGACACGGTTGATTCCCACATCAATCACGACAGCTCCTTCTTTTACCCAATTTTCATTGACCATTTGACTAACACCCATCGCAACAATCAAAATATCAGCTTGTGAAGCAATCTTTTCAATATCCGGCGTCTTTGAATGAACAATTGTTACTGTCGCATTGCGATTTTGAAGCAATAATGCGACGGGTTTTCCAACCAAATTACTTCTTCCACAAACAACCGCACGTTTTCCAGATAGATCTTTATATCCAATCGAATCAAGCATCGCCATAACGCCTTGTGGTGTACAAGGAATAAAGCCTGGGCGATTTGTCAATAAACATCCTGCATTCATGGGGTGTAAACCATCCACATCTTTTTGTGGATCAATCAATTCTAAGGCGGCCGTTTCATCTAGATGTTCTGGTAATGGCATTTGTACTAAAATACCATCCACTTCTGGATCTAGATTTAACTCTGTAATCACCTTACTTAATTCTTCTTGCGATACATTTTCATCTAAGCGAATCGTTTGTTGAAGCATCCCAATAGAAGAACAAGCCTTTTCTTTACCACGAACATAAGACATACTAGCCGGATTATTTCCAACAAGCACTACACTTAATAATGGTAATCTTTTTCCTTGGGCACGAATGTCATCAATCTTTTGTTTCATTGAAGACTTGATACTATCTGCCAGTGTATTTCCATATATAATTTCCATTAAAACAACTCCTTTGAATCCAATACAATTGTGACTGGACCATCATTCAACAATTCAATCTTCATATCCGCTCCAAATATACCTTTTTCAACATGCATACCTTGATCTTGTAGCTTCTGATTGAATTGATCATACAATACAGTTGCCAAATCTGGTTTTCCTGCATTTGTAAAACTTGGGCGATTTCCCTTCTTACAATCGGCATATAAAGTAAATTGTGAAATAGATAGAATACTACCACCTACATCTTGAATGGATTTATTCATCTTTCCATTTTCATCTTCAAAAATACGTAAAAATAAAATCTTATGAATCATTTTATCCATGATTTCTTCTGTATCCTCATTATTAAAACCTACAAAAAGACAATAACCCTGATCAATTTGACCTGTCACTTGCCCTTCAACTGTACATTTTGCGTTTTTTGCCCTTTGAATTACAACTCTCATCCTTTTTTCTCCAATATACAAACACTTAAACTCACTATGCCCTCTTCATTTCCTACAAAGCCTAGCTTTTCACCCCGAGTAGCCTTGATGGAAATATCTTCCATATCACAATGTAAAACGTTTGCGATATTTTCTCGCATAGCCATAATATGTGGTGCCATTTTCGGTCTTTCGGCCAAGATTGTCGCATCCACATTTCCAATTTGATAGCCCATTTCATTCATCATTTCATAAATATGAGCTAACAAATCTAAACTATTCGCTCCTTTATATTTAGGATCCGTATCCGGAAAATGCTTTCCAAGATCTCCTAAGGCAAGTGCGCCTAGAATACTTTCACCAACCGCATGCACTAAAACATCCGCATCGGAATGTCCTAATAAGCCTTTTGAGTGTTCAATTTCTATACCGCCTAGAATGAGCTTACGGCCCTTGACAAGTTGATGAATATCTACGGCCTGACCAATACGTATATTATGCATAAATCACCTTAGAAATTCTTTCAGCGCGTTTTGAAAGTTCTCCATCTCTATAGCCTAAAATACAATGTCCAATACCTTCATAAGATTCTGGTAAGCACCATTTTTTCTTTAATTCTTTGCCAAAATCCGTTTTAAAAACTTCTTTAGCACGATGGATCCAACATGAGTCAACACCTAAGGCATTGGCTGCATTCATTAGATTGCCCATAGCTAAGACTCCATCATATAAATATGTCGGTGCATTTGTATCCGCAAATACAATAATCATACTTTTAGCCCCATAGAAAGGATCGGATGTAGAATTCATAGCTTCTGCATTCTTTTTCGATAGTTCATGCATCAATTCTTCATCTTCTACAACCACAAAGGCATAGATTTGACGATTCATTCCACTAGGCGCAAATTGACCTGCATATACTATTTTTTCAATTAAGTCATGACTGACCTTTTTATCATTATATTTTCTTACACTTCTTCTTTCTAGAAGATTTTTATAAGCTTCATTCATATATTTTAGCCTCCAAAACTACCTCATATTATACAATACAACGACACTAAAAAAAAGCCTGGCAAATTGCCAAGCTTAAAATTTCAATTATCTTACTACACGAATATATTGCGGATTACCCATACCGTCTTGATATGCACTAGCTTGTACAGTCTTACCTTTGTAGTTTCCATGTATAGCTTGTCCATTTCCAATATAGATAGCGATGTGGTCAACACCACGTCCACCATTGTTGTAGTAAATCAAGTCACCAGCTAAAGGACTATCTGTATAATATCCATATACACCTTGATATTGATCTGGCCATAATTGATATGCATCACTTACACCCGCATTTGCCAATGCTTGTTGTACAACTTGAGTACACCATAATCCATCCGTAACACCGACTAATCCTTGAGCTGATGAAGAAATACGATCACCTAAGCTAGAAGTTGTTTGTTCTGGAGCTGGTGTTACAGTTTCTTCAGGAGCAGGAGTAACTGTCTGATCTGGAGTTGGAGCTGGAGTTGTTGTATCCTCACTTGGTGTCTGTTCTGGAGCTGCAGGAGCTTCAGGAGCTGGTGTTGGATTTTGTTCTGGAGTTGCAGGAGCTTCTGGAGCAGGTGTTGGATTTTGCTCTGGAGTCTGTTCTGGAGCTGCAGGAGCTTCTGGAGCAGGTGTTGGATTTTGCTCTGGAGTCTGTTCTGGAGCTGCAGGAACTTCTGGAGTTTCAGCAGTATCCGGAGTTACAGTAGTATCCGTTGTTGTATCAGTAGTTGTTTCTGTTGTTTCTGTTGTTTCTGTTTTAACTTCTTCAGTTTGAACAGGTGTTTCTTCTACAACTGCTTTTTCTTCTGTTTCTTGTTTTACAGCTTCTTGACTAGCTGTCGCTACTGTTTCTTTCACTTCCCCTGTAATGTTACTTGAAACGCTAGCAGTAGTGGCATTTTCAGTTTTTGAAGAGTTTACTGTACCATCTTCTGAGAAATAGTAAGATTTTCCTTCAATTTCTTGCCATCCTTTAGCTACAGTTTTATCTTCATTTACGTAACGATCGCCATGCCATCCTGGTTCTTCCTTGGCTGCAACCACTGTTGCGACAACAGGGAAAGCAGATGCTACACAAAGAATTGCTGCGACTTTTTTACCATTATTTTCTACAAAATTCATTTTATTCTACCCCCTATTTAAAATAGTTCATGATTAGTTTATCACGAAACGACCTCTCAAACAACCCTAAATTTACTTTTTGGTTAGAATGGACTAAAAACAAAAGGCCTCAAAGAGGCCTAAATGATCATCAATTATTTTGTTTTTTCAATGATTTCTGTGAAGCTATCTTCTTTCAAACTAGCACCACCAATTAATGCACCATCGATATCTGGTTGAGCCATATATTCAACGATGTTATTAGGTTTAACACTTCCACCATATTGGATACGTACTTTTTCAGCAGCTTCTTCACCATACATAACCTTAACTTGGTCACGTACGATTTTACAGCAGTTTTCAGCAATTTCAACTGAAGCAGATTTTCCAGTTCCGATAGCCCAGATTGGTTCGTAGGCAATAACCATTTCACCAACACATTTTGGACATAAGTCAGCTAAAGAACCAGCTAATTCTTCACGAATTACTTTTTCTGAGTTTCCAGCATCATAATCAGCTTCTGTTTCACCAACACATAAGATTGGAGTGATTCCAGCTTTGATTAAACGTTTTGCTTTTTTGTTTACTGTTTCATCAGTATCACCGAACATTTCACGACGTTCTGAGTGACCGATAATGCAATATTTAACACCCATTTCTTCTAACATAGGAACACTAACTTCACCAGTGAAAGCTCCACTATCTTCAAAGTGGCAGTTTTCAGCAGCTACAACTAAGTTTTTAGCGTGATCCAATGCAGTTCTTAAATCAGTGAATGGACATCCAATTCCATAAGTAGCATTTTCGCTAGCAGCAACACCGTCAACAGCTTCGAAGAAAGCTTTTGTTTCAGCGTTGTTTTTGTTCATTTTCCAGTTTCCAACGATAATAGGTTTTCTCATCTTAAGTACATCTCCTTATTACTTTTCGCTGATAATAGCGATACCAGGTAATGTTTTACCTTCCATATATTCCAAACTAGCTCCACCACCAGTTGAAACGTGAGAGAATTTGTCTGCATATCCTAATTGTTTTGCAGCAGCAGCAGAATCTCCACCACCGATTACTGTAATAGCATCTGGTAATTCAGAGATTGCTTTACATACTTCTTCAGTACCTTTAGCGAATTTAGGCATTTCGAATACACCCATAGGTCCATTCCATACTACAGTTTTAGCACCAGCTAAAGTTTCTTTGAACAATTCAACAGATTTAGGACCAATATCTAATCCCATCCATCCATCAGGAATTTGTCCAGCATCTGCTACAGAAGTGTTAGCTTCTTCACTGAATGCATCAGCGATTACGTTATCTACAGGAAGAACTAATTTGTCTCCAGCTTTTTCTAAATATTCTTTTGCTAAATCCAATTTGTCATCTTCAACTAATGAAGTACCAATTGAACCACCAACAGCTTTAGAGAATGTATAAGCCATTCCACCACCGATGATAACTTTGTCAGCTTTTTTCAATAAGTTGTCAACGACATCGATCTTACTAGATACTTTAGATCCACCAATGATAGCTACGAATGGGTGAGCTGGTTCATCAACAGCTTTTCCTAACATTGTAACTTCTTTTTCTACTAAGAATCCTAATCCGTTTTCTTTAATATTTGTAGGGATACCTACAGTAGAAGCGTGCGCACGGTGAACAGATCCGAATGCATCTTCAACGAATACTTCACCTAAGCTAGCCCAATATGCACCTAATTCAGGATCGTTTTTGCTTTCGCCTTTTTCGTAACGAGTATTTTGCATTAATACGATTTCACCATCAGCTAATGCATTTACAGCGTTTTCTAATTCTTCACCACGAGTTACTGGGCAGAAAGTTACTTTTACATCTGGTAACAATTCTTGTAAACGTACAGCTACGCATTCCAAGTTGTTTTTAGCTTTGTCTTCTTCAGTCTTAACTTTTCCTAAGTGAGACATCAAAATAACTTTAGCTTTGTTTTCTACTAAATATTTAATTGTAGGTAAAGCCATTACGATACGGTTATCATCAGTGATAACGCCATCTTTTCTTGGCACGTTAAAATCACAACGTACGATGACCTTTTTTCCAGCTACATCAAGGTCTTTAACAGTTCTCTTTGTCATGTATATTCCTCCTACTGTCATTTTTTTGCACATCCATTATATCACTACATAAATTGATTGACTAGTTTTTCACAAGCAAAAAATTCCACAAAAAGCGCTTTCATCACTTACTTGTGATAATTACGACCATTATTGATCATAAAACCACGATAAATTTGTTCCAACATCAAGACCCGCGTCATCAAATGTGTAAAAGTTAGATCCGATAATTTCCAACGATAATTTGCTCTCGAAACTAATTTTTCACTCGGTCCAAGACTGCCCGCAATCACAAAGACAATATTTGAATACTTCATTTGCCACATATCCAAATTCTTCGCAAACGCTTCAGAATCAATCATCTTGCCATGAAGATCTAATAAGACCACAAAATCCTGGTCTGATAATTTTTCCAGAACACGATTTCCCTCTTTTTCTTTCACCAATAAAACTTCGGCTTCTCTAGAAACATGCTCATTCGCCTCATCCTTTACTTCAATTTCACTAAACTTACAAAAAGCTGATAATCGCTTCATATATTCTTTTTCTAAAGACTGTAACGCCTTATCCTTATTCTTTCCAATCGCAATTAATTTAATCACAATAAACCTCCAAACAAATACATTATCCTAAAAACATAAATGATTTTCAAATTTCATTTTTTTTAATATCTTCCACAAAATAATCATACCGATCCAAAAACAATTTCATCGTTTGATAGCTAGAAGTTGATTTATAATCCACTTCTTCTACCTTACCATCATCAAATGATAAGATTTGAGCATCCGGAAACCCTAATAATATAGGTGAATGTGTCGCAATGATAAACTGACAATTTTGTTTCACGCACTCCTCAATCAAGTATAATAATGCCAATTGATTCTGACAAGATAAAGCTGCTTCGGGTTCATCCAAAAAGTAAAGTCCATTTTTATTTGTTTGTTTCATCAATACAGAAAAGAAACTCTGACCATGCGATTGATCATGATATCTTTCAGAAAAAACACCACGATATTCCATTTCCTTAGTTGCCACATTATAAAAGCTTTCTGCACGCAAGAAATACATCCAATCCGGTTTTCTAGAACGCCACAAACGCATATGTTTGTGCAAACTAGAATACGAATCATACGTAGAAAAATCATAGTTCCTTGTTCCACCTTCTGGATTCAATCCATTTTTAATCGCAAGTGCCTCCAACAAGGTGGATTTACCGCTTCCATTTTCTCCACAAAAGAAAGTCACCGGCTTATTAAACATGAATTGATCGATACTTCGAATACTTTTAATATCGGCCACATAATCATCAATTTCATCCCACAAGATGTCAAATCCGTTTATAAACATATATATCACCTAAAAAAATAGTACTCTATTCGAGTACTAAATTCCATGATGATTCACATAATAAATATAGATACATAATCCAATCAAGAGAAACCCTAATATCCAATTAAGCATTTCTTTTTACAATTCCATAATAGATTTTTGAAGTTAATACATAAATCACAATGTAGACTAGCGCAAAGGCCACAAAACAGAATATTGTCGTACGAATATAAAGCCATGAATCACTCACAAATAATAAATGAAGTAGCTTTTCAATCATTGGATACGCAAAACAAACATGAAGCCCTGCCACAAGTAATGGCATAAAGAATACCGTTAATACCTGTGAATGAATAGCCTTCTTTACATCTTGTTGTTCAAGACCTACTTTTTGCATGATCTCAAAACGATCCTTATCTTCATAGCCTTCTGTAATTTGTTTGTAGTACATAATCAGAATGGTTGCCATGATGAATAAAAAGCTTAAGAAGATTCCAATAAATAAGATGCCTGCATATAATTCAATCAAACCTTGTTTCTGATCCAATTTACTTAACCAAATAAAATCATTTATATTCTCATTCTGACCTAACTTTTTAATAACTTCACGCTCATTCGCATCACAATCAAACGAATAATAAGCACGTATTGCACTCGCATTATCGCCATACACATGTATCTGATCTTGTTGCATCTTCTCTAAAGTCTTTTCTGAATTCACAATAATATAATAATGTTCTGTCACATTGGGATTGCTCTCATCCATCTTCAAGTGGTCCAATTGTTTTTTTACAACATATTCTTTTCCAAATAAAGATAGAGTCTTTTCCTTAATCGTCTCTACATTAGAATACACATAAATTTCATTCGACTTTAAAGAACCCTTTATATTTTCATAGTCCTGAATGTCCTTTAGTGGAAGACAATAAAATTCTTGAATTTCATTTACGGCATTCATCCCCTCATTCCGATAATCCGTAATCAAAGTTCCATTCTTTAAATATCCAGCATAGCTCAATTCTTTATACGCAAGAAGATTCTTTGGAACGATGCCCATACGAATCAATTCTTCACTCATTTCATCAAAATCAATATTTGAAGCATCCCCATATCCATTTCCCATTACACTTCTAGGATATTGTGAATCCACAGCACGATCAATACTTGACCACATACTTAGTGTTGTCGACAACATGACTAAGACCATCGTTGAAAGAATACAAATATTGGCTAGTCCTACCGCATTTTGTTTCATACGATACATCATGCCAGAAATACTAATAAAGTGATTTGTCTTATAGTAGTAATTCTTGTTTTTTTTCATTAATTTTAAGAAAGTCACTGATATAGATGTAAATAATAAATACGTTCCAATAATGACAAGTACAACAGCCACAAAGAAAAAATAGAATGCCGTTAAAGGATTTTTAGTCGTAATTGATAAATAGTATCCAATACCTAGACAAAGAATACCAACAATAGATAGAAACCATTTTGCCTTAGGCTCTTTTTCACCCATATGACTCGAATGAAGCAATTCAATTGGACTTGAAATATGAATACGAATCATAGAATAGAAATAAATCAAAATATAAATCAATCCAATCACAAGAACACATTGTCTCATACCTATAAATGAGAAATAGAAACCAAGTATAATATCTGCACCAATCATTTTTGCGATGATTAAAAACATCGCTTTATCAAACAAGATACCTAAACCAATGCCTAAAGCTAATGATACAAATAAAGTAATCGCAGTTTCATAAAACAAGACGCGAGCTAAGTGTTTCTTTTCCATTCCTAATATAGAGAATAACGCAAATTCTTTTTGTCTTCTTTTAATTAAAAAACTATATGTATAGAACAAGAAGATAAACGCAAAGATTTCAATAATGACAACACCAAAGCCTAACATCTGCGTTAGTTGCATTGCCCCTAACATCTCATTTAAGTTTGGATTATTTGCCAAAGAAACAACCATATACAACATCATTGTCGTTAAGACACTCGTTAGTATATAAGGAATGATGGTACGCGCATTCTTTTTCAAATTATCTACAGCTAAATTTAAATAGAAAGCTCTACTCATGATGAACACCACCTGTAGCTAGTAGTGTCAACGTATCACTAATACATTGATACATCTGATCTAAATTTTTATTTCCCTTATAAATTTCATGGAAGATTTTTCCATCCTTAATAAATAGAACACGAGAAGCATGACTTGCTGCTTTTGTCGAATGGGTTACCATTACAATCGTTTGTTGATTTTCATTGATAGTTCCAAATAAATGTAAAAGTTCTTCTGTACTCTTTGAATCCAAAGCACCCGTTGGCTCATCGGCCAAGATCAAATCTGGATTTGTGATGATGGCACGCGCCACGGCAACACGCTGTTTTTGACCACCACTTATTTCATATGGAAATTTATCCAAAATATCTTCAATTCCTAATTGTTTGGCGATTGGAGTCAATCTTTCTTTCATTTCCGGATATTTTTTCTTACTTAAAACTAAAGGCAAGAAAATATTATCGCGATTATTAAAATTATCTAATAAATTAAAATCTTGGAATACAAAGCCTAAATGTTCTCTTCGAAAGTTCGCAATTTCCTTTTCTGAAATATGCGTAATATCTTTACCATGTAGTAAGACTTGTCCGCTTGTTGGTTTATCTAAAGCAGCCAAGATATTTAATAAGGTTGTCTTACCAGATCCAGACTCACCCATGATAGCTACATATTCACCTTTATTCACGCTAAAATTAACGTTGGTCAATGCCTGTACTTGATTCTGTGTAAATCTTGTTGTATATACTTTTTTCAAATTTTTTACTTCTAATAATGCCATATTCATTACCTCCATGTACACCAAAATTCTACAAAGAATCCAAAAATACAGCCATCGATTCAGCTAACACTATCCTTACAAGATTGTAAGATTACTCTATTCTTCCTTCAAAATGCGTAAGATCTAACAGGACTCGAGTTCCTTTACCAACACTTGATTCAATTCTGATTTTATGATTCAACATATCTAAAATATTCTTACACAAATATAGACCTAGACCACTGGCTGTTTTATCACTACGCCCATTCATACCTGTATATCCTTTTTCAAACACACGATTTAAATCACTTGCACTAATACCAATACCATTATCTTCAATCACTAAAATATGTTTAGACTTCATATATATAGATATCAAACCATTTTCATTGGTATATTTAAGACTATTCGAAAGAATTTGTTCCAACACAAACACAAGCCACTTTTCATCACTCAAAATAGCATCTCCGGTTTCTTTAAAATGTAATTGAATGTGTTTTCGAATAAATTCTGTTGAGAAACGGCGAATCGATTGTCGAATCAAATCATCCAATTCTAATTCTTTAAATAAGAAATCGGTATGCGTACTATTAAGTCTTAAATAAGCTAAAACCATATCTGTATATTGATCCATACGTAAGAGTTGCAACTTAATTTCACTACGACTTAAGTTCTCATCTTCAAGTAGTAATTTCATAGCGGCAATGGGAAGTTTAGCCTGATGCACCCACATCGTAAAATAATCTTCTAGATCATGCATTTTATTTTCTGAAGAAATAACATACTCATCATGATTGTCTTTCATAGCCACTAAGATTTTATAATAGTCTTCTCCCATCAATGAAGAATCTTGAAGATCACAAGACAAAGAAACATTACTATTGGATTGAAGTGTTACTAGTGTTTGGTGTTTCTTATAATATTTGTAGTAATCAAACAAGAAACAAACCACCAATAAAACACATAAAATCATAAAGGCATATGTAAAAGCTTCAAGTTCTAGATTATAGAGTTTAAATACACATAAACAGATCAAAACACTTACAACATAAATCATTATAAAAAATAATCGATCTTTTAAATAATGGCCAAATAATTTCATACCTTATATCCCAACCCTTTTTTTGTTTGAATAAAATCCACAATGCCAATACTCTCTAACTTTTTACGCAAACGATTCACATTCACACTTAATGCATTTTCATCCACATAAAAATCCGTCTTCCACAAACATTCCATTAGACTATCGCGAGATACAATCATCCCCTTTTTTTCCATAAGTAAACGTAAGATCTTTGCCTCATTCTTACTCAGTTCCATTTGAGAAGATTGAAAACTTACTGTATTATCATCTAAATTAAAGCGTACACCTTGATATTCAAGAATATTATGATTGGATACAAAGTCATAGCTTCGTCTTAATATTGCCGTAATTTTAGCAGCTAGAACATTTAAATCAAATGGCTTGCACACAAAATCATCCGCACCCTTAGAGATAGCCATCACAATACTCATATTGTCTGTAGCACTTGAAATAAAGATAATTGGAACTTTGGATTCTTCACGAATCTTTTCTGTCCACAAATATCCATTCAAATAAGGCAGTGTTATATCCATTAATATTAAGTCTGGATTAAAGGAATGAAATGCATCCATCACATTATAAAAATCAACCACTCGATAAACATCATAGTTCCAAGATTTAAGAAACGATTCTAACTTTTTTGAGATGAGTTCATCATCTTCTACAATCAATATTTTATACATAATCTCACCCACTTTATTATACTGCAAAGCACAAAAATTCTTTCTAACAATAGTGTAAGATAAGACCAAAAGGAAGTGATAGTATGATCTATCTTCAAATGTGAATTCTCATTCTAGAAATCGGATTATGTTATTTAATTAACAACGTATTAAAGGATACATTAAACAAAAAAATACGATACGCCATTTGTATCGCATTACTATTAAATTGTCGAAATATGCGTACATATAAAGCCATGTGGGCTATACATGCATTATTTTGTTTACTTGTATTACTAGCATTATTCAAAAAAAGAAAACCAATCATCTACATACTTCTTTCAGCCATCATGTCCACATCCATCGTTACTTTTGGTTCTATGAATATGTATACCATCCATAAAACCACCTACAATATCACAACAACAAAAGAAATCACAAACACCAAATTTCTATCTACTTGGCAAAGACTTCGTGGATGAATCCACATCCAAAGATGATATGGAAATTCTATTTAAACAACTCGGAAGACTTACTAAAGTAGCCCCTGTTTATGGCAATCACGAAAACAAAATAAAATTCACAAGAAATAAACTCAATCACTAAAAACAACATTACCATTCTAAATGATCAAGAAATACATTTTAATAATATAACTCTAATCGGCAGAAAAAATTACACAAACAAAAATCGCAAGAAAACAAAAGACTACAATCTTACAAACAAAACCTACAACATTGTCCTAGACCGTCAACCACAAGGAACAAGAGAAAACATTAAAAATAATGTCAACCTTCAACTCAGTGGCCACACCCTCAACGGTCAAATGTTTCCACTCTCTTATTCTTACCATTTACAACCCAACTTTGTGGGTGATTACGGAAAAGAAACATTTAAACACTACACAAAAAAATCATTAGCTCAGGCCTTGTTGGCTGCGGTTTTCCTATAAGAACAGAGGGTGTATGTGAGTATGTAGTAGTTAATATTAAACAAGATCAATAAAACCAAATAATGCAAATGAAAATCCCCCTTAAGAACTACCATAAGGATTTTTGCCAGAAAAAACACCAAATAATACAAATAAACTTAGTCCTCAAGAACATTTATGTTGAAGCGTTAGGAACTCCAAGGTTCAAATAATACAAATAAACTTAGTCCTCAAGAACCGCTGATCCACAGATTTGTTCCGTCAAAGGGGTTCAAATAATACAAATAAACTTAGTCCTCAAGAACCATGCAGCATTGAGGAAATTGAAGAAATTGTTCAAATAATACAAATAAACTTAGTCCTCAAGAACGATGGCAAGGCTGAGATATTTGCCGTCTGCGTTCAAATAATACAAATAAACTTAGTCCTCAAGAACCCTCTTACAAAATAGCGGTCGCAATCCTTGTTCAAATAATACAAATAAACTTAGTCCTCAAGAACAGAATCACTATAACGGCTATAACCTTAACTTTGCAGAATTTGTATAACTAAAAAATAAAAGAAGCATTAGTAGCTAAATTCACCAATGCTTCTGT
>NZ_CAKVJB010000016.1 GCF_934754935.1 uncultured Holdemanella sp. | reverse complement strand
GTAAAAAATGAGCGTAAGGCCTTTAAACAAAAGGTTTGCGCTCATTGTTGCGTTATATAACTGTCGAAAACGGGATAGTATAACACTATGTATACGATTGTGCAAAAAGAATATTAACATTTGTTTCTTTAACTGATGGTTTTGCCTAATATATAGCGTGATTATATATTTTATTTTTTGATTATTCTATAGTTATAGAACCATAAAAAACAATTTTTGTGATTTTTGCAGATTCGTTATACCATACAAATCCAACGGCACCACCGTTTTTAATCATCTTAAAAGCTTCATTTTCAGTCAATTTAGTAAAGTTTGATTCAATATCCGATTGATCCACATTATGAGTCCATAAATAAAATTGGGCATTATCAACTAGTGATTCTGAAAGCTTATACTCCTTAAATTCTGGATCATCTCCATCATAATTTGCAGGGGCAGTCGTAATTTGAGAGTCATTCTTATCAAGAATTGCCAGATAAGAACTAAAACCATTTGTTATATTATCTGTATCATACGCAATATCACTTGGATTAGCTCCATCCATAATCTTATCTTTTTGATCAAAAAACTCTTTGACATCACCATCAATATTTAGAAGAAGTCTTGATTTTTCATAGCGTAACACCTGAATTGACATATCACCAGTTGGTAAAAGATTAATCTTCTTACTATTTGAATCATAAGAATACTTATCATACAAATCTGAATCATTCACTGGATTTCCTTCATCACTATAATATGAAAAGTGACCATCCTTACCAAAGTAGATGGTTTCAATACATGTAGAGTCATAGTGAACCCAATCGTGTTCCGTCAAGAAATCTGTTTTACCACATCCGACAAGCAATATACTAATCATCATAATCGCAAACATTCTTTTCATACCTATACCTCTAAACCTATTTTAAATCATTCAACAAAATTATGTTGAAAAAGATATATATCTTAGAGATAATTAAGAAAATAAATGGGAAGAAGTGTTTGATATGATAAATAAATTACATTTAGCAATGATTGAACTTTATAAAGGAGACGCAAAAAGAATTCAGCATTTTTGTAAGGTGCATAGCTACGCAAAATTAATTGCAGAAACAGAACATGTTGATGAAAGAACGCTATTTATTATTGAAACCGCAGCATTAACACATGATATTGGTATTCATGTGTGTGAAGAAAAATATGGTGATTGTAGCGGTAAATTACAAGAGAAGGAAGGGCCTGCACTAGCTGAACAATTGTTGAAACAATTGGGATTTGATGATGATATATCCAAACGAGTTCAGTATTTAATTGCACACCACCATACGTATGATCATGTGGATGGTATTGATTATCAAATATTGATTGAAGCTGACTTTCTTGTGAATATTATGGAAGATCATTTATCAAAAGAAGCTGTAAAAAAAGCTTATAATCGTATATTTAAAACAGATTGCGGTAAAACAATTTGTAGGGAAATGTTTGGATTATAGGTGGAATATGGAAAACAAAAATACAATAACAAAGAATGAATTTAAAAAAAGTTTTGTTAAGCATTATAGAGTTGGAGAAAAAGTTGTTTGTTCTAATAATATGATTGTAGAAATCATCGCATATAGAAACCATAAAGATATTGATGTAAGATATGAAGATGGATATATTATTGAGCATACAACATATCAAAGTTATTTCCAACGAAGCTGTCCTAGATCAGATAAAAAACCGGTAATATGGTGTAGAGGTTTCGATGTTGTAAAAAAGATGATTGGAAAGAAAAGACGTACTTTACACGGATACAGAACGTTACTTAACGTAAGAAATTATTTCGATGTTGATTATATAGATGATAATGGTGAAACTGTATATCACAAATGCTTTGCGACATTTTATTATAATAATACAATGCTTCATCATCATATGCGAAAAGGGAAATTGGTTGCCTATGAACAATAAACCAATCTAACGTTTTAATGAAGCAGAAGTAAAATAATAAGCTCCAACGCCCATGTGATTACATCTCGAATGTTTAAGAACAAAGAGACTTTATGTTTCTTTGTTCTTAGGCATTCAAATGGATTTTATCAGTTTGACAAATTGGAAGTTGTTACATTGGCGAATGAATCCACATGTGTCCCAAAATCAAGATACTAAGCACTATTACAAGCAACAATGCTATACCAATTGCTTTGTGCTTTCGCTTAAAAGCGATAAAACTTCCCACACCCATTACTATGTATGCGAGAAGCAATAACATCGTAAAACTCATATGACCTCCTTAAATACCGATTTATTGATTTATTTTAACACAAAATATAAGTGGTTTGTAGAGAGGAAATATATCGTGTTTAATTTTCATACAAAAAATTTGAAATACCATCATATTACCAATTTGTAAACGTAATTCTAAGTTTAACCGTTTTAGTGCCAACTCACTGAATCACTTTTCTAAAAGAAGCTCTTAGTTTAAGAAAAACGAGCAAACGGACATAAAAAACCAATAATGGAAGTTGTTAGTTTTGGAGAGACAAAATGTGTCTCCCTCAAACTAACGACTTCCATTATGAAGTCTTTTTTTACGCTTATTTTCCGTTTTACAAGAACTTAACGACCCCTATAAGAAATCCAATCAGTCAGAAATGACTTTTTTAACCAAAGTAATAATCACCTAAGCAAAATCAAAACAGTGCAAACGTGTCAAAACGGGAAAACTAATAGGGAACTGATAGGAGAGAGACATGAAAAAAACAGAACCTCTATAATGAGATCCTGTGTGTTCTTATTTGTAGTTGACTGTTCCTGTTACGGTGTAATCGACTTTGGATAGGTCTATGACAAAGGCAGGACGGACACCAACCCAATCATACGTCACATAGCCGGTGCTGCTGTCCATTGAACGATCGGCGTAAATCAAATACACTGTGCTGCGAGGCGAGCAGGAGTTGCTGTCTCTGAGCCACATGTGGTATAAGGAGTTATTTGTTCCTTTCAAGAAATTATAAACCTTGTTAGCGTTGTTTAGATCCACAAGATTGGATACTTCTTCAACGCTTGGCAAGAATACACGTCTTGAAATCGTGTTATAAGTTGTGTTGTTATAGCCTTTTTCACTATACTTCCAACTGTTCATAGGATACGCTCCTTGTGCATCGTCTGGAATGTTTGCCTTATTATAAATGACCCATTTGGGATTTTCTGTAGTACCTTCATTATAATACCAGTCTGTGCCAGACCATCTCCATTTTGGATTTGACGAAGTATTATTATATGCAACCTGTTTGATATCCGTTGCCTGAATCGCTTTCTGTAGTTTCTCAGGAAGCTGTTTATACCAAGTGTTTTCTAGATAGTTATCAATATAGCTACCTTCATAAGTGTTGGAATACTGACCATCAGGACGCGTCTCATTCGGCGGTTCATATGTTCCAACTTTGTAGTTTCCATCTGAATCCACATTTGGCTGGTACTGTATATTTCTAATATTTGTTCCTGAAATCAATCTATAATTTCCGTCTTCAGTTTGACCCATAACTATATAATCATTTCCCTCAATATTTAGAACTGTACCAGTAGAATAAGGTGCTTTTTTCCATTGAGCGTAAACTGTTAAATTATTAGGATTTACATAACTAGAATCTTTCCAATAATTTCCATTGTTTATACATTTTCCATTAGAATCGTAAACTATATTTCCATTTTCAGGAGCGTCATACCATCCAAGAAACTCGAATCCTTTTCTAGTAGGTTTCAAATAATTTATATCCCAACAATTTCCAGTATCGAAATATAATTTTGTATCCAATACTTTCGAGCTTCCATCACCATTTATTAATCCACCGTTAGGATTAACAGTAAGAGTATATGTGTTTGCTGTCCATATTGGATACAAGTCTATCACTGTATCATTCTTTTTGAATTCATCCAACACTCCACAGTAATCTGCGACATCTTCCATTTTGGCCAACCCAACATTGTCCATTACCTTTTTATTTCCAGCCTCTTTAATCGTCCAAGTATTAGCGGCAGCTGTGTATCCTTTTTTTATTAATCTATTAATGTTAGCTAAACCATCTTGAGAATCAAATGTATCTCCATATTTTTTTTGTTTCAGAATATACCACATCTTTGTTTGAAACGTTTTGGACAATATCCCCAAAATCATTCCAGCTCTGTGCTCCATCTGCATGGTAATTAAGCGTTAATTTATTTGTATCAAATTTTAAATTTATTTCTTGATAAGGGGAGTCAAATGTTCCTTTTATAATTGTGTCTCCAATATAATGCTTTCCGTCAGTAGCTTTAATGTTGAATATTTCATAAGTTGTTCCTTCCACTTGGCTCTGATAAAAATCAGTCAAATCGCTTATGGTTCGTCCGTTAATTTTAATACCAAAGGTTCCGTATCCATTTAACCAACTGACTGTATTTCCATCCAATAATCCATTTACATTTAGTGTATACAGTTGTTTTTCTTGTATATTAAAGGTAAGCGTGTCTTTATAATCACCGCTATACATTGGATTTTTACTCTTATCAATGAAAATGTTCAATGATTGAGAAACAGTATTACTAATGTCAGGACGACTATTAGACAATGTTATTAAGTTGTCGGAAATAGAGTATGGGATAGTATCATCTCTGTTTGTTAAATTAAAACCGTTTTGAGAACTAGCTGTAATAATAATTTGTGTTGATTTATCTAAGCCAGCTGAAATATCAAAATTGGTTGTATCAGTTGAAAATGAAATTTCAGATGGGATTGTAATCGTATAACCAGACGTATCAGTTGTCTGTTCATTAATAGCTTCAGCTTTTACAACATCTGCATCACCACAGGTAATTGATCCTAAGATTAAGAAGCCACATAATGTTATAAATTTCTTCATGTTTTTCATCTCATCACAAATACCTCCTTACTGCCTACATTGAACCACAATTCGAATCCAACCAATTTCTCGTCATTTCTATGGATAAACACAAACAAAATCCTTGCAATACAATCAAAATCCACGTCAAATCTTCTAAAAGACCTTCTCGTAGCCCTCGAATCTATATCCAGATCAAAACATTACTATACAAAATGTGTAAATGAATAGAAAACTAAGGGAAAGGGCGGGGAAAATGTTTGTTTTTAGGTTTTACGCCAGCGTAAACTCATTAATAGACGGGAAAATGTTTGTGTTCAACGGGATTTTGTTTGTTTTCTGTCTTGAATCAAGAATATTGCAGTCATGTTCTGTATAAAAAAAATCCAGAAGTCTCATCATATGATGATTTAAGCTATTATACATATATAGATAACATATGTTTTTTATATGGAGCTAACAAAAAAATTAAAAAATTTTATGGATGCTATTTTTTTATTGATAAGATGTCCTCAAATGAATTGGAAAAAATGGAGCAATTTCTCAATTCAAAAAACCTAAGACCTAGAAGTTTATTATTTTAATCCAAATCTTTATCAGGTTTGGCTTTTTATATTCTTGATTTTCATCTATTTAAGAACTATAGTATCCATGAATTAGAAACATAAATATATAGATGTTCTTTTGCTTGTATTTAAATACACTAATTCAGGATATTTGTCATCCAAAATTGTTTGATAAAGAAAGAAGGCTTTAATCATGAAATTATTCAAATATATTCTCTGCTTATTTTGCGCTATATCTTTAACAGCTTGTCACCAAGATGAAAAGCAAGATTTTTGGGAAGCTACCATTGATGCTGTTCAATCCAAATCCAAAGATAATGCGTACTTAAAAAACAACTGGAATATTGGTATAAGTTCAGATGAAGGCAAAAAGCATCAAAATATGGTTGCCCGCTATATCGTAGAAAACGACAATGAAACAACTACTACCATATTTGCTTTGCAAAACCAAAATGATAAAGAATATATATCCTATACATATACAACAGATGTAATTGAAGATACAAAAGAATATCAAAAGACAATAACTATTAATTCAACGAATAAGAAATATACAAAGTATGATATCCAATATAATTACTACGAATTTGAGAATGGAAACTACACATATGGAGAAGACGCAACTGGCTCAATATCAATCAATAAAGATGGCATTACATATGATAATGTTCCACTTTTAAATGAAGCAATCCAAAGCTGCTGTACAATAATTGATGATTTCCAGGAAGAATTTGATATCGATTATGAAGAATATGATTTTGATCCTCTACCATATCAAATGAAGGATTTGAATATTCCAAGTATAGATGAGATTCAGGAGGAAACCGCAACTTCTACAGACTACTATGGAGAACAAAGAATCAACGCAAAAGGATATACACTTGTTGATTGTTTAAGTATTGATAAAGATACAAATGAAGCAACCTATTCAACTTTCAATTACGAAAGACAGAGTGATGAGGAATCAATTCCATGTACACTTTCATTACAAGGTAATAACATTTATCTATTGACGCCAGATATGGATATTGATTTTACTTACTATATTTATAAAACAGACGACACCGTTTACATGTATTCCATAGACTATTCAAGTAATGAAATCATTGAGGATATTACCAACAACGGCGGAAATATGGCCGAGCAAGTTTTAAAAACCACAAATGACAGCTTACGAAAAAAGATTGCAGAACAATAAAGGCTATGACTTGTTTGATAGGAACGATATCAGGCAAGTCTTTTTTGTTTTCTTGGAAAAGCTAAACTATTTCTCGATTAGTTTGAGAGCGGTCTTGTAAGACGGATGTTACTTTTATAGCTAATCCTATGAAAACATTATTTCCAAAGTGTGCAATTTGTCGTTGTTGGTTTTCGAGGACGTTGTGAGAGAAATCGAGAAAGGAGAAGGGTATAAAAAAAAGGACTCCATTTAAGGAATCCTAATGTGTTATATCGTGTTTTATCCGATTTCTCTAGTATAAGCATACACAATTTTCGGAGCTTCAGCAGCCTTTGCAGCTGTTTCGGTATAATACTGAGTCAGTTTGGAAGTATCGTTCAATTTTCGAGCTTCTTCAGAAAGTGTCTTAATAGTTCGGTTCACATCTTTCAAGACTTCATATAATGAGTATTGATTATCTCGAATCTTTTCCAAGTTATCAACAATATCTGATGATTTGTTTATGATTAGGTTTTGCCTTAGTTCGGTTTCATTCAGTTTTTCACAGTATTACGGTGGTGTTATAAAGCAATATAGGTTTTTACAAGTTTTTATTGGTAATATGATGGTGTTACAAATTTTTTGTATGAAAATTAAACACGATATATTTCCTCTCTACAAACCACTTATATTTTGTGTTAAAATAAATCTATAAATCGGAATTTATGGAGAAGACAATGATGGATAAAAAGACACAAAAAAAAGGCTTAAAAATTCAGTATAATACAAAAAAAAGTGTGATATATCTGATCATCGCAATTCCCACTATTGTGTTTACTATATGGGATTTGTTTTGTGGAAGCATTCAGATTCGTTGTAATGATCGTGATTTTAACATTGAAGCAAAAGGATGGAATGATTATACAGGGGAGTATTCGCAAATTGACAGCATTTCTTATGAAGTAAATGTATTGCAGAACGATAATGATTACAGAACTAATGGTTTTGGAAACCTGAAGTATGATATGGGAAACTTCAAAAACGATATCTTCGGAGATTATATCCGCTACACTCATGCCTCCTGCCATTCATATGTTGTCATGGACATAGATGGAAAAATATTAGTTGTAAATGGGGAAAATGACGCAGAGACAAAGGAAATCTATCAGAGAATAAGTGAGAAGGTGTCAAAGGAAAGAAAATAGTTGTCGAAACGCTGATGTATAGACAAAACTAGTAACGGGTAAACCTCATCAATTTACCCGCTTTTTTTATGCCCTCTATTTAACTATTGGGAGTGCTTTGGAGGTTTCCGTGAGGATGGTTTGTCCAAGTTGTAAAAAGAGAAGACCTTCATCGAAAGCACCTGCATCTAAGAACATCTGTGATTACATCTCGAATACCTAAGAACAAAGAGACTCAATGTTTCTTTGTTTTATTGTGCTTTTACAAACAAACGAAGCAAACTTTGGAAGTTCTTAGTTTCATGAAGTTAGAACAAATCTTTTTCGTAAAAGAAGTTCTTAGTTTCATAATGAAGAAACAAGATATTTTAGTAAAAGAAGTTCTTAGTTTCATAATGAAGAAACAAGATAATTTCTTAAAAGAAGTTGTTAGTTTCTTAAAGAAGCTGTTAGTTTCATGAAAACAAAATGATCGCTACGTATATATTGTAACATATATAGCACTTCGCATAATCTTACTTATGTAATAATTATGGAATTAAAAATAGAGCAGAAATTTACAAAAATCTGCTTTCTTAAATGATTTAGAATACTTAAACACATAATCTTTATTAATATTTCAAATAACATATCTAATTATTTGAATCAAGACATATAATTATTCATCTATTTGACTTTCACGGTAATTTATCAAACCTCTTAGATCATACTATATGTTTTAAACAAAACCAGATTTTAATCGCATCCTCTGATTTGATTTAAGACGTATAGTTGTCCATCTTTTTTGATTTCACGACAAATCAGAGAGTCTTGTTAATCTCTAGTTCTTACATAATATAAAGAACCTAACGCAACCTCGATAATCATATATGGTATTGCCATCAAATAAGCTGAATATGGATGAAGATCTGATGCAGCATACTGCATATCTGCAATTTTAAGTTTACCAGATTGAATTTCTTCAATCTTGGTTTTATACATATGAACACGATACGGACATACCACAGCTAATACAATCATAATTGTTAATAGAATACGTCCAGGCTTATTAAAAAAGTTCATATTCATCACTCCTAAATATTTTTTAAAGTATATCACAATTCAATATGTGAAACACTTCACAAATATATCTTTAAATCTTCTAAATAATGTAATGCATCCTTTCTTCCAATATCATAGATTTCTTGTAGATGATTAGGATCCTTCTCAATCATGGCACACGCAATCGGTTTAGATGGACGAATCACAAATATTCTACCTTCCCTTTCCAATTGTTCTATTCGATTCAATGTTTCATTATATACAATATGTCTATTTTCTAATGCATGTTGAAGATTTGGATATTCCTTAAAAGCCTTTTTTAAAAGATTGATATATTTCATCGGCTTTTTACGATATGTTTTATCTCGAGTTAATACTACAACTGTTTTAGTTGATCTATCTAACATCCAATCAACTGGAATCGAATCACTTACACCGCCATCTAATAATTCATACCCATCTAGTTTTACTGGTTTAGAAACAATCGGAATCGATGCTGATGCACGAATCCACTCAATATCTGTCGCATCACCATTCTTTATTTCATGATATACCGGTTTTCCCGTATGAATATCCGTACATACTAAAGTAAATTTTAATGGATTTTCTCTAAATGTTTTCGTATCAAACGGATCTAATATCGTTGGTACTATCCCGTACGCAAAGTCTTTGTTATATAAGTCACCGGTTTTAATAAAACTCTTTAATCCAGAATATCTTGGATCTCTACAAAAACGTTTGTTATAGCGAAGCGCTCTACCAATCTGTTTGGACTTGATGTTACAACCAAATGCAGCACCCGCACTAACTCCAACTACTTCATCGAAACAAATGCCATTTTCCATGAATACATCTATAACACCACAAGTATACATACCTCGAAAGCCTCCGCCTTCAAGAACTAATCCTTTCATTTCTTTCATAATCATCACCGCAAAAAATTATACAACAATGTGAACTAAAAAGAAAAGGACTTATTCAAGTCCAATCTTAAATGTATTCGATTTTCCAAAAGCCTTCGAATTCATATTGACCACAAAAGGCTTTGTACTCTTATCCGTAAAATCAGGCGCTGCATCCTCAAAATGAAATTCAATATCTGCATTGATTGTTTGTTTACTATCCAAGAAATACAACATATAACCCGTTACTTTAGCTTTAAAGCTTTGTGTTTTAGGCGCCATTCCATTCGTTGTGAAATCATGTTTTTGAATCTCTTCCATACTCGAAAATTCACCATTACCACTCAAATCAATACCCTCTAAAGTAGCACTAGGCGTAATATAAGGAACTGTGATACGACTATCCGTTTTATTTTCATAACAAATTTTAATATTTTTTAATACCGTTTCATTATTCTCATATACATATTTTGCTTTTGAACCATCCACACTAATTTTTAAAGTATCATCCTCAAAGAAAACATATTTCTTATCCTTCGAATCCTTTACATTTTTATCACTTGCTTTACGAATATCAATAGCTTTGAAAGGTAAAAATTGTTTTTTATTGTTGAAGGATAAACCTAAATTTTTCTGATCATTATTTGGAAAACCAATATAACCATAAATATAAGTGCTTTGTCCTTTAGTAATCGCATACGTTGGCGTAGATTGATATTTATCAATGACACTAATATCTTTTTCATTATTATCCGTAACCGTATAATAAAGCTCTTGTGTATTAAACGTCTTTTTACCTTTATTTTTTATACTTGCCAAATAATAATAGTACGTTGAATTATCTGTTTCATTTGTCACAGTTAAAACATCCAATAATTTACAAGATACATTTGAAGTTAAATCCACATGATTCTCTGGCTTTGAACAACCAAATAAAGATAAAGATAAAACACATACGCATATTAGACTTATTATTTTTTTCATGTTAATTCTCCTATGGATTACAGTTTTTACAAGGCAAATAGCCCTGGTCAATCAAAACATCTCTAGAATCCTTTGTTTCAATCCTATTTGAAGCCTTCATTCTTTTCACACTTGAACAAGTAGGCTTATGAAACTTATGCGTATTTACATTTAAAACATACGTCATATTTTCTTCACTTGCCTTATATTCCTTTATAATATTCTCTTTCGAACGACTCGAATCGCCCGTTTTATAATCAATTTCAATACCTGGCTGCACATTGTAACAATATACATTAAACGATATGCCCTGACCTTTATCTTCAATTGAATAAGCCTCCATTTGAACGCCACTCGCAATTAAATTATCACCATCATATATAGGTGTAACTCGATATAATACGTGATGATTTGTCTTTTTTATATAATCAGACACCTCATTTTCAAAAGGAAGCATACCCTCTACATTTAGATACCGTGTACCCGTAATTAAGTTTTTGCGATTCGCATTCTCACCCGTCAATTGATATCCAATCAAATGACAACGATTATATAAATACTTTCCATCAATTCCCTTATAACGAATGGTATGCCATCCAGCCGGCTTTACAGTACCAATACTGCCACGCTTTGTGTTTGGCATTAAATCCCTTGATATATTCGCATATGCGACTTGTGGACGATCTAAATCATCCAAATTCGAATACGATTCAAAACTCTTTTTATTCATATCACTCGAATTAAATTGAGGCTCATTATCATGAATCTTTACATAAGGCGTTCCATTATATTCTGGAATATCGTCCAATTCATAAGCGGATATTGGCGTAATTAAAGTTGAAAGAATGACGACAATGGATAAAATAAATTTTCTCATACTATTCCTCACATATTTGACATAAATAATGTCAATATAACTCATATACTAAAACCATGAAAGGAGTGAGTGTTAAAAAACATAGTACGCAATTATCGTTCGAGTCAAAAATTATAATAAACCCCTTATGTACTATGTTTTTAGATGTCTAATGACATCTTTTTTTATATTTCTAATTTTTTAAACACAGCCTCACGAGCCATCTTTTCAAATTTATCTTCCAAAGGTTTTAAATCACTATATTTAAAATCTGGATTCCTTTTTTGTATTGCTTTTGAAATCACAAAATCCGCAACCTCAGGATTTTTAGGAAGCAATGGACCATGTAAATATGTTCCTAAGATCTTACCATCATAGAAACCTTCAAAGCCTGCACCAAAACTATTACCATACCCCTTAACAACTTTACCTAAAGGATGTGTCACATTCAATGTTTGACCTCCATGATTCTCAAAACCAACAATACGCGTTTTTAAACCATCCAAATTGGCATCAATCACTACATTTCCAATACAACGACTACCAGCTTTACCTGTATCCGTATAATAATCATAGAACTGTAAACCTGAAATCTTTTCATTATTAGCCGCAATATAATATTGACCAAACAATTGATATCCACCACAAATCAAAAGAACAAACGTCTTTTCATCCATGGCCTTTTTTATATTTTCTTTACGCGATAATAGATCCGGAATCAAACTAATTTGTTCCTTATCCGCACCACCACCTAAGAAAATCAAATCATATTCACTTAAATCTTTTTCTTCACCAATACCACAAGTATCCAATTCAAAAGGAATACCACGATCTAAACAACGCTTCTTTAGAACCATCATATTTCCCTTATCCCCATAAAGATCCATGATATCATGATACATCCAAACTACTTTCATAGACCCATCTCCTTTTTGATCGCATTACGCGTAGGAAGCAATGCCGTATATGTCGCAATCGCATACGTTGTACGCTTTGTAGCTAAAGCCGCTTTAACGGCAATATCCAAAGTATCAACAACACTTAGAGGACCTTTATAACCTCCATAATAAATTCTTAAAGCCATATCATTCGCACGAAGACCCGTACAAATAATTTCTTTGGTGCTATCCTTCATGATCTTTTCAAAGAAAGTATCATAGATCCAACTTACATCTGTACCATCCTGCTCACGATCATTTAATACGATCACGATTGTTTTATCCGATTCATCTTTTTCAATGACCTTCATGACCTCGTTAGCTCCCGTAGGATTTTTAACTAGATTTAAAATACAAGTTTGATCATTCGACTTAAATGTTTCATTTCTTCCTGCAGGCTGAGGCGCATGACTAAAGACAGACTTTACACAATCTACAGAAATACCATAGTTTTTCGCAACATTTAAGACAACCGCACAATTATACATCGAATACATGCCTTCATAAGGCGATTTATAATTGACTCCATCACTCGTGAATGTTTCTTTATCTAAATCAATATCCTTTAGACACACATCCATTTCAGGTGTTTTAAAATCACATCTTGAACAATGGAATTTACCAATATGCGAATATTGATAATAACTATATTCAAGTCTAGCCCCACACTTTGGACAAAACTTTCCTTCACTCGCTTCTTTTGTGGTTTTCACAGAATATTTATTTTCATCCATCCCAAAATAAGAACAAGAAGCATTTTTCGCTATTAAATTTAAACGCACAACATTTGGATCATTCGCATTTAAAATTAGACGACCCCTATATTCAGGTAATACCTTTTCAATGGAATCAATCAATTGTTCCATTTCACGAGCACGATCTAATTGATCACGAAAGAAGTTGTTGACCACAAAATCCGTAACCGGAATAAAAGGAAGAATGTGTCTTACATTCAATTCATCGCACTCTAATACAACCGCATTGGCTTTGACTTCACCGTTTAATTTACAATTCGTTAAAAGTGTAGTCACAATACCGGCTTTTAAGTTATCGCCTTTACGATTTGAAATCACATTGTATCCTGCATTTTGAAACAAATCCGTAATCATGTTTGCGGTACTCGTTTTACCATTGGTACCCGTAACTAAAATGACAGGCCCATTAAATTTTAATTTTGTTAATATATTTTTATCAACCTTACAACCAATAGATCCCGGCATAGATCCACCTCTTCCAATAAGATGTAATCCCCAGGCACTTAGCTTTGTAGATAATATAGATAAAGTTTTCATTAAAATCTCCTTTTCCATACTTCTCTATTATACAACAATTGAAGTTGAATTTAAAAATTGAAACACATATAATATTGATGTTAGGAAAAAACTAACTAGAATAGGTGGAACAAATGAACGAATATTACCAATCTCCTCTTTCACAGAGATATGCATCTAAGGAAATGCAGGCATTATTTTCAAACGACAAAAAATTTACGACATGGAGAAGACTTTGGATTGCTCTTGCAGAATCTGAAAAAGAATTAGGATTAGATATCACAGAAGAACAAATCGAAGAATTAAAAGCACACGCTTTAGATATTAACTATGATGTCGCAAAAGCTAGAGAAAAAGAAGTACGTCATGACGTAATGTCACACGTATATGCATATGGCGTACAATGCCCAAAAGCTAAAGGAATCATTCACTTAGGAGCTACAAGCTGCTACGTTGGTGACAACACTGATTTGATTATTATGCACGAAGCTTTAGAGCTTGTACAAAAGAAAATTGTCAATGTATTAGAAAAATTAGAAGAATTCGCATTAAAATTCAAAGATATGCCATGTCTTGCGTTTACTCACTTTCAACCAGCTCAACCAACAACTGTAGGTAAAAGAGCTAGCTTATGGGCACAAGACTTATATATGGACTACGTTGAAATCCAACACTTATTAGACAATAAAAAACTATTAGGATGTAAAGGTACAACAGGTACACAGGCAAGCTTTATGGAATTGTTTGAAGGAGATACAGACAAAGTTAAAGCTTTAGATGAAAAAATCTGTGAAAAATTAGGTTACGACCAATATTTCGCAGTCAGTGGACAAACATATACGCGTAAATATGATACACAAGTATTACAAGTCTTAGTTCAAATCGCACAAAGTGCACACAAATTTAGTAATGATATTCGTTTATTACAACATATGAAAGAAATCGAAGAACCATTTGAAAATTCACAGATCGGTTCAAGCGCAATGGCCTACAAACGTAACCCTATGCGTTCAGAAAGAATGGCTGCACTAGCTAACTACATCATTGCCGATTCAATCAACCCTGCAATTACGGCAAGTACACAATGGTTTGAAAGAACATTAGATGATTCCGCAAACAAACGTATTTCAATTGCCGAAGCCTTCTTAGCTACGGATGGACTATTAGATCTTTACTTAAATGTAAGTGACGGTTTAGTTGTATATCCAAAAGTTGTAGAAGCTAACTTATTAAAAGAATTACCATTCATGGCTACAGAAAACATTATGATGGACGCTGTTAAAGCCGGTGGCGATCGTCAAGAGTTACACGAATTAATTCGTCAACACTCTATGGCAGCTGGTCGTGTTGTTAAAGAAGAAGGTAAACCAAACGATTTAATCGATCGTATCGCAGCTGATCCAAAATTTGGCATGACAAAAGAACAAATTCTTTCTATCATGAAACCAGAAAACTTCGTTGGACGTTCTGTTCAACAAACAGAAGAATTCTTCAAAGACTTCATTGATCCAATTCTAGCTAAAGAAAAAGATGCATTAGGAATGCATGCTGCAATTAACGTATAAAAAATCAGAGCTCATTTGAGCTCTTTTTTAATACAAATTTGGGATTGGCTTCTTTTTATTTTCCTTCATAATCTCTTTGTAGTTTGGCATCCAAGTACATAGTAAATCATAGAAATCTTTTGAATGATTCAAATGATACAAATGCGCTAATTCATGAAGAATGATCGCATCCACAAATTCAAGGGGCATGAAGATCAGGTTTACATTGAAACAAATCTTATGTTTACTAGGTGTACAACTTCCCCACTTACTTTTATAAAAGCCATATTGTAAAGAAATATCATGTATATGTAATTGTTCGCAAAAAAATTCAAACCGAAGATCGATATACTTCTTGGTATTTTGTTTCAAGAATTTTTGAATTAAAACTTTATCCGAATACACATACAAATCATGACCATCCACATAACACATTTTTTGATTGATATAATGCAGTCTGTACTCATTTCCTAATAAACAAATTAAATCATTTTCTTTCGATTGAGTATTTTTATCCAATTGATTCTTGATCCAAGCTTCTTGTTCTTGCACAAAATCATCGATGATCTTCTTAGAAACAGTGAAAGGAGCGCTTACACAAACCACTCCTTCAACTACACGTATTTTTATTTTTTTACAATTGGACTTACGATGAAGTACATACTCCATTACGCAATATCTTCTAAGATTTCGGATGCGATATCACTTAGATATGCATCTACTTTTTCTTGTTGCTCTTTAGAATAAGCATTATATTCATTGATATCACGAATCAAATCTAACATTGGAAGTGTTCCATATAATTTTGTACAAGTTGAATTACACAATGTTTCCACATCTTCCTTCTTATAGAATTCAATTCTTTCATGACAATTTGGACATTCTAAGTACGCCATATTTTCAATGATACCAAGTACTTTCACTTCCATCTTTTCACACATGTGACAAGCCTTTTCTACAATCATACTTACCATTGGCTGAGGTGTAGAAACCATCACAACACCCTGTACTGGAATCGACTGCATAATTGTTAGGGCAACATCACCTGTTCCTGGAGGCATATCAATCAATAAGACATCTAAATCACCCCATACAACATCCGTATAGAATTGTTTGACAACACCACCAATCACAGGACCACGCCAAATCACTGGATCGGATTCAGATTGTACCAAGAAGTTTAAAGACATAACTTTAATACCTTCTTTGGATTCAATTGGAATCAATTGTTGTTTTTCGTTTCCATACGCATGTTGGTTTGTTAAAGCTAAAAGTCTAGGAATACTAGGACCTGTAATATCCGCATCCATAATACCAACTTTTAAACCTTTTTTTGCCATAGCCTTCGCTAACATAACGGTAACAGTAGATTTACCAACACCACCCTTACCAGACATTACAGTGATAATATTTTTAATGTGGTTATCTGGATTCGATTGAATTCCACATGTTTCACTGTTCTTACCACATTTTCCTTGAGAAGGACAACCTTCACATGACATATACTACTCCTCCTTTGATTTTTTTATTTTTTGAAAACAACGATCATAAACACTCGATAAACGCTTATCTTGAATATGCGTATAGATTTGCGTTGTAGAAATATTGGAATGGCCTAAAAGCTCTTGTACAATTCTTAAATCTGCATCTCCATCTAATAAATGTGTCGCAAATGAATGTCTGAAACTATGCGCAGATATTTGTGGATTTAAATGTAACTCATTCACTTTTTGTTTGATCATCAAATGAACATATTGCCTTGTACAAACATGACCTAAACGATTCACAAAAAAATACGAAACATTCTTTAAATCCCAAACACAACGAATGGAATCTAAATAATATTTCATCTGTGATACACAATACGAAGATATAGGAATAATTCTTTCCTTATCTCCTTTACCAGAAACTTTTAAGATTCCCTCTGCCAAATGCACATCATTTAGCTTTAATTCACAAAGCTCACTCACACGCAAACCACAAGAATATAATACAACTAATATTGTTTTATTATATTGGTCGATCTCATTGTCTTGAAAAGATGAAAAAACTTTTTTTACCTCATCCACACTCAAATATACAGGTAGATGCTTTGATGATTTCATCCCATGAATTAATAAAGACACATCTTTGATTTCAGGATGCGCAATCGATATCTGTAAATGAAAAGAATGAATACTCGCAATCATGCGATTCAGACTTGACGCAATATGATCCTCGGCATAGACATCCAAAAAGGCTTCAATATCCAAAACGGAAATATCTTCACACTTGGTGATATTTTTTTTACTTAAGAAATCTAAGTAGACCTTGATATCATGAAGATACGATTGTTGCGTTTTTTTCGATTTTCTTTGCACAACACTCAAATATAAACGATAATCCTCGAATGCATCTTTTAATTCCATAAAAGTATTATAACACAAATTAAATATAAATAGGTTCTAATACACTCATATCACAATTAGACTCTTTGATGGCCTCTATCAATACGGATTTCACCTTATTGTCACGATGATCATACGCAAACTGTAAATTACGAATACTAAAGTTATTTTTATATAAAACTTGATTGATCTCATTTAAACGATTTGGTCGATGCACCATATAAAAACGCCCATAACTTTTCAATAGACGATTCGCATGAAAAACCAATTGTTCTAACGTTAGATTTTCTTCCATTCTACCCAAATGACGAAAATTTAAGTGTTCTGGTTGCTGATTCGCATTCATCTTAAAATAAGGCGGATTTGAAACAATGACATCAAACAATTCATCACTATATTCCTGAATGGGTTGATTGACAATTTTAACGGGATGCTCAATAAAGGTATCCGCATTCAATTTAGCCACTTTACTCGTTTCTTCTAATACCTCAACACCCACTAGCTCTTTTACATTAAACTGGTCAAAGTACACTAATAAAGCACCATTATTAGTACCAATATCTAAAATGCGCTCCTGCTTTTTTAAATGCACAAACTGCGCCAATAATTTCGTATCCGTATTAAAACGAAAGTGTTCAGGATCTTGGTATAACTTTAAATCTTCATCAATAAAATAATCCAATGTTAAACTCAATTCGACCCCTCCTTCTTCAATAAATCACTTGCCTTTATAAAACACTTACTATCCATTTTCTCATTTAAACGATTCAATATAAAATCTGTATTTTCTTGTGGCACTTCAAACATGTCAACCTGCTCTACAATTTGTTTGGCATCCTTTAATGAACCAATATGAACACCAATATATCGATATCCGATGGGTTCAAAATAAGCTTCTAATAGCTGCATACAAGCCCCATAGATCATTGGATATGTATTTGAATATGCACTTAAATTCATACTGTGACACACATTATGAAACGCCGTATCTCTTAATGTTAATGTGACAAGTTTTCCTTTTTGATTCTCTCGCTGCATCTTATGTGTCAATTCATTCACAATTGTTTGAAGATTACTACTCACCTCATCAATTGAATATAAATCATTTGAATACGTTCTAGATATTGAAATACTCTTTTGCGTTGTCGAATAACACAAAGCGGCACTTGAATTGCCACGCGCTTTTTGAATCAAAGAATAACTCGATTTACCTAATTTACGCAAAATCATTTGTTCATTCTTTTCATCCGCAAAATCCCCAATCGTATAAATACCCATCTCATTTAAAATAGGTACACTCTTTTTGCCAATACCATGCATTTCAGAAATTTTCAAAGGCCATAGCTTAGTTGAAAGTTCCGATTTTCTAAGTACAGTGATTCCTTTGGGCTTACGCATATCACTTGCCATTTTTGCTAAGAAACGATTGGGCGCCACACCAATCGAACAATTCAAATGACACTTTTCATAAACACCATTTTGAATTTCAAACACCAAATCTAAAGGCCTTTTATAACGCTTGATAATATCCGTTACATCCATATAACACTCATCAATACTGGCAGGCTCAATTTGATGGGTAAACGTCTTTAAATACGCAAAAAACTGAGCCGACATTGAACGATAATACCCATAATCACCTTGAATCAAGACTAAATCAGGACATAGACGCAAAGCTTCATAGACAGGCATTGCACTATGAACCCCATATTTTCGCGCTTCATAATTAGCCGTAGAAATCACGCCACGCTTAGAAGTCGATCCTACCGCAACCGGAAATTCTTTTAAATCAGGATTTTTTATTTCTTCACAACTCGCAAAAAAAGCATTTAAATCAATATGCAAAATCACTCTAGCCATGAATCTTCACCCATAGATCTTGCATGGATTCTTTTGCCTTTACACTCGCTTGCCCACTTGTCATGATGGCTAATTCTTGGATTGTTTGATCATAATCTAGTTCTTGCACACTTGTGATCGTTTCATTAGATGTCGATTTTTTACTAACTAAATAATGCGTATTTGCCATTACGGCAACACTAGCTAAATGCGTGATACATAATACTTGATATTTATTGGATAAAGCCTTCATTTTAGCACCCATCGCAAGAGCTACTTTACCACTAACACCCGTATCAATTTCATCAAAAATAATTGTTTCAATTCCGTTGGAAGCCTGGAAGACCACTTTTAATGCCAACATCAAACGAGAGAGTTCACCACCACTGGCAGATACACTTAAACTCGAAAAATCCTGTCCTGGATTCATGGACACTAAAAATTCAATATCATCAATTCCATTTGAAGATGGTTTCTTTTCTGTACAAGAAATCTTAAAACGAGCATTTTCTAACATCAAATCTTTACAATGTTCCATCACACTCGATTCGAGTTGAGAAAAGACAGCTTTTCTTTTTAATGATAATTCTTTTGCGAACTTCATATAAGCCGCAAAAGATTCTGCTTTTTCTTTTTCCAACTTATCAAACACATCCTGACGATGAATGATTCGATCGATCTTATTCATAATATTTTGTTTAGATTCCATTAAAGATTCATAAGAACCACCATACTTACGATACAGTTTCTTGATCAAATATTGACGGTTTTGAAGGCTATCCAAATCTAAGACATCGCTTGAATGCGTATCACGCACGTGTTTAAGCTCTTCATCGACAGTTTGTAAAGAATAATACAGATTTTTAAATGTTTCTTCATATTCATTTAAAATCGATGATTTTGAAGCTTGTTTATACAAAGTATATAAAGAATCCAAGGCACCATTTTCTTTATCCATTTCATATAAACACGAAGAAAGATCTTCTTTATTTTTATACCAATTTGAAGCATCATGAATTTGTTCATTTAAAGTCTCTAATTCATCTTCTTGTATATTCGCATTTTCAATTTCATCGAGCTGCGCCGTTAAAAACTCCAATTCTGCATCGGAAAACTCTTCATTTTTTAATGTTTCTAATTCATTTAAAATATTTGAATATTTAGAATATGAATCTTTAACACTCGATTTTAAATTCTCAACGTTGGCATAACTATCCAATAATTCCATTTGAAGTTTTGTATCCATTAAACGATATGTATCCATTTGCGAATGAACATCCACTAATAAATTGACGATTTTACGAACAAAAGAAAGCGTTGTGATCTGTTGATTGATACGTACAGTACTCTTATTATTATTTAAAATTGTACGAGAAATAATCACTTGATCATCTACTTCAAAGCCATTCTCTTCTAAAATCGAATTTACTTTTTCATTCGAAGTTAAAACCATAGATAATATGGCCTTATCTTTTCCATTACGAATCACATTGGATTTAATGCGATCTCCACTCAAATATCCAATCGCATCAATCAATAATGATTTACCGGCACCTGTTTCTCCGGTAATCACACTCATTCCATTTGTAAAATCTATGATACAAGATTCGAATAATACATAATCTTTTACTGACAATTGTTCAATCACAAAACCACCTCAAGTCTACTTATTATTTTAACTTAAATTCAAAGGAAAATAAACGATTATAATCCATTGTGAAACCACAAATAAAAAAATAAGAATATCTTCACATTAAGATACTCTTAAATCTTTGGCATACACCATATATTCTTGATTGCCACTTCTTCCTTCTAGAATACTTGGCATGGCTTCAACACTTTTATAATACTGAAATAAAAATGCTTTTACATCTTCTACAATTTGTAAGGCAAGCTTAGAATTCTTAAGCACTCCATGCTTATTCAAAGCAGCAGGCCCACATTCAAATTGAGGCTTTACAAGAATCGCAATATGAGCTATGGATAAAACTTTTAGTACATGCTCTAAAATGGTCTTACAAGATATAAAACTTACATCCATACACATAAAATCAATCGATTCATCAAACCATTCAGGAATGATTTCACGAGCATTGTGCCCTTCCATTTTGATGACACGAAAATCTTGGTCTAATTCTTTTGCGAGTTGTAGATGACCCACATCCAGTGCATATACTTTTTTAGCGCCATAACGAAGACAAACATCGGTAAAACCACCCGTACTCGCTCCAATATCAAGTACAACTTGATTAGAAATATCGACATTGTACTTGTCAATACACCCTTTTAATTTAAAAGCACCACGAGATACAAATTCATCTTCTGTATGTGTTACGACAATATCATCTTCCTCACTCACTAAAAAACTCGCTTTTGTGATGACTTTTCCATTGACACTGACTTTACCTTCTTTAATCATATCCTGCGCTTTTGCACGAGAGGATATCGTCTTAAGTAAAGCTTTATCTAAACGTATCTTATCCATGTTTCTCTAATTCCTCAAATAAACACTCTGTACTAATACCTTCTTGAATACGTAAAGAACGAATAGAACCATGACATACATAGTGATCATCAATACCTAATATATGAATCTTTTCATCGCGTGTATTCATATATTCTAAAATAGCACTGGATAGTCCTCCAATTTTAACATCCGTTTCATATACCGTAATCGGAAGTTCCATCTTTAATAAATCTTTCATCATAACTTCATCTATCGGTTTAAAGAAACGTGCATTCACGACAAGTAAACCAATTTGATTTTCTCTTGCCTTATTGATCACATGATCTACATCCGGACCATACGTGATTACGATTTGTGTAGGTGTTCCAACTACAAATTTTTCCCAAGAACCAATCGGAATCAATGAATACGATTTATTTTTGGCATACAACGCATTTCCTCTAGGATAACGAATACAGAATGGTTTCTTAGATTCAAAAGCTGTATATATCATATTCTGCGCTTCCTTGGCATCTTTTGGTTGCGATAAAATCAAATTAGGAACGCTTCTAAGCATGGCGATGTCAAATACACCTTGATGTGTTTCACCATCATCACCAACTAAACCACAACGATCGATCCCAATCACAACAGGTACATTCATTCTTGCCATGTCATGATTAACTTGATCATAAGCTCTTTGCAGGAATGAAGAGTAAATACTTACGAATGGTTTTAACCCACCTAGTGCCATTGCACAAGCCATTGTAACGGCATGTTGTTCTGCAATACCACAATCAAAGAAACGATCTGGAAACCGTTTTTGAAATTCTAATAACTTACTTCCCTGCGCCATAGCCGGTGTAATCGCAACGATTGTCTTATCTTTTTCAGCAAGATCCATTACAGTATTAGAAATCACTTGTGACCATGAAATTTCATTTGGTGGTAAAAGACTTAATGATTTTCCTGTAGATACATCAAAAGGACTTACACCATGCCACTTTCCAACCTTATCTTGTTCGGCATATTTATAACCTTTACCCTTTTGTGTTAATACATGGACTACAATAGGTCCATCATGTTCTTTGGCAGCTTCAAAAACCTTAATTAAACTTTGAATATCATGACCATCTACAGGTCCCATATAGTCTAAATTAAATTCTTTAAATAAAGGCGCATCAATCACTTCATCTTTGATTTTATCTCTAAAATGAGACAGTGTGTTTAATACATTACTACCTAATTTGTTCGATTTTAAGTTATTCTTTACATCATGTTTTAAATCAATATATAAATGGGATGCACGAATATCCGTTATACGTTTTTCAACTCCACTATAATTCTTTGAAATTGACATATTATTATCATTAAATATGATGACCATCTTCTTTTGTTTAGAGCCAATATCATTTAATGCCTCTAGTGCCATTCCACCTGTCAATGATCCATCTCCAATTAAGGCGATGACATTATAATCCTCATGTTTTAAATCGCGTGCAATCGCATAACCGAGTGCAGCCGATAAAGAAGTTGAAGAATGCCCGGCTTCCCAACAATCATATTTACTTTCACTACGCTTTTGATAACCTGAAAGACCACCTTTTTTGCGTAATGTCGCAAATTGAGTGGATCTTCCCGTTAATATTTTATGTGTGTAACATTGATGTCCAACATCAAAAATCATTTTATCTTTAGGTGAATCAAAGACATAGTGCATAGCCACTGTGACTTCAACAATACCTAAGTTACTTGATAAATGACCACCTGTTTTTGAGATTGAATCAATCAAAAAGGAACGAATATCATCACACAATTGTGTAAGTTCATCGATTGACATATCCTTGATTTGACTCGGTGATTCAATATCATACACTTGACTAATCTTTTTCATTATAAATCCCTCGTTAAAAAAACTAGTCCGCTAAAGACTAGTTTTAGCTACTATTAATATAACTCTTTTTGTGAAAAATTTCTATATATTAATATGTACGCTTTAATAAAGTATCCAATACTTTTGTGAATGCTGTTACATCACAACTGACTTGATCCAATGACTTACGAATGGTTTCATCATAACTTTTAACCATGTCTCTAGCTCCTTCAAGACCTAATAAAGATACAGCAGTTACTTTATGATTATCTTCGTCACTCAATGATTTTCCAACTACTTCTTCACTTCCAGTCACATCTAAAATATCATCCTGCATCTGAAATTCAAGACCTAAGACAAGACCAATTTTACGGAAGTGGTCAATATCATCAAATTTATTTGCCAAAATACAACCACATACCAAAGGCAAAGTTAATAATTTACTTGTCTTATAGTGATCAATTTCTTGTAATAGGGCAAATGTTGGATTCTTATCGTTTTCAGCCTGCAAATCTAATGTTTGACCATAGATCATACCATCAATACCTGCATACCAAGAAAGTGCTTTAACTAATGCTACTTTTTGTTTTGCACTACATTCACTATCTAATACCACTTCAAAAGCTTTCGTAAGTAATCCATCCCCTGCAAGTATAGCTGTAGCCTCATCATAAGCTTTATGACAACTTGGTTTACCACGACGTAAATCATCATTATCCATAGCTGGAAGATCATCATGAACTAATGAATATGTATGAATCATTTCAATGGCACAAGCACAAGGATATCCAACATGAGCGTCGATTCCATAGCCTTCTAGTACCGAAAACAACAACATAGGACGAACTCTTTTGCCACCATTCATCAATGAATAGGCCATCGCATCTTTTGTGCGACTATCATCATTTTCTTGTACACGCATCAATAAATAATCTTCAAATTCTTTATTCACCATCATCTTGATTCACCTCCATCAACTGATCCATCTTCGTTTCAAATTTCTTCAATTGCTTTTCACATTGAGCACTCAATTTTAAACCCTCTTCAAATAATGACATTGCCTCTTCTAGCTCTAATTCATTATTATTCAACAACGCCACAATTTCATCTAATCGTTTCATGGCTTCTTGAAATTTCAATTGTTTTGCGGCCATTTTATTCCTCCTTGCATGATGTAATACAAGAAGTAATCACACCATCATGCACTCTAGTTACCATTATATCATCACAAGTGACTTCACTCACGCTTTTAATCACTTTATCTTCTACTTTAGAAATACTATATCCTCTAGAAAGAACTTTTAAAGGAGAATATGCATCGAGCAAAGCACAATCTTTTTTAAGTACATGCCTTGCTTCTTGTATTTTATTAGACATACTCACTTCTAATTTTTCGGGAACTAAAGAAAGTCTTTGTTTAGAATCCTTTAAAATTTGATTCATGCTAAAACTTAGCTGTTCCTTATAATTCTGGATTACATTTATCTTTTGAAGTTCTAAAGAAAGCGCATGTTCCATTTGTGTATGATATGCATCTAATTTTAATTGTTTATCCACGATAAAAGCTTTTGGATCTTTTAAATACGGATGACTCTTATAATATTCTAATTTTGATCTATAACCATTTAAAATCAAAGACATATTACGACAAAGTAGATCGCGATTTTTTAAAACTTTATCCATCACTTCATACTGATCTAAAGTTACCCATTGAGCAGCTGCTGTAGGTGTTACACTTCTATGATCACAGACAAGATCACATAGAGTCGTATCTACTTCATGACCTACTCCAGAGACAATATAAGTATTTAAACTATAAATTGTTTTTATGAGTTCTACATCATTAAAACAAAATAAGTCTTCAAAACTTCCTCCACCACGAACGATCAATAAGGCATCATGTCCACAAGTATCCGCCTTTTTCAAAGATTGAATCAAACTTTTAGGTGCAAAATTACCTTGTACTAAGCTTGGATATAAAGTCACTTTCATCATCGGCCAACGCCTTTGAATCGTTGATAAAACATCTTGTAAAGCAGCCGCACCTGCGCCTGTAATCACACCAATATTTTCAATATATTCCGGTTTTGTTTTTTTATGATTTTCATCAAAATAACCAGCTTTTAAAAGGTCTTGTTTTCGCTTTTCAAACTCTAAATAAAGATCGCCTAGTCCATCTTGTTTCATTTGGCGAATGACAAGCTGTAAACTTCCTCTTTGTTCGTATACATTAATACTTCCAGAAACTAAAACGCGCATGCCTTCTTGTACATTAAAATTTAATCGCGATACATAGCTTGAAAACATAACACAACTCATTTCACCACTTTTATCTTTTAAAGAAAAATAATAGTGTCCAGATCTGTGCTTTGTAAGGTTGCTGATTTCACCTTGAATCCAGATACCATCTAGATCCATAGTTTGTGTTAATACATTTTTTATACGAGCAATAACACTTGAAATACTTACAACCATTTCATTTCTCATAGTTGGTCAAGAACTCCATTTAATAATTTGTATGAGTTATCATCGCAATATTTTTTTGCCAATGTAACAGCTTCGTTGATGACAACAGCCTTTGGAGTATCATTAGCTAAAATTTCCTGGAAAGAAATTAATAAAATTGCTTGTTCTAACATACTTAAACGATCAAAATCCCAATCATCACGTAATAATTCATTGATTTTTTGTTCAAAAGCTTCTTTGTTTTCAATCGTTCCCATTGTTAAACTGTATAAATATCCATCAATGTCATTTGAACCTTTCATTACGTCAAATACGCATTTACGAATATCCTTTCCTAATAATAAGTGTTGGTATACACTTTGCATCGCAATTACACGTTGTTCATGTCTATTCATCTACATTTCTCCTTCTCTATATGGTACACGAGCACTCGGCACTACATCACTTGCAGGGCCTGCATGCACGTCTTGATCATCAAAAAATATGTTGGCACCAAAACAAGCTAAGACATCCGCTTTTTTAGCACCTTGCATGAAGAATACTTCATCCACGACAATATTCCATGCTCTTAAAGTCTTGATCACACGAACTCCCGTATCTTTGTTTCGGGCGGTGACAATGGCTGTTCTTAATACATTTAAATCTTTCGTTTCATTTTGAAGCCAAGATAAACTCTTTAATAACGAAGCCATAGGACCTTTTTTCAAGGCTACATCTTGATTTAGAATTTCATTTTCAGTAAAAGCTTCTAAACCATGTTCTTGGTAGATCTTTTCAGATTCTGCCGAAAATAAGACGGCATCTGCATCAAAGGCAATACGAATCTGATGATCTGGAAAGTTATATTTTGTATCTCTGGCATAGATCATACCGGCCGCAAAGCCAGCATGGATCGCGTTGGATACATCATTTTCATTACACGACAAGAATAAATCAACACCAAAAGCCGATAAATAACGACTGATGTCTTCTCCACCACTTAAAACCATACGACCAATATCCATATTATAGTGCTCAAGTGAATGGATAATACGCAAAGACGTATCTGCACTATTTCTAGACATCACGATGACTTCAACCAATTTTCGTTTGGCCAGTTTATTGATGTTTAATAAGTTTTGTACTAACGTAAAACCACTTCCAGGACTTAATACATCATTCTCGTGAACAATTTGATATTCACGATATGCATCCAATCCTTCTTTTTCAAAAACTTCATTCTCTTTTTCTAAATTAAACAAAGCTCTTGAACTAATACCTACCACAAGATAATTTTCAAAAGATACACTCATAAATTTTAAAAAAAGGAAACCTTTGAAAGATTTCCCTAAAAAATAAATCCAGTAACCTGAATTTCGATGGCTTCAGGCTTAAAGTCTGTCATATAAGAAATACTTTCAAAGATCTTGTTTTGTAGATTTAAACATACGTCACTCACATTTGACTTGTGATTGACTTTAACAGGAATCGATAATGTCAATTTATTATCATCCACTCTTGTGACAATTCCTGTTTTAAATGGTTTTGTTCCCTGGGCAATCTGTACATTTTCATCTTCTTCGATTACGTTTTGTGCGATTGTAGAAAAAACTGTCTTATTTAAAGAAATAACACCATATTCATTTCCTGGTTCTAGTTCAATATATTCTTTCGCCATAATTTCACCTTCACTTCTCTTTTAGTATATCAAAAAAGTGATTTAAACTCAAAAACTTTCGCATCCCAAAGTGTTGCAGTTTTTTGAATATACTTCATTTCTTTTAAAATCACTTTTTTACAAGTAATAATATCACTCTCTAATTGTTTTTTTAATTCTTCAAATCCATTAAAACGAATTTCATTTCGCGTCTTTTTTAAGAAAAAGAAACGAACTCTTTGATCATAAATATCTTGGTCAAAATCAAAGATATGTGCTTCAATGGAAACCTTTTTATTTTCAAAAGTAGGATTGTTTCCTACATTGATCATAGCTCCATAAAATGTATCATCCACATATACAAAACCCGCATAAACACCACTGGATGGTACTAAATAATCTGGATTTGCGCCAAGATTTGCGGTTGGAAACTTCAATAGTGTACTCCCTCTTTTAAAGCCATGTTCAACGACTCCTTCGATGGAATACATATAGCCTAAAAGCTCATTAGCCAAATCAATTTTACCACTTTGAATCAAAGGCTCAATACGACTCGATGAGATCTTTTCATTTTTTGAATTCACGCTCTCAATCACAGATACACCAAAATAATTCTGAGAAGAAATTGTGTCTACATTTCCTGAATTTTTTGATGCATATTTAAAATCAAAACCACATGTTATGTAAGATACATTCATTTTATGCAGCAGCATATGAAATGCATCTACATCTAAAGCTGCAAAATCTTTAGAAAATGTGATGACATACATCACTTCAATACCCATCGCATTTGCCAAATGGATACGATCTTGAAGTGTTGTGATATGTCTACATACACGTTCTGGAAAGAAAATCTTCCAAGGATCTGGATCAAATGTAATCAATCCACTTTGAATATTTAATTCTTTTGCCTTCTTAATACAATTTTCTAGTAATGCCTGATGTCCTGTATGTAAACCATCAAAGAATCCTATGCAACAAGAGCTTTTTGATAAATCTTTAGGAACATTCAAATAATCAATACGAATCACTTCCATTACCATAGACCTCTTTTACTTTTATATAAGCCTTCACGCTCTTTTTCATAGATGGCAACAGGCTCTTCACCATCTAAAATACATACTTCTTGATTTGGATTATCTAAACGAATGCGTTTTCCCTGATACACATCTTCAATTGGTTGATAATTGATTTTATCTAAATGGTCAAGTACATAGATTGAAGGATATAATACAGGTTCTTGTGTCTCTAGATCTTCTAAAGTTTGTGCCTGATCAATTGTAAAGCGACCAACCTTAGTTCTTCTTAAACTTTTCATACAACCTAAATTATTTGTGTGAAGAGCAAGATCTCTACAAATACTACGAACATACGTTCCACTTGAACATGCCACTCTAAAGCTATAATCACCTAAATCTTCAATTGAATAAATTTCAATATCGCTATAGACTTTAGGAACTTCAAGCCCCTCTCTTTGATAGTCCATTAATTTTTTACCATTTACTTTTTTATTGGAAGTCTTTGGCACCAATTGATGATTCTTTCCAACAAATTTTTGAAGTTCATCGTTAAAAGAAAAATCCCAATTTATTTCTTTTTCAGCTTCTACTTCACCCCAAATATCATCAGTTGATGTACTTTTTCCAAATTCAATCTGACCAATATATTCTTTATCTGTATCACTTAAAAACTGAAGTAATTTACAAGATTTACCACAAAGAACAACTAAAACACCAGTTGCGTTAGGATCTAATGTTCCTGTGTGTCCAAACTTTTTTTGTTTATATTTTCTTCGAAGCCAATTTACAACATCATGGCTTGTCATACCATACGGTTTATCAATAATTAAAATTCCATCCATAATTTCACCTTTTATATTTTACTTGTTTTTAAAGGTACTTGCAACTATGCACATTTGGTACTAAAAAGTCAAGACTTGTATTCTATTATGAAGTTCGCTATTATAAAAATGCCTAAGGACATTAATTTTTCCTACACTCGAGATAAGGGAAATCGGATGTTGAATTGTTGTGTTGAAGACCCGCTACGCGTGGGGATCCTAATGCTGTTCACAGATTACCCACCTGTACTTAACAGGGAAAGATCTCATGTTCTTGGGCTTTTAATTTAGGTAAAAAGTATGAACGCAAAAGAAGAATTTATTCAAATTTATAAAGAAAATATCCATCGTGAAGGTGCGGATGCCTTTCTAGAATTTCTAGAAGGTCCTCACTCTGATTTTTTTACTGCCCCTGCAAGCACACGTTTTCATGGCAATATGGAAGGCGGCCTTTGTGCACATAGTGTACATGTCTATCATTGTTTAAAGGATTATCTAGATAGACAAAGAGTAAAGGACACGTATAAAATGAACTACAGTGATGAAACCATTACACTTGTTGCTCTGTTACATGATATATGTAAAATTGGTGTCTATAAAAAAAGTACACGAAATAAGAAAATTAATGGTGAGTGGCAACAAGTAGATGTCTTTGAATTTGATGATGACATTCCTTTTGGACATGGTGAAAAAAGCGTCTATATGATTCAGCCATTCATGCGTATTAGTCGTGAAGAAGCCTTTGCGATTCGTTATCATATGGGATTTTCAGGAAGTGATCCTGTTAATAATGTAGGTAAAGCTTTTGAAATGTTCCCTTTAGCCTTTGCGCTAAGTACAGCCGATATGGAGGCTACATATTTTCTCGATGAACAAGTCTAAGGACTTGTTTTTTTATTGAAAAATTAGTTTTGGAGAAGACTGATTTATGAATTTGATCACAGAAGAATACATTCCTGTTAGATACAAAATAAAGCAACTACTATTAATAAGTAATACTTTTTATGTACATTAGCAATGAATTTGCATATAATTTAAATGTGGAGGTGATGCCGTATGTCTACTATTCAAGTAAGAGTAGATGATGATTTAAAGTCTAAGGCCGATGCATTATTTAAGGAATTAGGTACAGATACAACGAGTGCAATTCGTATGTTTTTAACTCAAGCAGTTGCTTATGATGGAATTCCTTTTCAAATTAAAAAATTCAATAAAACAAAAGAAATGAAAATTATGACAGAAGATGAATTTTTGGATAGACTTGCCTCTTCTAGAGCTCAATCTAAAGAAGGAAAAGTAATAGATGCAGATATAGCAATAGATAGCATTAGAAATAAATATGGATTATAAGGTGATATTTACTGAAAATGCAATGGAAGATATGGATTCTATTGTAGAATACCTTCTTTTTCACTTGCGTAATAAACAAGCAACAAATCATTTTATCGATTCTGTTGAAAATGGAAAATTCGTATTAAGTAATTCCGCTGAGTCATTTCAACTGTGTTTAAATCCTAGACTTCAAAGCTTGGGGTATCGAAGATTTAATTTAGATAAAACCAAATATTTCTTATTGTACCGTACTGAAAATTCAACAGTTTTTGTGGATGGTATTTATCATCAATTCCAAGATTACGAAAATACAATTAAATAATTTTTCTACTAGACGAGTTACACTCGTCTTTTCTAGTTATAGCCTCTATTCTACAAATGAAGGGTCATCGATTGCTTATTTAATGAAAGAAAAGAATCGTTCTTCGATCTTTTGAAGTATGATGCGTGCTAAAATGTACCAATTCAAACACAAATTGGTTTCATATTAAAAAGCAGTACTTAGTACTGCATATAGGCCTATTTTTCAACCCATTTCATCCTGACATCTTTTCCATGATGAGCTAAACCGATATAAACAACATTCCCCTTTAAATCAAACGAATAATTTTTAGATTGAATCTGTTCAATTGCTTCATTTGATAAATTATCAAGTTCAGATTCTAAGTCTTTAGAATTGTTTTTTAAATATTTAAATTCCAATACAAATGAAGTAGATTTACTATTCTTTGCCTTTAAGACTAGATCAAAGCGCCCTCTTCCAGCTTCCCTGTTACTTAAAACTTCATAATCATTAGATAAGCATAAACACATCCCAAGCATCATCATGTGATAACTATTCTCATTTTTTAAATCATGATAACTAGGTAACATTAAGATATTTCTATATTCTTTCAGAAATTGCTTTGGTTGTTTTTGAATTAAGAAACGCATTAGCCGGTTCAATTGACCTTCATTTAACGAAAGATAATATTCAGTTAAATTTCTAAATTCTCGATTCACTTCCTGATTCGGAATTTTGATACGATAGAAGCTATCTGTAATATCAATGGCTTTATCTACTGTTAAGTATCCCGCATTCACAAACAAGCCCCATAAGTTTGGAGTGCTTTTTACTTCATAGAAGCTAGTTTGTGTATTGACTTGTGTATCTAAATATCCATTTCTTATTAATTCTTCATATTGATCTTTAAAATCTAAATCTGCATTCTTGATATTCTCTTTTATCATTGTATTTGCACTTGTATTGATCCAATATGGAATTAACTCTTTCTTTTGAGCATAATTTAATATAGACCAAGGATTATATATATCCATATTTCCGATTTTGTATCCGTCATACACAGATTTAACTTCATCATTTAAAGTTAGACCATACGTATCTAACAATTGATTCACTTCATCTGCATTAAACCCAAAATACTCACTATAAGCAGTGTCGAGTATGGAATTCACATCTAGATTATTCAGATCACTAAAAATATTTTCTTTTGCAACTCTTTGAATTCCAGTAAGAAGTGCATATTTTAAACAATTCGATGTTTTTAAAGAATTATGAAGCAAACCGGATAAACCACCACGCAATTCCTCATAGCATCCATTCACATGAGCTTCAACAAATGGTGTATCATATTCATCGATAAAAACCATGACTTGTTTATTATAGTAAGCATAGAGTCTTTCCATCAAGAATGATAATGCATCATTGATTCCATTTAAATTATTACTGTGAAAATCCATTAAATTAGATTCAATATAATCATGTTCTTTCTGATCATATTTGTTTAAGCTCTTAAACACAAAATCATATTTTGCCCATTCATTTAGAATCTGCTTCTTAATGGTTGTGATAATTGATTCTCTATCTCTTTTTGCGTTCGCAAATGAAATGAAGATAGTCGGATATTGATTCATCTCATATACATAATCCGAATTCATGATTTTTGTATTTTCAAAAACAAGTTTAGAATTTTTTGTGACATCAAAAAACGAAGCCATCATAGACATATTTAGAGTCTTTCCAAAACGCCTTGGTCGAGTAATTAATGTGACTTTACTTTTTCTTTCTAAAAATTCCTGAATCATATTCGTTTTATCAACAAAATAATAATCATTATTTCTTAGTTCCTCAAAACTTGAAATACCAATTGGAATTGCCTTCATCTACATCACCTATTTAATTATATCAGAAATAAATAAAGACAGGAAAAATTCCTGTCTTACTTTGTTTCAATACCTAATTCTTTTAATTGTGCTGCATCTACTGGACTTGGTGCCTGTGCCATTAAATCCGATGCACTAGCTGTTTTAGGGAATGCCACTACATCACGGATATTTTCAGTACCAGCTAGAATCATAGTTAAACGTTCTAGACCAATACCTACACCTCCATGAGGTGGAGTTCCATATTGGAATGCATCCATAAACCAGCTGAATTTTTCATGTGCTTCTTCTAAAGTCATGCCGATGGCTTCAAATACTTTTTCTTGAAGTTTTTGATCATGAATACGAATAGATCCAGATAATAACTCATAACCATTTAATACTAAGTCATAGGCTCTAGAATAACAATGTGCTGGATCCGACATCAATTTATCAACATCTTCTAAGTTAGGTGAAGTAAATGGATGGTGAGCCGCTACATAACGGTTTTCATTTTCATCATATTCAAACATTGGGAAATCTGTAACCCATAAGAATTCATATGCATCTTTGTTGATCAAATCTAAATCATGACCTAATTTCACACGCAATGCACCTAAAGATGTTTGAGCCACTTTCTTTTTATCCGCTACAAAGAATACGATATCGTTTTCTTCGATGTTCAACATTGTACGCAATGCCTCTTTTTCTGCATCAGACAATACTTTTGTGACACTACCCGCAAAGCCTTCTGCCGTTAATTTTAAGTTGGCAAGCGCTTTTGCACCATATACCTTTACATAATCTTGTAACTTATCCAATTGTTTTCTTGAGAACTTGTCTGCACCATTCTTCACATTCATAGCCTGAATGATGCCACCTTCATTTAAGCAGTTTTCAAACACTTTAAATTCAGTATTTGCGAATACTTCGCTCACATTATATAAAGGCATATCAAAACGTAAATCTGGTTTATCCGAACCATATTTTTCCATACAAGTATCGTAAGGAATACGTTTAAATTCTGGTAAATCAATACCTTTAATATCTTTGAAGATTTCTTTCATTAAACCCTCTGTCATTGACCAAATATCTTCTTCATCCACAAAACTCATTTCAATATCGATCTGAGAGAATTCTGGCTGACGATCGGCTCTTAAATCTTCATCTCTAAAGCAACGAGCGATTTGGAAATAACGGTCCATTCCACCAACCATCAATAACTGTTTATATAATTGAGGTGATTGAGGAAGTGCATAGAATTCCCCTTTACTAATACGACTAGGCACTAAATAGTCACGTGCACCTTCTGGTGTAGAACGACATAAAATAGGTGTTTCTACTTCTGTAAAACCATATTTAGCTAAATAGTTACGAACTAATAAAGTAATACGGTTTCTTAAAATCAAATTCTTTTGAAGACATGGTCTTCTTAAATCTAAATAACGGTATTTTAAACGCGTATCCTCTAATGCATCTGTTTCATCCGCAATAATCATAGGTGTAGTAATTGCAGAGTTCACAATTTTTACTTCACTAACGACAACTTCGATTTCACCCGTTTTAAGTTTAGGATTCTTGTCTTTTCTTTCTACAACTTTACCCTTAACTTGAAGTACATATTCATTACGTACATCACTGATTTGTGCAGCAATATCTTCATTGAATACTAACTGAGTAATTCCATAACGATCTCTTAAATCAATGAAAACTAAAGCTCCAAAATTTCTACGTTTACTTACCCATCCACATAATGTGACTTCTGAATTTACATCTTGAAGACGCAATTCTCCATTGTTGTGTGTTCTATACATTTCTATTCTCCTTCATGCTCGTGATGATGATGACTTTCTTCTTCTAATAAAGAGTCAACATAAGGAACTAATTCCTCAACATCAATTGCTTCTTGTTCTTTATGTGCAATATTTTTAACTGTGACTTTCTTCTCTTCCAATTCCGATTTACCAATTAAAATCGCAAGTTTTGCCTTTGAACGATCCACAGCCTTAAATTGTGCCTTAAAGCTTCTTTCCATCATATCCATATCACAACGATATCCATAAGCTCTAAGCTCAGTCAACACTTCAAATGCATACGTTCTAGCTTCTTTATCTAGGCACATTACATAGGCATCTAAAGCTGGTTTTGATTCAAGCTCGATACCTTCTGCTTCTAAGGCAATCAATAATCGTTCCATACCTAGAGCCCATCCAATACCGCTCATACCTTCTGGTCCACCAAAGTATGAAATCAATCCATCATAACGACCACCAGCTAAAACAGTTGATTGTGCACCCATTTCCTTATTCATAGATACGATTTCAAATACAGTATGCGTATAATAATCCAATCCACGAACTAATTTATCATCCACTTCATATGGAATTTCAAGTTTATCTAATAATTCACATACTGTGTTGAAATATTCTTGACTCGCTTCATTTAAGTAATCAGACATCTTAGGTGCATTTTTCATACATTCATGATCATGATCCACTTTGCAGTCTAAAATACGCAATGGATTTTGTTCATAACGACGCTTACAGTCACCACACAATTCATCTACATAAGGCGCAAAATATTCTTTTAATGCACTACGATAGTTTGCACGAGACTCATCATCACCTAAAGTATTTAAACATACTTTAATATCGTTCAATCCCAATGATTTAAGAATTGAGAAAGCAAGTACGATCGTTTCTACATCGACATATGGACTTTTTACACCCAATGCCTCTACACCAAATTGATTAAAGATACGCATTCTTCCTTTTTGAGGACGTTCATGTCTTGACATAGGTCCCATATAGTAGAATTTTGCAGGAAGATCAGGATTTGCGTACATTTTGTTTTCTACAAAACTACGAACAACACCAGCCGTACCTTCTGGACGTAATGTTAATGATGTTTTTGAGTTTTCAAGTTTAAAAGTATACATCTCTTTGTTTACCATATCACTTGAATCATTTTCTCTTTTGAAGACTTCTGTATGTTCAAAAATCGGTGTACGAATTTCATCGTAGTTGTACATGTAACAGAAACTTCTTAATGTTTGTTCAAGAGCTTGCCATTTGTAAGATTCTTCTCCAAATACATCCTGACAACCTCTAGGAATTTGATATGCCATGTGTTTTCCTCCTTTAAATAAACAAAAAAACGCCCTGATATAAGGACGTTTTAAACGCGGTACCACCTTATTTTATACGTAAAGTATACACCTCAAGTCTTAACGCGACGAACGGTTGGTTTTTGTCCAACTCCTCCAAAGTGTCCCAATAAGTATTCTACGAAAATTTTCACCAGCCATTTTCTCTCTACAGTATATCCTTATCTTCTTCTTTTTCTTAGGATTAATTATTCAGCTTCATCTAGATTTGAAACGTTGTGATATACATTTTGTACATCATCCACTTCATCTAGTAAAGTTACCAAACGTTTGAATAAAGTTAAATCTTCACCATGAAGTTCAACTTCTTCATTTGGGATCATCTTATCTTCTAAGACTTCAAATTTAACATCTGGAATCAATTTTTCAACAACAACTTTTGCGTCATCCAATTGAGTTGGATCTACAGTAATTGTCATATATCCTTCTTCGATTTCAATGTCATTTAATTCAATTTCAGCTTCTAATAAAGCATCCATCATAGTTTCTTCGTTATCATATTGAATTACGATTACACCTAAGTGTTCATATCCAAATGATACAGATCCACCAACACCTAATTTAGAGTGTGATTTGTTGAAACAAGCTCTTAAGTTAGCAATTGTACGGTTTGCGTTATCTGTTAAACAATCAATGATGATTGTAGATCCTGCACCTTGTCCAAAGCCTTCATAACGAGCACTTGAATAACTTTCATCTGCACTACTTTTAGCTTTTTCGATTGCACGTTTGATTACGTCAGCAGGCACATTGTTTGCCTTAGCACGATCAATTGCTTTCTTTAAAGTTTGGTTCATATCTGGATTTGGGTCACCGTTCTTTGCAGCAACTAAAATCTCTTTAGAATATCTAGAATAAATTTTTGCCTTCGCATTAGCAGTTTTCTGCATTGCAGCAGCACGTACCTCAAAATGTCTTCCCATAGATTTATCACCTTTCAATATATTTTTTACAGTTTTTAATTATAACAGTCAAAACCAAATTATTCAACCTTGGCATAACGTTCAATGATTTTTTGAACCAAAGGATTACGAACCACATCACTATTTTCTAAGTGAATGATCGAAATACCATCTATATGATCCAAGATCGTACAAGCTTGCATCAAGCCTGAGTCTTTTTTCTTGATCAAGTCGATCTGTGTAACATCTCCTGTCACAACCATCTTACAATTCTTACCCATACGCGTTAAAAACATCTTCATTTGTGCACAAGTCGCATTTTGGGCTTCATCCAAAATCACAACGGCATCATTCAATGTACGACCACGCATAAAAGCTAAAGGCGCAATTTCAATGACTTGTTTCTCCACATATTTTTCAACCGTTTCTAAACCAAGCATTTCATTTAACGCATCATATAAAGGCCTTAAATAAGGATCTACCTTCTCTTTCATGTCACCCGGTAAAAAACCTAGTGATTCACCTGCTTCAACGGCAGGACGTGTAAGAATAATTTTTTCAACACGCTCACTTTTAAGCATATTCACCGCATATGCAACAGCTAAATAGGTTTTACCCGTTCCTGCAACACCAGTCGCAAATACAATTTCATTATGACGCATCGCATCACATAAAATGGCTTGTCCAATTGTTTTTGGATAAATCATCTTACCGGTTTTTGTCTTGCATACGGCTTGTAGCTGATGTGCTTTAAAATCTTTTAAACGATTTTTAAAAGCCAATGAACAAATGTAATTTACATCTTGGCTGTTTAAACGATGCTGCGTATCAATGATTGAAAAACAGGCATCAATCACTTCTTCGACCTTATGTGTATCTAAAGTATCATTGACTTCTACTTTGATTCTCTGGTCACGGATCATAAATACAGATTTAAAGCACTTATTCAACATTTCCAAATTGGAATCTTGAAAACCTGCAAAAATCTGAATTTCTTCAAATGTTCTGTCGGAACAATCAAATTCTAAAAAAGACACAAATCTCCTCCTCAAGAAAAAAATCTGCATTAAAAATGCAGATTATTTACCTCTACGTGCTTTACGTGCAGCTTCAGATTTTAACTTTCTGCGTACACCTGGTTTTACGTAAAATTCTCTTTTGCGCGCCTCAGCAAGGGTGCCATTACGAGAAACCTGACGTTTAAATCTTCTTAAAGCGTCATCAAGTCCTTCGTTTTCTTTAAGAACTACTTTTGGCATATTCACAAACCTCCCTTCCCAAGATTAGCAAAAATATTATATCAAAGATTTCATATAATGCAAGTATATTTATAAATTTTTAGCCTAAATTTGCCTGAATACACTCTTTAGCCGCTACATTATCGCCTACCCAAGGAGCTCTTCCGTTTTCACGATAGATAAAGCTTTCATCACCTTTACCAAGAAGCAACACAGTATCCCCTTCTTGAGCTGAACTGATTGCTTGATGAATCGCTTCATAACGATCTTGTACAAATACATGTAATGTATCTTTAATACCAGACTTAATTTGATCCCCAATTTCTTTTGGATCTTCATCACGAGGATCATCCTCTGTAATGATAATATAATCACAATATTTATCAGCTAATTCACCAAATACTTTACGCTTATGCACATCACGTTTACCTGCAGAACCAAATACCGCAATCAAACGATGTCCAGGCATTGTGATACTTCTTCCAAACTGCATCATCTTTTCCATACCATCTGGAGTATGCGCAAAATCAACGATCACATTATATGGCTGACCACAATCGATACGTTCCATACGACCTTCTACTTGGGCAACATGACCACATTTTTCAATGATTTTCTCTAAATCATAACCCGTTTCATTTAAGGCTGCCATAGCTGCAAGTAAGTTATATACATTAAAGTTGCCCACCAAATTTGTCTTAACCGAATACATATGACCTGAATAAACTAAGTCAAATTCAGTTCCATTCGAACTCATCTTAATATTGATGGCACGATAATCCGCTTCTTTATTAATACCATAAGAAACAACACGAGCTTTAGAACAATCTTTTAATGCCTCATATTTTTCATCATCTCTATTTAATACGGAAACACCATTTTCTTTGACAAGATTTTTAAACAACAAACTCTTTGCCTCAAAATAATTTTCCATTGTTCCATGAAAATCCAAATGATCATACGTTAAATTGGTAAAGATTGCACAATCAAATGAAATACCATCCACACGATGTTGTGCTAAACCATGACTCGATACTTCTAATGCGCATGCCTTCATACCTACACGAACCATATCCGCAAGTTTTGATTGTAAAAATAGTGCATCCGGTGTTGTTAAATTTGGCTGTAATTCAATATCACCATATTTAATCGCAATTGTTCCAATATAACCGCATGGCGTTTTATCATTGATCATATCACGAATGATATTTGTGATAGTTGATTTACCATTGGTACCTGTAACACCATACATTTTTAATTTATCACTCGGTTTGGCATAGAAGATACGAGCCACCTTATTCATGGCATCATTGACATCTTCCACACGAATATAAACAGCGCCTGATGCCATATTCAATAATTCTTTGGAATGAACAATACATACGGCTCCATTTTTAATGGCTGAATCAATAAAGTCATGTCCATCATTAGTAAGGCCAGGTAAACAGAAATAAATATTTCCAGGTCTTACGGTTCTTGAATCAAAACTTAAACCTGTAATATTTACTGTAGGTGCATTTTTAAATAGTTTGCTTAATCGCATACTCAATCCTTCTTTCCATAGTACGTACCATCTTCAATACGTTGCCATTCGATTGTGATTCTACCACTTAATTGTGTATCACTCAATATCTTACAAGGATGATATTGATTTGTATAACCTGTATAGTAACCATCTTGTTTTCGTTCAATCAACACTTGTACAGGATTAAAACGCTTCATATCTTTTTCTCTACATGCATTTGAAAGTTCAAGTAGTCTAGCTACTCGAGCTTTCGCAATCTTACCATTGATTTCACCCTTCAAAGTACTTGCCTTTGTTCCATTACGCTTACTATAAGGGAAAACATGGAAGAAACTTAATTCTAGATCTGTAAGATTTTTATAAGTTGTTTCAAATTCTTCATCACTTTCTTGCACAAATCCAGCAATCACATCGGTTGAAATTGAAATATCTGGAATACAAGAACGAATATAATCTATTTTTTCTTTAAACTGCTCAATCGTATACGGACGATTCATACGTTTTAATGTTTCGTTACAAGCCGATTGTACAGGAATATGTAAATGATGACACATACGAGGATTTTCTTGCATCAACGCAATCAATTCATCACTTACTTCTGTAATTTCTATACTTGAAATACGATAATATACAGATTCTGGTGTATTTTCTAATAAGGCTTTCATTAGTTTAGCCAAATCGTATTCTCCATCAAAATAACGACCCGTATGAATACCTGTTAAAACAATTTCTGTATGACCTTTTTCACATAGATCTTTGGCAATTTGAATAACTTCGTCATGATTTAAACTACGCTCTCTACCACGCGCAAAAGGAATTGCACAATAAGAACAGAATTGATTACAGCCATCTTGTACTTTTAGAAATGCACGATGCATCGATTCAAAACAATGTACAGGCATGGCTTCAAAATCTTTAAACTGTGTAACTTCATGTACAACATCAATTTTTTCATGATCCTTTAATGCTTGTTGAATTAAAGTCACCAATTCATTCTTTTGTTTCGCACCAATAATAAGATCTGCATCTAAGGCCTTTCTTTCGTCCTCACTAGCACATTGCACGAAGCATCCTACCACAACACATAAAGCGTTTGGATTCATACGTTTTGCGTAATGAATCTTTTGACGCGATTTACTTGCGGCTGTATTTGTGACTGTGCATGTATTGATGATACAAATATCACAGGCTTTTTCTGACGATACCTGTTCATATCCTAATTTTTCTAATTGACCTGCATAGTATTGCGATTCATACGCATTTACTTTACAGCCTAGTGTAATAATTGAAAATTTCATTTATCCCTTATCCTTCCACATGATTTTGGTACTCAATAGCTCCCAATACATAACAAGCTGCTGTTTCGGCTCGTAAGATATTTTTACCTAAAGAACAATTCGCATACCCAAATTCATTTAATATTTGTATTTCGCTTTCCTCAAATCCGCCCTCAGGCCCAATACATACAGTAATGGTTTGAGGATTCTCTTTTAAATAATGTGCCATATGTTTTGAAGGATCACTTTCCTTTTCATAAGCCACAAGATTACATTCACTTTTATAGTTCGATAGATCCTTCAAAGAAATGACAGGCTCTAATTCCACCAACGTATTGCGGTTACATTGTTTTGTCGCCGCAAGTAAGATCTCATTCCATCGTGTTAGTTTCTTTTCCGCCTTTTTCTCATCCAATTTCACAACCGTATTCTTCGAGACAAAAGGAACGATTTTACTTACACCAAGTTCACATGCCTTTTGAAGCATCCATTCAAATTTATCTTGTTTGATCAAAGCACAACATAATGTAATGGATTGATTTTCATCAGACACATCCACCTTTGAATCCACCACAAGATTCGGTTTAGTTTCTACATGTCCTAAGAAAACACCTGAGTTTTTTGTGATGATACGAATCTTTTCTTTTGGTGTTGTACGAAGTACATCGAAAATATGATGGGCTTGTTTTGCATCTAATGAGATCAAATCATTCACCGAAACAGCTTGATCTAAATATACTTGTTTCATTATTTTTGTTCGCCTTCCATAGCTAAACGATTTAATTGCTTGATTTCATAAGGCTTTAAGCGACGATATTCACCCGCCCTTAAATCTTTAACATCTAAGAATGCAAATTTAACTCTGTGTAAACGACGAACTTCATGACCTAATGCCAACATCATATTCTTTACCTGGTGATTTTTACCTTCAGAAATAGTAAGTTCAAACTGTGTACGATTACGCGTTAAATCTTTTTGAAGCACAAATACTTTAGCCGGTTGATACTTCTCTGTTTTTGTCTTTAAACCTTTTTTTAATTGTTTAATATCATCTTCTGTTAAGATACCTTGTAGATTTACGACATATGTTTTTTCTAAATGATAACGAGGATGAATCATGTGGTTACAAAATTCACCATCATTTGTCAATAATAAAACACCACTAGTATCATAATCTAAACGTCCTACCGAGAAGATTCTTTCATTTTTAGGCATATAGTCTAGTACAGTTTTTCTTCCTTTATCATCACTATTTGTACATAAACAACCTTTAGGTTTATTCATAATGTAGTATACTTTTTCTTCTTTAGAAATCATATTTCCATTGACTTCGATCATATCTTGTTTCGATACTTTCGTACCTAACACATCACATACTTCCCCATTCACTTTGACTTTTCCATCCAAAATCAATTCTTCGGCTTTTCTTCTTGAACAAATACCCGCTTGGGCAATTACTTTTTGTAGTCTTTCCATTGTCTATTCTCCTTCAAATAATTCTTCATTATTGTTTTGTGTTTGTGGTAATTCCGGTAGTTCTTTTAGATCCTCTAACTGAAACGCATCTAAGAACTCATCGGTTACACGATATAATAAGGGTTTACCAATCGCATCCAAACGATCTTTAGCTTCAATCAAGCCACGAGCCACTAATTTTTTTAACATCATTTCACAATTTACACCACGAATTTCTTCAATTTCAACACGTGTGATTGGTTGTTTATAGGCAATGATAGCCAAAGTTTCCATGGCCGCTTGTGAAAGTGTGGGTTGTTTATATTCTTCAAATAATTGTTTTCCATAAGGATATACAAATTCTTTTGTGACAAACTTAAATCGATTCGCATATTCAACGAGTTCAATTCCTTTGGCATTGCTCGAATATTCTTCTTTTAATGCATCTAATAAAACGCGGATATCATCCATTTCTAAATTTTTAAGACCGAGCATCATTTGATCCATGGTCAAACCTTCTTCTCCGCTTAAGAAAAGTAAGCCTTCTAGTATTGCCTTCGCATTATCCATATCTACAAATCCTCTCTTGCGACCCAAATCATTTGGGTTTCATCAATGGAATATGTCATCCATTTCTCATGTATTAAATCAAGTATCGATAAAAAAGTAACGATAACCATATGTAAGTTTGTACAATCGCTACAAAGATCTTTAAAAGATATCGATCCATTTATATGTTTCATTCTATCTTTGATTTGAACCGCTCTTTCTTCCAAAGACAATTCTTTGATTGTTACCTTTGTTTCATAAGGCTGTAACAGTTCCATACGTACGATACAATGGCGCATAGCCTTCATTAAATCGTAAGGCGATTGATTTTCTAAAGTATCACTTTCGACAGGAATTTTCCATTCTTCAACTAAGCTTGAAACTGGTCGAGAAAAATGTAGTTGCCTTTGATCATAGCCTTCTTTTAAGGCAAGACTTACCTCCTTATATCTTTGATACTCCAATAAACGAGCTACCAATTGATCACGTTGATCTTCTTCATATTCTTCTTCTACCTCGACGGTTTCTCTTGGCAAAAGTTTCTTCGACTTATATGCGATAAGACTCGCAAGTTCTGATAAATATTCACTGGCCACTTCTAAATGCATATTTTGCATGGCATGAATATATTCAATATATTGTGTTGCCAAAACATTCATATCCAAGTCAAAAAGATCTAATTTATTTTCTTTGATTAAATGCAGCATCAAATCCAAAGGACCTTCAAACTGATCTAATGTTATTAAAAAATCCATACTATCACCCATACTACCCATTATAACAAATTTTAAAAAGCTTTTCATCCTTTACGACTAATGTTAAAATAAGAAAACAGGAGGTTAATCATGCGTAGAGCCATTCTCTTTTTAATTTTTGCACTATTTTTGGCGATGGTCATTCAGCCAAATCTAAATAAACAAATCAAAGAAAAATCAAAAATCGATGTTCCCGAACAAACAGAATCTACTATTATCACTAATGATACGGTTTCAAATTCGCGTTGTAAATCAAAAGCTGTCATTTGTATTGATGCAAGTCATGGAGGAAGTGATAGTGGATATACAAGCGATGGACATACAAGTGAAAAAGATCTAAATTTGATTATAGCTAAAAAAATTGGCGATTCACTTTCTAGTGTTGGCTATAATGTAGTCTATACTCGTAGTGATGATTCAACACTTTCGACAGAAGATCGAGTTACTTCTATCAACTCGCAAAAGGCAAATTATTTAATTTCAATTCAAATGAATTCAAGTTCAGATTCTTTATCAAAAGGATATTCTATTTTCACTCAACCAAACGATAAGATGATTCAATTGGCTAAAAACCTATCCAATACAATGAACGCAATCAACCTATCGCAATTTGAAGGTATTGATTCGGACCATTATGAAAACTTCCCTATTTTATATGATAGTCAAATTCCATCGATTCTTTTGGAACTTGGATATTTAAGTAATAGTGATGATTATTCAAAATTAGTAGATGAAACGTTCCAACAAAAAATAGCGGATGCGATTACAGAAAGCTTTTTAGCTAAAATCAATTAACACTCTTAGGAGTGTTTTTTTGTGCTATAATTTTAAGAAAAAAGAGGTATTGTATGGAAGAGAAATTGATCTATAAAGGAATTATTTTTGATTTAGTTCAAAAAGATGTAAAAATCAAAGATAAAATGTATAAAAGAGACATCATACGTCATCCAGGAGGTGTGGGTGTCATTTGTATTATCGATGGCAAGATCTTACTTGTAAGACAAGAGCGCCCTGCCATTGGAAAAGAAACACTTGAAATTCCTGCAGGTAAACTCGAATATGGTGAAGATCCTATGGAATGTGGTCTTCGTGAATTGAATGAAGAAACCGGTATGGCATGTGATAAATTAGAACTATTACTTAGTTTTGTTTCAACGCCTGGCTTTTGCGATGAAAGAATTTGGATCTATAAAGCCATTAATCCAAGAATTGCCGATAAGAAGCTTAGTTTAGATGAAGATGAAGAAATTGAGACTTTATGGCTTGATTTAGAAACGGCTTATGAGTATACAAGAAACGGAAAAATTGACGATGGAAAGACTGTCATTGCGATTAGTCAAATGATGGCAGAAAGGAATTAAGATTATGAATTTTGTGGTGATTTCACCCAACTATCCAGAAAGTTACTGGATGTTTTGTAGAGGGTTAAAAGAAAATGGAGCTAGAGTATTGGCTATTGTCGATACACCTTACAATCAATTAAAACAAGAATTAAAAGAGTATTGTGATGAAATTTATGTTGTGAAAAGCTTTCATGATTATGATGAAATGATTAAAGCATGTGGTTATTTCACATTCAAGTATGGAAAGATCGACTGGATCGAATCCAATAATGAAGCTTGGCTAGATTTAGATGCGCGTCTTCGTGATGATTTTAATGTAAAAACAGGTTTTTCATTAGAAAGAATCGAAGAACTTCAATCGAAATCACAAATGAAAAAGTATTATAAAGAGGCCAATGTGCCGGTTGCCGATTATAAAGTATTACATACCCTAAAGGATGGACTTGATTTTGCGGATAAAGTGGGATATCCACTTGTTATGAAGCCAGATCATGGTGTTGGTGCAAGTATGACTTATAAAATCATGAATGCCGAACAATTAGAATCTGTCTATATGCAAACAAAAGATCACGTTATGATTTTAGAACAATATATTGATGGAGATGTCTTTACCTTAGATGGTATTTGTGATGAAAATGGAGATATACGCTATCTAAATAGTTTAGAATATGTCGGTAACTGCATGGATTCTGTGCTTTATCAACAAAGCATTGGATGCTTCACAACATTTGAGATCAGCGATAAATGTCGTGATATTGTTCAAAGAACGATTCATGCCTTTAAAATCAAGAATCGTTTCTTCCATTGTGAATTCTTTCGATTGAATCATGATGTACAAGGATTAGGTGAAAAAGGTCGCATCTTTGGCTTAGAAGTCAACTTTAGACCTCCAGGAGGATTCTGCCCAGATTTAATGAATTATGCGGGTGAACTCGATGTGTATCGGTTATGGGCTGAAGTCATTTTAAAACAACGAGCATCGTATTCAAAACTTAGAAGATATTCGGCTGGTTTTGTAGGAAGAAGAAATTCCATCAAATATCGTTTTACAATCAAAGAAATCCAAGAGATGTTTAAAGAAGAATTAATTGAAGTCTTATATCTTCCAGAAGCCATTGCGGCTGCCATGTGTGATATTGCGATCGTTGCCAAATTTACAAGTCCTTCAAGACGCGATGAATTCTTTAAGACTGCATTATTAAGAAGGGATCGATTATGATAGTTGAAAAAGAGCTTTTCATGACAAAGCTCAATGAAAAAAGAAAAATCTTTATTTATCTACCCGATAATTATGACACGAGTAATAAACAATATCCTGTTTTATATGCCTTTGATGGTCATAATATCTTTTTAGATGCCTATGCCACATATGGTAAGGCCATTCATATTCAAGAACATATTGAAAAGCTAGGTATCGATATGATCGTAGTGGGACAAGAATGTAGCCATACTGGAAACAATCGATTAAAAGAATATGCTCCCTACTCTTTTTATGATCCTGAATACGGATCTTTTGAAGGTTTAGGCGATGATACAATGGATTTTTTTGTGAATGAATTAAAACCTTATATAGATCAAAATTACAGAACTAAAAAAACAAGAAAAAATACATTTATTGGTGGAAGTAGTTGTGGTGGTTTAATGGCCTTATATGCAGCCTATGCCTATTCCAATATCTATTCAAAAGCTATTGTGATATCTCCTTATGTTTTAGAGAGCATGGATGCGATATTAAGTGATATAAGCCAAAGATACATTCAAAAAAATACTTCCATCTATTTATCTTGGGGTTCGAATGAAACAAGTGTAATGCATGAGTTTGTCTGGCAAACTAAGGCATGTACAGAAATTGGTAATGCCTTATCAAAAAAAGGAGTCAAAGTCTTGTACAATGTAATTCCAGAAGGAAGACATTGTGAGGAGGACTGGGAAAAAGAATGTGATACATTCCTTCCGTTTTTAGTTCAATGAACCGAAATGTAGTTATTCAAAAACTTAAAACAAATGCCAAACGAAAGATTGTGATTAGTGATATTCATGGAAATTTAGATCTATACTTAAAATTATTAGACAAAATTTCTTATAAGCCCAATGAAGATTGTCTGATTCTTTTAGGTGATTTAATTGAAAAAGGAAATAGAAATCTAGATACTCTTCATTACATCATGCATCAAGTACAAACTGAGGATGTACATTGTATCATGGGTAATTGTGATTTCATTGCGAAAAATGTTCTTTACTCCTATCGTTTGGATTTTTTAAAGCATGTTCTTGGGTTTCGAAAAGCGAGTTTGATTCATGAAATGGCTAAAAATCTAAATATCGAAATCAACCAAAATAGTAATATGTCTGAAGTTTGTCAAATTTTAAGAAAACATTATCTAGCTGAACTATGCTTCTTAAATGATCTACCCCATGTATTAGAAGATGACGAGCATATTTATGTACATGCAGGTATTGAAAGTAATGAAAATTATGGAACGGATTTTAAACAAGTCATGACACACGCCTTCTTTTTAGAAACCAATCAAGTATTTAAAAAGAATGTCGTTGTCGGTCATATGCCTGTGACTGAATATTGCACACATATCGCCTCTTTTGATCCCATCTATGATGCAAAACATAACATTTATAGTATTGATGGAGGCAACATGGTTAAATATGGTGGTCAATTAAATGCACTTATATTTGAAGACAACAAGATTTTGATGGAAAGATGTGATTTTCTTAAAGAAAGAAAAGTCATTCGGGATGTAGATTATCATACACAAATTCCTTTCTTTATCACTTTTAATCATGGACAAATTCAAGTATTGAAAAAAAACAATCTACAATCAAAAGTATATTGTCCCTACAACAAGCGTACTTTTTGGGTTGAAAATGAGTTTGTGACAAAAGATATGAAGGCTTATGATTATACAAATTATGAGATTCCATTAAAAAAAGGCGATACCGTAAAAGAGGTATTCGCCTATCAAGATAAAGTTCAAATCAAAAAGAATGGTATTTTAGGTTGGACCTATCGTTCAAACCTAGAATGATACTATTCTTTTTTTTCACTAGCTTGTTCTAAGTAAGTGAATAATGCATCGACTTCATCTTCAGTTGTATGCCAGCTAGTCACAAAACGAATGACATAATGATCATCACATTTTTCCCAGATTTCAAAATCAATATTTTCACTTAAGAATTGGTATTGTTCTTTTGTGACATTGACAAAAATCTGGTTTGTATCACTCTTCATAAATAAAGCATAACCTAAATCTTGAAGTTTGGATTGAATTTTTTGTGCTAATTCAACCGAATGTTTGGCATAACTAAAGAAAGCATCATGTTCAAATAAGCCTAAGAATTGAATTCCTAAAAGCCAACCTTTGGCAAGCATTGCTCCATTTTGTTTCATCACAAAGCGGAAATATGGTTTTAATTCAGGATTTGAGATGACAACCGCTTCTCCAATTAGAGCACCATTCTTTGTACCACCAATATAGAACACGTCACAAATATTCGCTAAATCATTTAATGTATAATCCACAGTCGATAAAGCAACACCAAGTCTTGCCCCATCCATCATTAAATATAGACCTAATTCATCACAAACACGTCGAATATCCATCAATTCGTCATATGTATAAACGGTTCCATATTCTGTGGCATTTGAAATATAAACCATTTTTGGATAAACCATATGTTCATACGAAAGCATATGAGTATCAAACACTTTACGAATATCACTCGGATTGATCTTTCCTGCATAGTTATTAACAGGAATTACTTTATGTCCAGTTGCTTCAATCGCACCTGTTTCATGTGTAGCAATATGTCCTGTATCACAACTGATAACAGCTTCAAATGGTTTTAAACAAGCTTTGATGATGGTTTGGTTTGTGATCGTTCCACCTACAATAAAGTGAACATCCACATCATAATCTGGAATATGTTTCTTTATGGCTTCTTTTGCGCTTTGACAAATTTCATCCATACCATATCCAGTAAAAGAATGGCCATTTGTAGTATTCATATATTCCATAATTTCAGGAATACATCCTTGACCATAATCATTTCTAAAAAATAACATTTTTATCAACTCCCAAAACCATTGTAACACAAAAACAGGTCCTTTGACCTGTTTAAGCATTTTTATTGACTATATAAAAATAGTTAGGGTCTAGATACGCTATAAGATTACATAGGGTAATGCGCTAGGCAGCTTAAAATTCGC
>NZ_CAKVJB010000015.1 GCF_934754935.1 uncultured Holdemanella sp. | reverse complement strand
AACCGTTTTGGGGTATATGCCGCCCCTTAAATTCTTGGAGAGCAAATTCACCTAACCCCATCCAAATTTATTGCGCCTTTTTATTCTTCTTTTAATCCCATGACTTCGTCTGTAAATAGACGTGCATCCATCAATTTCAAATCTTCAGCAATATATGGTTTGAATTCCATTTGGTCTAATACATCTTTTTGTAGATCTACACCTGGAGCAATTTCGATCAATGTTAATTTTCCATCAATCAACTTAAATACGGCACGCTCCGTGATATATAAGACTTTTTGACCTGTTTCATTCGCATAATCAGCTGAGAATGTAACTTGTTCAATGTGATTTTTGAATTTCTTGATTTGACCTTCTTGATCAATTGTCAATTTACCATTGCCAATTGTTTCTTTTAAACCTTTAGCAGTGAATGTTCCACAATAAACAACGACTGGTGAAGTTTGTGTGATATTGATAAATCCACCGCATCCTGCAATTTTTGGTCCAAAACGAGAAACATTGATATCACCTTTCGAATCACATTCTGCAAGTCCTAAGAAAGCTTGATCTAATCCACCACCATCATAGAAGTCAAACTGATATGTTTGATCAATGATCGCATCTGGGTTAGTACAAGCACCAAAGGCAGTACCATTCATTGGAACACCACCGATTCCTCCGGCCTCAACTGTCATCTTAAGTCCTGGAAGACCTTCTTCGTTGGCAACATTTGCGATACCTTCTGGCATACCAATTCCTAAGTTGATTACTGCAGTTGGATCAAGTTCCATTGCAGCACGACGACATACAACTTTACGTGCATTTAGTGGCATTGGTTCAATTGAATCCACTGGTACACGGATTTCTCCACAGAATGATGGGTTGTATGGATCTGAGTAAGTTTGCCAATGATTTTCAGGTTCAGCAACAACGATCGCATCCACATAAATTCCTGGAATCTTAACATCCATTGGTTTTAATGATCCACGTTCTACAACTTTTTCAACCTGTAAAATAACTTTACCACCACTGTTTTTAACAGCTTGCGCAATACTGATTGAATCTAGAGTAGCTGCTTCTTTACACATTGAGCAGTTTCCATCTTCATCGGCATATGTACCACGAATCAATGCGATATCTAATGGGAATGATTTATAACGTAACCATTCTTCCCCATCCATATTGATTAATTCAACTAAATCTTCAGTTGTACGTTCATTCATCTTCGCACCTTCTAAACGAGGGTCGATAAATGTTTTTAAACCGATTTTTGTGATAACACCTGGACGGTGACCTGCGATTTCACGGAACATCAAACTAATAGTTCCTAAAGGTAAGTTATAGCCTTCCACTTTATTTTCGAAAACTAATTTTTGGAAAGTAGGAATCAATCCCCAGTGTCCACCAATGATTCTTTTTAGCAATCCTTCATGACCCATATGGTTTAATCCAAGATCTGGAGTACCATCTCCTACACCGGCAGAGAACATAACTGTTAAATCTCTTGGGTGTCCTGTTTCTAAGAAACTCTTTTCAATGGCAACACTAAGTTCTTGAGGGTGACCCATTCCAATAAATCCACCAACACCAATTTTGTCACCATCTTTGATCATACTGATGGCTTCTTGGGCTGACATTACTTTTGACATTTAAATCATCCTTTCAAATAAATTATTTGTTTTTAAATTCTTTTTCTTTTACTTTATTTACGAAGCATTCCATACCATAAGTTTGGTCTTCTGTAGCGAAGCAATCTGAGAAATCTTTAACTTCGATAGCGATAGCTGAATCCATATCTGTTTGAAGTCCAGCGTTGATAGCTTTTTTAGATTGTGCAACAGCGATTGGAGCATTTTTACAGATTCCATTAGCCATTTTTAATGCAGTAGCCATTAATTCTTCTTGAGGAACAACCGCATTTACTAATCCGATAGCCAATGCTTTATCTGCTTTGATGTTACGAGCTGTAAAGATCATTTCTTTAGCAATTCCAGCAGGTACTAAACGAGCTAAACGTTGAGTTCCACCAAAACCTGGAGTAATTCCTAATCCTACTTCTGGTTGTCCAAAAATAGCATTTTCAGCTGCGATACGAATATCACATGCCATACTTAATTCGCATCCACCACCTAATGCAAAACCATTTACTGCAGCGATAACTGGGCAGTGTAAAGTTTCGATTTGACGGAAGATCTTGTTTCCATAAGCTCCATATTCAGCAGCTTCTTCAACAGTTTTGTCTTTCATTTCAGCAATATCTGCACCAGCAACGAAAGATTTGCTTCCAGCACCTGTGATAACTACACAATAAGTGTCTTTGTCAGCTTCAACTGTGTTAACAGCTTCTTCTAAATCGTTTAATACAGCAGTTGATAATGCATTTAATGCTTTTTCACGATTGATTGTGATAATTGAAACGTGACCTTGTTTTTCTAATAATACGTTTTCCATGATTTTTCTCCTCTAATATTTAAATAAAAAGTGAAACAACGAGTGTTTCACTTTAGTTATTTCACTAGTTGTAGCTGTAGAATCCTTGTTTAGTTTTTTGACCTAATTTTCCAGCACGAACCATTTTCTTTAATAATGTACATGGACGATATTTAGGATCTCCAGTTTCAGTATATAATACTTCCATTACATCTAAAACGATATCCAATCCAATTAAGTCACCCAAAGCCAATGGTCCCATTGGGTGGTTAGCTCCAAGTTTCATAGCTGTATCGATATCTTCAACACTTGCCAATCCTTCTTGGTAAATGAAGCAAGCTTCATTGATCATTGGAATCAAGATACGGTTAACTACAAATCCAGGTCCTTCAGCAACTTCTACTGGAGTTTTTCCTAATGATTTAGAGTATTCGATGATAGCTTCTTTAGTTTCAACTGGAGTGTTTTCACCAGAGATAACTTCAACTAATTTCATACGATCAGCTGGGTTGAAGAAGTGCATACCGATAACGTTGTGTTTGATTCCGTTAGCAATTTCAGTAACACTTAAACTTGAAGTGTTTGTTCCGAAAATGCAATCTTCTTTACAGATTTCATCTAAAGTCTTGAATAAGTCTTTTTTGATTTCCATTTTTTCAAGAACAGCTTCAACGATTAAATCGCAATCAGCTAAATCTTTGTATTCACCAGCTGTTAAGTTAGCTTTGATACCTTCAGCTTTTTCAGCAGTAATTTTTTCACGAGATACTAATTTATCTAATTTAGCACCAATTTTGTTGATTCCATTTTGTGCCCATTCGATTTTAATATCACATACAGTTACATTGTATCCAGCTGTAGCAAATGCATTGGCAATACCTTGCCCCATTGTTCCAGCACCAATAACACCTACATTTTTCATTTTAAATATGCTCCTTTTTATTATTCAGCTCTTGCAGCTTTAATTGATTCAACTAATAAAGGTAATACAGTTGCGCAATCTCCAACGAATCCCATGTTAGAAATATTGAAGATTTCTGCTTGAGGGTCACGGTTGATAGAGATGATCAAATCTGATTTGTCCATACCAGCACAGTGTTGTACAGCTCCAGAAATACCACAAGCGATATATAATGAAGGACGTACAGTTTTACCTGTTTGACCTACCTGACGATCTTTGTCTAAGAATCCATCTTCAACAACGGCACGTGTACAGCAAACTACACCACCTAATTCGTCAGCTACTTTTTGAAGTACATCTAAGCAGTTTTCAGCACCACGACCAGCACCTACTAAGATATTAGCTTTTGTAATATCTACATCTGCTTTGACTTTTTCGATTACTTTTTCTACAAATACTTGAGGATCTGTAGTTGTCCATGATGGAGTAAATTCTTCAACTTCACCAGTACGGCTAGTATCTGTTGGAGCCAATTCGAATACTTTTGGTCTGATTGTAGCCATCTGTGGACGAGTGTCTTTACATACGATTGTACCGAATAAGTTACCACCGAATGTTGGACGAGTTACGTCTAATAATGATTCACCAGTTTCTTTAGCATATTCTAAATCCACTTCAATTTTAGTAGCATCTGCAGTTAAACCAACATTTAAACGAGCAGCTACACGTGGTGCTAAGTCACGTCCTAAAGGAGTTGCACCAGTTAACATTGAATCTGGTTTGTGAGCTAAAACAACTTGTGTTAAAGCATCAGCATAGAATTGAGTTGAATAGTCTTTTAATAAAGCATCATCAACAACGATTACTTTGTCAGCTCCATGACTAATAACTTCTTGAGCTTTTTCTTTTACATTTTCTCCAAGCAATACACCAACTACTTTGTATCCAAATTCAGGGATAGAAGCAACTAGTTTTCTTGCTTCTGAAATAAGTTCATAACTTACTTCTGCAATGTTTCCGTTTTCTTGTTCAACGAAAACGAAGATATCTTTATATTCTTCAAATCGAGCCATTCTACTTCATCCTCCCTACTTTGTAATGATTTGCTTTTCTTTCAAAGTCTTAGCAATCATATCTGCAGTTTCCTGCTCAGACAATGTGAATACTTCTGTTTTGTCAGTAACATCTTTTGTGAAAGTAGTTTTAACTGATGTAGGAGAACCTTTGAAACCAACTGTTTCAGGATCGATTCCTAATTCAGCATTTGTTAAAACTTCAATCTTGTCTTCTTTACATAAGTCAACGATGTTGTCACATTGCATGTAACGAGGTTTGTTCATTCCAGATAATGTTGTGATAACACATGGCAACTTAGCAGTTACGATTTGTTCAACATCTTCTAATGAACGTTTAACAGTAATTGAATCTTCTTTTACTTCTAAGATTTCATCTACATAAGTAACTTGAGGAATATCCAAACGTTCTGCAGTTTGAGGTCCTACCTGAGCAGTATCACCATCGATAGCTTGACGACCAGCGATAACTAAGTCGAATCCTACTTTTTTCAAAGCAGCAGCTAAAGCGATACTTGTAGCACATGTATCAGATCCACCTAATACACGGTCTGTTAATAAAACACCTTTGTCAGCACCCATAGCTACGCCTTCTTTTAACATTTCAGCAGCTTTAGGTAATCCCATTGTCATTACAACAACTTCAGTGTCAGGGTTTTTGTCTTTTACTTCCAATGCAGCTTCCAAACCAGCTAAATCATCTGGGTTTGTGATTGCAGGAACACCGTCACGAATTAACGCACCAGTTTTTTTATCAACTGTAATCTCAGTTGAATCCGGAACTTGTTTTTCTAAAACAACAATTTTCATTTTTCAACACCAATTCCTTTCTTACTTCAACATAGCGCCAGAGATGACCATACGTTGTACTTCTGATGTACCTTCGTAGATTTCAGTGATCTTAGCATCTCTAAACATTCTTTCTACTGGTAAGTCACGAGTATATCCGTATCCACCTAATAATTGGATAGCTTTAGTTGTAACTTCCATAGCTGTTTCAGCCGCAAATAATTTTGCTTCAGCTGCTAATTGAGTATAAGGACGACCTTCTTGTTTAGCAGTAGCTGCAGAATATACTAACCAACGAGCTGCATCTGTTTTTGTTTGCATATCAGCTAATTGGAATTGAGTGTTTTGGAATTTAGCAATTGGACGACCAAATTGTTTACGTTGTTTTACATAAGCAACGGCTTCATCGATTGCACCTTGAGCAATTCCTAATGCTTGAGCAGCGATACCAATACGTCCACCATCAAGTGTCTGCATGGCAATCTTGAATCCCATACCTTCTTTTCCTAATAAGTTTTCTTTTGGAATACGTACATTATTGAAAATTAATTCACATGTAGCAGATCCACGAATACCTAATTTCTTTTCGTGAAGACCGAATGTGAATCCTGGAGTTCCCTTTTCAAGAATGAAAGCAGAAATTCCACGAGTACCTTTTGTTTTGTCTGTCATGGCAAAAATTACATATACATCAGCTTCTCCAGCATTTGTAATGAAAATTTTTGTACCATTGATAACATATTCGTCACCATCTAATACAGCTGTAGTTTGTTGTCCAGCAGCATCTGTACCAGCGTTTGGTTCAGTTAAACCAAATGCAGCCAATTTCTTACCTGTACATAGATCTGTTAAGAATCTTTGTTTTTGTTCTTCAGTACCAAATTGAGCGATTGGCCAAGTACCTAATGAAGTGTGAGCTGATAAAACTACACCACTTGTAGCACATGTTTTAGACAATTCTTCAATTGCTAAAATGTAGCATAAATAATCTGCGCCAGCTCCTCCGTATTCACGTGAATAAGGAATACCAAGCATTTTTGCTTGACGCATCACTTCTACAGATTCCTTAGGGAATCTTTCGTTTTCGTCAACATCCGCTGCGTTTTCTTTTACTTCGTTTTGCGCAACTTCTCTGAACAACTTTTGCATCATTAATTGTTGTTCTGTTAAATTGAAATCCATAAATGAAGTTCTCCTTTCCAGTTTTCTTGAACTATTCGAATTAGGACATCGATAGCATGAGAAAGTATGTTAAACTTTTCACACAGTCATATTCTACATACTTTTTTTACCCTCGTCAATGATTTTGTTAATATTTTAACAAATTGTTTCAAATACCCTATCTTATTAATATATATTAAGTATTTTTAACATGTGAATTTTTAAACAAGTTATTGACATCCCCTATTTTAAGGTCTAGACTAAGCATGTAAAAGTTAATCTCGATTAGGAGTAGAAAGTAGGTATACAAATGAGAAAAGCTTATATTGTTGCTGCTAAACGTAGTGCAATTGGTACTTTTTTAGGAAGTTTAACTGATGTAGATTTAGCTACAGTTGGAGCAACTGTTTTAAAAGAAACAATTAAACAAGCAAATATCGATCCAGCTAACTTGGATGAAGTTATTATCGGTAACGTAATTGCTGCAGGTTTAGGACAAAACATTGCTCGTCACGTTGCTTTTGATGCAGGAATTCCTGTTGAAGTATGTGCACAATCAATCAATATGTTATGTGGTTCTGGTTTAAAAGCCGTTATGGAAGCTACACTTCGTATTCAAGCTAACTTTGGTGACTTATATGTTGCTGGTGGTGTCGAATCGATGACTCGTGCTCCATTTATGTTAAGCTACAAAAACCGTACAGGAACTAAGATGGGAGATCAAAAATTAGTAGATGCTATGTTACACGATGGTTTAACAGATGCAATGTACGGAATTCACATGGGATGTACAGCTGACAACATCGCTAAAAAATATAACATTTCTCGTGAAGCACAAGATGAATTCGCATTTGCTTCTCAAGAAAAAGCTTTAGCTGCTATTGCTGCAGGTAAATTTAAAGATGAAATCGTTCCAATCACTTATAAAACTCGTAAAGGTGAAGTTGTATTCGATACAGATGAACACCCTCGTAAAACAAGCTTGGAAAAATTAGCTAAATTACGTCCTGCATTCAATGCAGACGGAACTGTTACTGCAGGTAATGCTTCTGGTATCAATGATGGTGCTTCATTTACAATCGTTGCCAGTGAAGATGCTGTTAAGAAATATAACTTAACACCAATCGCTGAAGTTATCGGATTTGGACAAGGTGGAGTTGATCCACGAGTTATGGGACTTGGTCCAACACCAGCTATCTTAAACGCATTAAAATATGCAGATCTTAAGATTGAAGATCTTGACTTAGTTGAATTGAACGAAGCATTTGCTGCTCAATCATTAGGTGTTATCCACGAATTAGAAGAAGCTACAGGTATGGATCGTGAAGCATTCTTAGCTAAGACAAACGTAAATGGTGGTGCTATTGCATTAGGTCACCCAGTTGGAGCTAGTGGAAACCGTATCTTAGTTTCATTACTATATGAAATGCAAAAACGTAAATCAAAAATCGGTCTTGCTTCTCTATGTATTGGTGGAGGACAAGGTGCCGCTGTTATCGTAAAAATGTGCGATTAATCAATAAGGAGACAAGTTCTCCTTATTTCTTTAGATTCACTTGTGAATTTTTTAATTTGTGATTGATTTTAATCATTCACTATGTTAAAGTTTAAAAGGTAAATGACTTATGAGTCTTACATGGAGGAATATTAATATGACAAAAAAAGTAGTTTTAGCAGGTGCATGTCGTACTGCTATTGGTAAAATGGGTGGAGCTTTAAGTAACACTCCAGCTGCTGATTTAGGTGCAATCGTTATTAAAGAAGCATTGAACCGTGCAGGTGTTAAACCTGAACAAGTTGACGAAGTATTAATGGGATGCGTTATCCAAGCTGCTCAAGGACAAAACGTTGCTCGTCAAGCTAGTATCAAAGCTGGTCTACCAATTGAAGTTCCTGCCGTTACATTAAATGTTGTTTGTGGATCTGGTTTAAACTGTGTTAACCAAGCTGCTGCAATGATTAAAGCTGGTCAAGCTGACATCGTTGTTGCTGGTGGTATGGAAAATATGTCAATGGCACCATATGCTATGACTAAAGCACGTTTTGGTTACCGTATGAACAACGCTACTATCGTCGATACAATGGTAAATGATGCATTAACTGATGCATTTAACCACTACCACATGATGATCACTGCTGAAAACATCTGTGATCGTTGGCACTTAACTCGTGAAGAATTAGATGAATTCTCAGCTAACTCTCAACAAAAAGCAGAAAAAGCTATGGCTGAACACAAATTCGATGATGAAATCGTACCAGTTCCAGTTAAAGTTAAAAAAGAAATCGTTGAATTCAAAGTGGATGAAGGACCTCGTCCAGGAACTACTGCTGAAACATTAGCTAAATTACGTTGCTGCTCTGGTAAAGAAGGCGGAATGGTAACTGCTGGTAATGCTTCAGGTATCAATGATGGTGCTGCTGCAATCGTTGTTATGAGCGAAGAAAAAGCTAAAGAATTAGGTGTTACACCAATGGCTACTTGGGTACAAGGTGCATTAGCTGGTGTTGAACCAGAAATTATGGGTATTGGACCAGTTGCTGCTACTCGTAAAGTTATGGAAAGAACTGGATTAACAGTAGACGATATGGACTTAATCGAAGCTAACGAAGCTTTCGCTGCTCAATCTGTAGCTGTTGCTAGAGAATTAGGATTCGATATGAGTAAAGTTAACGTTAACGGTGGAGCCGTAGCATTAGGACACCCAGTTGGAGCTAGTGGATGCCGTATTTTAGTTACATTACTTCACGAAATGCAAAAACGTGACGCTAAGAAAGGTTTAGCTACACTTTGCATCGGTGGTGGTATGGGTTGTGCTACTATCGTAGAACGTGACTAATTTTAATCAATAATAACTAACTACTTCTAAAAAGAGATTCAAACAAAACTGAATCTCTTCTTTTTTTCTTGCCTTTTACAATTCAACAATTTTTTCTGTTATAATCAATTTGAAGGAGTTACTATAACTATGAAGTCAAATTTAAATCGAATATTATTTATTTTCGCAGGGATATGTTTTATATTCGTATATTTCTTAACAAAGAATTTTACTTATCTACCATTAGGACTCTGTTCCTTAATACTATCGACAAACAAAAATAGAGAAGACCACTAAGTCTTCTCTATTTTTCGATTTCCTTTAAAATGTTTTCAATCTTATTTCCCTGTTCAAGACTTGTATCTTGTACAAAGATCAATTCTGGCATTTTACGAATCTTTATTTTTTTTGCTACTTGAGAACGAATGAAACCCTTTGATTGATTTAACACACGCATACCCGCATCATTACGCCCTTGTTTCCCAAGGAATGTAACATAAACTTTGGCTTGTGATAAATCATTTGTACATCGTACATCCGTTATCGTACAAAAACCTAAATTTGGATTTTTCAATTCAAATTGAAGAATACGTGAAATCTCTCTTTGAATTGTCATCTCCATACGTTCTGTTTTTAATGACATACTATTCTTCCACTTCCTGATCTTCGAAGCCTTCTAAAATATCTCCTACTTTAATATCGTTAAAGTTTTCGATTGTCATACCACATTCGTAACCATTTAGTACTTCTTTAACATCATTTTCAAAACGACGTAATGATCCAAGTTTACCGGTATAAACAACAATACCTTCACGGATCAAACGAACTTTACAATCACGTTTCATCTTACCATCAGTAACCATACATCCGGCAATCGTACCAATCTTACTTACCTTATAAATCTGACGAACATCCGCCTGACCAATGACAACTTCTTCATATACTGGTGCAAGCATACCTTTCATTGCAGCTTGTAATTCTTCTAAAGCTTTATAGATGATGTTGTGTAAACGAATTTCTACACCTTCTTCTTCCGCTTTTTTACGAATGGCTGCACTAGGACGAATGTTAAATCCATAAATAATCGCATTTGAAGCACTTGCTAATAAGATATCGGATTCTGTAATTGTACCTACAGTTGAACGAATGACATTGATACGAACGTTTCCATCGACTTCTAGTTTTTCCATACTTGCCTTTAAAGCTTCGGCAGAACCTTGAACATCCGCTTTGATCAAGACATTGATTTCTTGAACATCACCCTCATCAATTCTCTTTGCCAAATCTTCCAATGACATAGCACTTGTTGAATTACGTTCTTTTTCAATTTGTTTATCCAAACGATGACCAGCAATTTCTGCAGCTTTCTTGTAGCTATCATAAGACATGAAGACATCACCAGCTCTAGGCACTTCATTTAGACCAATGATTTCAACTGGACAACTTGGTTCAGCATGTTTGATTTCCATACCACGATCATTTGTCATTTTACGAACACGACCATAAGAAGTACCAACTACAACACTATCTCCCGTATGTAATGTACCACGTTGTACAAGCAATGTAGCTACTGGTCCACGACCTTTATCTAACTTCGCTTCAATTACAGTACCAGAAGCATTTGTATCTGGATTTGCCTTTAATTCCTGCATATCCGCAACTAATAACATCGTTTCCAATAATTCTGGAACTCCCGTTCCTTTTTTTGCAGAAACCTGAGTAAAGATTGTATCTCCACCCCATTCTTCTGGCATGATTCCAAGCTCACTCATTTCTGACATGATACGATCTGGATTTGCACCTGGCTTATCAATTTTATTTACCGCAACTACAATTGGAACACCAGCCGCTTTGGCATGATCAACTGCTTCTTTTGTTTGAGGCATTACACCATCATCTGCCGCAACAACGATAATAACGATATCTGTAACTTGAGCACCACGAGCACGCATTGCTGTAAATGCTTCGTGACCTGGTGTATCTAAGAACGTTACTTTTCTTCCCTTTAATGATACCTGGTAAGCACCAATATGTTGTGTGATACCACCAAATTCACCTTCAGTAACATTGGCTTTACGAATTGTATCCAATAATGTTGTTTTACCATGGTCAACGTGACCCATGATTGTGACAACTGGAGGACGAGATACTAATTTAGATTCGTCTTCTTCTACATTTTGAAGTTGTTCTTCAATATCATCTTCATCAACAATAATTTCTTTATGTACTTCTACATTGAAGTTCATACAGATCAATTCAATATCCTCATCCGATAATACTGTATTGATTGTTGACATATTTCCCATCATAAATAAAAATTTAATGATTTCAGAACTATTTTTGTGAAGCAATTGTGCTAACTGACCTACAGTAATCGCATCACTATATGTGATTTCCTTTACTGCTTCTTCCTTTTTAGGTGCATTAGACTGATACGAATTCTTATGCCCTTTTCGATTTGGTTTCTTTTTGTTTTTGTTGTTATAAGCCATCGAATCACCTAACCTTTCATCTTTTCGATAATCGCTTTGGCAAAGCCACTATCTACAATCGCAATAGCACTCATCTTTTTATAAGAAACATCATCTAATACAGATGGTTCTACCACTCTATACGGCACATTATAATATGTGCATTTATCCTGAATCTTCTTCATACGGTTTTGCCCGCATAAAGAAGATACAAGTACTAGTTTTGCTTGAGATTTTTGAATACTAACAAGTAAAGAATCACCCTTTGCTACTTTACCAGCACGATATGCTAGCTGTATCAAATTCGTAACTTTATTCATTGGTAATGATTGACTCTAATTCCTGATAGACTTCTTCGGGAATTTCAATTTCTAAAGCTCTCTGCAAAGCTTTATTCTTTTTGGCAAGAGCTAAAGTATCCAAACTTTTTGAAATATAAGCACCATGCCCATTCTTTTTACCTGTCAAATCGATCTCAACTGTTTTTTCAGGTGTACGCACCACACGAATCAAATCCTTTTTAGGAAAACGCTCTTGTGTTACGACACATTTTCGCATTGGAATCTTACGCATGAAACCAACTCCTAGTCATCATAATATTCATCATATTCTTCATAGTCAACGTCATCGTCCCAGTTGTTTTCATCTTCATATTCCTGTTCTTCGATTTCTGCTAACTCTTCATCCGAATAGATTGGCTTCATATCATCATAGTTGAATTTCTTAACTTCAACAACTTTCTTTTCTTCTTCAACCTTTTCTTTTTTAGGTTTAGAAACAACTTCTTCTTGTTTATTTGAAGCATCAGCCATAGATTCAAATTTAGAAGTATATTCCTTTACATCGGCAGCTGTTTTTTCTTTACGATTTTGTTTGGCAATACGAGCCAATTCTTCCATTTCATCGACTTCTTTTTCTTCAACTGGATTTTCCTTTTCAAATAAAGTATCTTGAGCATGTTCTTCAACTGCATCCACTTCTTCATCTTCATAAGTAAAATCAGCTACATCAATATTTTCGATCTCAGTTTCATTAGATTTTAATTCTTCAATCTTTTGTTGCTGTTTATAAGCACGTTCTTTTGCTTTCTTTTCTTCATATTCCTCTTGCATTTTCTTAGAAATTGCCATGTAGTCAATACCTAATTCCTGCATTTCACTTTCCGATTTAATATCGATCTTGTGATTTGTAAGTTTAACAGCTAAACGAGCATTTTTACCACGCTTACCAATAGCTAATGATAATTGGTTATCTGGAACAACAACGATCAAGCCATCTTTTACAGTTTCATTTGGAATAACCGCAACACCTGTACTTGGACTTAATGCGTTGGCAATCAATTCACTAATGTTGTCTGACCATTCGAAAATATCAATTTTTTCACCATTTAATTCTTCAATGATTGTTTGTACACGACTTCCTCTAGGACCGATACAAGCTCCAATTGGATCGATGTTTTCATTGTGAGAATAAACCGCAATCTTACATCTTTCACCCGCTTCACGAGCAATTGCCTTAATTTCAATAATTCCATTATAGATTTCTGGAACTTCACGTTCGAACAAACGACGAACAAAGACTGGAGTTGCACGAGATACTAAGACTTGCGCACCCTTAGTTTCTTTATTCACTTCTGTAATGACAACTAAAATGTTGTCGCCTTCTTTATAGTGTTCTGTAGGAATTTGAGCTGATTTTTTCATCATCGCAAATGTTTTACCAATATTTACGATCACAAATTTTTCTTCAACTGTCTCAATCGTTCCTAAAACCATTTCATCGACTTTATCACAATATTCCTCGTAAACCAAAGTCTTTTCAGCTTCACGAATCTTTTGCTTCATTACGTTTTTCGCAAGTACTACAGCCGCACGATCAAAATCTCTAAAATCCACTTCTTCATCGACGATATCTCCGATTTTTATATTTGGATTTTCGTCTTGAATTTCATCCAATTGAACTTCTAATTCATCATCTTCAACTTCTTCAACAACAACACGCTCATGATAGATATGAATATTTCCGTCCACAATGTCTACACGCACTTGAACTTCAGGAATTTCGATTTGTTTACGATAAGCCTTTGTCAAAGCTTCTTTTAAAGCATCTTCAACAATTTCCTTTGACAATTGACGATCCGATTCAATACCCTGTAGAGCCTTTGCTAAATCTTCAACTTTAATTTTTGGTTTCATCTTTATTCTCCTATACCTTTACAGCTGTCATAATCAGCTGAATGTTACTTTTTTCAATAGTGATCTTCTTTGTTCTTGTTTTTTCACGATAAGAAATCGTTACATCCTTTTCTGTAGCTTCAACAAGATCACCAACCACTTGATCTAAACCTTGTTTTGGATCTTTCATCTTCACAAATACATATTTGCCAACAGCTCTTTGAACTTCTTCATCCGTTCTGAGTTCTCTTTCGGCTCCTGGCGAACAAACTTCAAGCATGTATTCATGAGCATACCAGTCTTTTTCATCAAGCATTTGTCCAATTACATCTGAGCAAGATGCACAAGTATCCAAATCCATTGTACCGTCTTCTTTTTCAACCGAAACTCTTAATAATGGAGTCCCCTGATTTGTGATCCATTCAAGATCATACAAATGACATCCATTTTCATTAAGAACTTCTTCAATCCATTCTTTAAGATTGTCCATACATTTCTCCTTAGTAGCAAAACATAAGGAGTGGTTCCCCACTCCTTTGATTTCTATACACCTAATTTATAGCACAAATTCGCTTCATTTGCAACTATTTGTTTTCTTCAAGCTCAACATGGCGAAGAATAATCGTCTTAATTAATTCAGCCGCAAGTTTTGGATCATCATTACATACAATATATTTATATTGAGATACCATCTTCATTTCATTGCTCGCTTTGGCAAGTCTTTGCTGAATAATTTCTTCAGGCTCTGTACTACGACCACGAATACGTCTTTCTAGTTCCTCCATTGAAGGCGGAATGATAAAGATTGAAACGGCATCCGGACATTTTTCCTGTACTTGAATAGCCCCTTGCACTTCAATTTCTAATAAAACATTCTTTCCTTCATCACGCAAACGATTAACTTCTTTTAAAGGCGTTCCATAGTAGTTTCCAACAAACTCTGCCCACTCTAAAAGGCCCCCTTCTTTAATGGCTTTCTCAAAATCTTCACGTGTTGAGAAAAAATAATCTTTTCCATCGACCTCTCCAGCACGCGGTTTACGTGTAGTCATTGAAGTTGAATAAGCTAAATTTAGACGTTCATCTTTTTCAAAATATTTACGAATCGTCCCTTTTCCTACACCACTAGGACCACTCAAAATAATTAATAGACCTCTTTCCATGTGAATCTCGCTCTCCCTCTTTTTCATCCATTTTACAAGTCCAAACCATGTGTGTCAAATTTTATTTAACTATGTTATAATTTTTATCAGACCAAGGAGGTTTTTATGGCAATCGACGGATTATTTTTATACAATATTCAAGAAAAATTAAACGCATATACCCCATGTAAAATTGGTAAAATACAAAATATCAGCGATGAAGAAATCTTGATTCATCTTCATACGCGTAATGAAGGAAATCAAAAGCTTGTCATCAATGTACATTCCAACACAAATCGCGTATATATCGCAAACTTTATTCCCGGTATTCAACCAGAACCATCCAACTTTGTGATGGTATTAAGAAAATTATGTTCCCAAGCCATTGTCGAATCTTTTGAACAAGTTGGCTATGACCGTATTTTATGTTTACACTTATCTTGTCGTAATGAATTTCAAGATTTAGTTAAATACGATCTAAATATCGAACTCATGGGAAAATATGCTAACCTTATTTTAATCAAAGATGGTGTAATTGTGGATGCATTAAAACGTATTCCTGTATATGAAAATGCGAAACGATTCATTCATCCAGGCGCAAAGTATGTAGCTCCTAGCCAACCGGAAAAACAAAATCCATTTGAAATCAAAGATATTGATCTAGACCAAAGTCTAGTCAAACAAATCTATGGCTTTTCTCCATTACTTTCCAATGAATTTATGTATCGTATAAAAAACAACGAAAAATATATCGATATATTAAATGAAGTGGTGAATTCTAATACTTTATACATCTATAAAAAAGACTTTCATTGCATTGAATTAAAACATTTAAATGAGCAACCAAAAACCTATACCATTATGGAAGGCTTGAATCATTTATATGAGGAAGATGAACAAAAGAAACGTATCAAAGAACAATATGGAGATATAATTCGTACAGTCGATAAAGAAAAGACGAAACAAATAAAAAAACTTCCAAAGCTTGAACAAGCCTTAGAAGATGGTAAAGACTATCATAAATATCAAGAATATGGTGATTTGATTTTTGCGTACATGTACCAAATCAAAAAAGAAAAGACCATCGTTTTACCTTCCTTTGAAACAAATGAAGAAGTAACAATTCCCATTGATATGCGTTATGATCTAAAGACAAATGCGAATAAGTACTATCAGAAATATCATAAGATGAAACGAAGTTTAGTCATCTTAGAAGAACAAATCAATCAATGTAAAGAAGATATTGAATACTACACACAACTTGAAGAACAATTACAACATTGTAGCGTATTTGATGCAGGCGAAATTCGTGAGGAATTGATCAAACAACGTGTTTTAATGCCTAAAAAAGAAAACAAAAGAAAAAAGAAAAACAACAAACCAAATGTTCTTCATCTTGTTTTTGAGGATTGTGAAATCTATGTTGGTAAAAACAATATTCAAAATAACTATGTGACTCATCAAGTCTCACGTAAGAATGATTTATGGTTTCATGTGAAAGACTATCATGGATCTCATGTCTTATTAAAGAGTGATGATTTTACAGAAACACAAATCAGACTCTGTGCACAGTTAGCTGCCTACTATTCAAAAGGTAAAGATTCAAGTTCTGTGCCGGTTGACTATTGTTTGATTTCTCAAATCAAGAAGGTACCTGGATCTAAGATCGGTTTTGTGACGATGAAATCCAATAAGACAATCTATATTGATCCAGATGAAGCTTATTTATTAGACATCATCAAAAATCATCAGGTAAAGTAAAAGAGATGGAATTTCCATCTCTTTCTTTTACCCTTTTACTTCAATAGTAGAACCATCAGGTCCTGGTGTGTTTTTCAAGTAATCAATGATTTCTTGACGCTTGTCAGCTTTACAAGGTTTACAAGCAATATGATCCATATCTTTTGAAACCAAGGCTTCAGCCATACCACTACATCCAGGGAATCCACAACCACCACAGTTATACCCAGGTAGTAATGATGTTACTTTTTCAACACGTACATCTGCTTCTACTTTTAAATATTTGTCGGCAACACCTAGACCTAAGCCAAGCACTGCACCAAGTACAAGCATCATAATTACGGCTACGATTACCATATTTATTCTCCCTTCACTCGATTGTGAGCTGGATTGTTTGTGCACGCAAAATCCTTACATCCATCACAATCCGCTTTTAAATCTTCACACCCCTCTGGTTTGGGTGTTTTTTTATTCATTAAATACAAAACAATATAGATAGCGACCAATGCGCCAAAAAACAATATTGCGAATAAATATCTCATTATACAATTCCTGTAAAGCAAGAGAATGCCATAGCCATGATGGCAGCTACAATCAAGGCGATTGGATTACCAACAAAGGCATTTGGAACTTCACTTTGTTCTAATCTTTCACGAATTGTTGAGAAAATGAATAATACAAGGGCAAATCCTAATGGAGTACCAATTGAGTATACTAACATTTGTGCAAAATTATAACTATTAGAGATATTTACTAAACATACATTTAATACAACACAGTTTGTTGTGATCAAAGGTAAATAAACACCTAAAGATTTATAAAGCGCAGGACTTGTCTTTTTAATAAACATTTCTGTCAACTGAACCAAAGATGCGATTACCAAGATAAATGTAATCAAATCCATAAATTCAAGTTGTAAAGGTACAAGTACTAAATAATATAGTGCATATGTAACTAATGCAGCAACAACGATAACGAAGACAACGGCAACACCCATACCAATAGCTGAGCTTTTCTTTTTAGAAACACCCATGAATGGACACATACCTAAGAATTGAGTTAAGATAACGTTATTTACTAATACACTCGTTACTAAAAGTGCCATTAATTCACCCATCTTACTTTTCCTCCTTTGCCGCAGCTTCTTCTTTAGCTGTTACATGTTGTTTATAAGCACCAACAGCTGCTGCTAAAACCGCAAATGTAATGAAGGCTCCAACACTAGATCCAAAGATACTAATTGTGAAGTTTTCAGGAATAATATGCAGATTTAACCATACTTGAGCTTCATTAAATGGGTTTACCACTTTAATTCCACCTGTCGAAATCAATTCACGAATGAATGACATCGCAAGTACAGCCAAAGTATATCCAAGACCCATTCCTAAACCATCAAGAGCTGAATCCAAAACTCCGTTTTTACTAGCGAAAGCTTCCGCACGACCCAAAATGATACAGTTAACTACGATCAATGGAATAAATACACCTAAGCTTGTATTTAAACTTGGCGCATAGGCTTGAATCAACATTTGAATGATCTTAACCAATGTTGCGATAATAACAATATAAACTGGAATACGAATTTCATCTGGCGTAATTTTACGAACACATGAAATAATTACGTTTGACATAATCAATACGATAATAACACTAACACCCATACCAATCGCATTATTTACAGTTGTAGTAATGGCTAGTGTCGAACAAATTCCTAAGAACAATGAGAATACTGGGTTATCTTTAATTAAACCCGCTTTAAAGTTTTCAAAACGATTCATCTAGATAACCTCCTTACTTTAATTTGTCGACAAGTTTTGCCGCTTCATGAATACCATTCACAACAGGTCCTGAAGAAACAGTAGCACCAGAAATTGTATCCAATTCACCTGTTGCATCTTTTCCTTCCAAAGACTTCTTAAATGGAGCTTCCGTTACTTGAGATCCTAGACCTTTTGTATCTCCATTACTAATGGCATTATATTTATCAATTTTCTTTGAATCTTTATCAATGGATACTAAGAATACAGTTCCATCTTTGTATCCACTAACACTCATGTTAAAGATATAAACATTTTTATATTCATAAACCTTTTGAACAGTTTTTGAATCCAAAGTTTTATTCACTAATTTAAAATCATTTGCGCTTGCATCTGGATACATAGCCATCAAAGATTCTTTTTCTTGTCTTTCGTTATTTTCTGCAATAACTGGAGCTGTCATTTGATTCGCAAATGCTAAGGCACCACCGGCAACCGCACTAACGATAGCTAAGAATAAACCTAAATGTACGATCTTATTCATAGAGTTACCTCCATAGTTTCAACAACTGCAGCTGTTTCAGGAATAGTATCTACCTTTTGAATGGAACTAGCTGCATAGAAACTGATAGCTAAACCAATCAATGCTAAACAAGCACAAACAATTCTTGATTTTTTAACCAATTCTAATTGTTTTCCATCGAAACAAGATTCAATCCATGGCGTAAACATATTCATCAATAAAATAGAATATAAACATCCTTCTGGAAGATTGGCTTTTAAACGAATCAATGTAGTAATAATAGCTGCACCCATCGCGAATACAACACGTCCACTTGCACTCGTTGGACTTGTGACAGGATCTGTCAACATAAATACAGCACCAAAAATAACACCACCAGTTAATAAGTGTAATAATGGATACCAAATAAATGCTGGAATACCATGGTATGAATCAATTCCTGTAATTAAAGCTACAACAGCAGTTAATACAAAAATTGTTCCTAAATATACAACTGGAACTCTCCAGTCAATGATTTGACGAACAGCTAAAACAACTCCAATGATCAAAATCAAGATAGAGAATGTTTCACCAATAGATCCAGGATAAGTTCCTAAAGCTAAACCTGCAAATCCTCCATATTGAGATAAGAATGAATCTAATACAGTCGCATTAGCTGGTAACCAATGATAAGCACTCGCAATCACTGTAGTTGGTGTTGCTTGTGTGATTAGACCTACACTAACACCTGTAAATGCCTGTAAAATAACAGCACGACCTACAGCTGCAGGGTTAAAGATATTTTGTCCAAAACCACCAAATAATAATTTTGCCAGTACGATTGCGAATACTGTCGCAATAATAACTGCATAACAAGACATATTTACAGGTACCATCAAAGTTAAAATGATAGCTGTAACCCATCCAAATGAGCTCTTTAAGAAAGTTTTAATATCTTTCTTCATAATCTTTGCGAAGATGGATTCGCAAACGAATGTAGTAATTAAAGAACAAGCTAATAAAAGAACACAATGTAAAGCAGCATTAGCACCCCATGCAGATGCATAGTAAATGACAGCTGCTACAAACACAACTAATAAACTTAAAGATAATTCTTTCATGATACGTTGTGTTGACAAGTTATTCTTAATGCTTGGACTTACATGAAAAGTAAATTTCATTTGAATCCTCCCTACTTTTTCTTAAGCATAACAATACGTTTTGCCTTACGAACATTTTCAGTTACATCGATATGAGAAGGACAAATATAAGTACACATTCCACATTCGATACAACTCATAACACCACGTTTTGACATTTCATCAACGTCATTGGCCTTCAATGCAGCTGTAATTCTTACTGGCTGTAAACCACTTGGACAATGATCACTACATTTACCACAACGTAAACATGCGATCGCATCATCATTTGCAGCTGGAAGTACAGTTAATGCATTCATAGCACGGTCAACGACAAACATATCATTGACAATTGTTTTACCCATCATAGGTCCACCAGAAATCAAGCGAACTGTATCTTGTGTATATCCACCACAAGCTTCGATGATTTCACTAACAGGCATACCAACTGGCACACATACATTGTGTGGGTCTTTTACGCATTCACCACTCACTGTTAAATTCTTTTGTGTGATAGCTTCCCCTTTTTCAAATGCTTTCGCAATGGCGATGGCACTTGAAGCATTTCCAATGATGGCGCCGGCTTCGGCTGGTAATCCGCCATATTCTTTATGCAATACTTCACGTACTAATACACGTTCCCAACCCATTGGGTACACATCAGGGACTGGACGAACCTCAACACCAGCAGCATCATTCAATGCAGATTTAACTTTTTCAATTAAATCTGGGTGAGATTCTTTGATACAAATGTAAACCGTTTTGGCTTCAGCCATTTTCTTCATGATCTTAGCACCTGTTACTAAATCTTGTGCATCATCCATGACAGAGCGGTAATCGGCTGTGATATAAGGCTCACATTCTACGGCATTGATCAATACATAATCAACTCCATCTGGTTTCATATATTTTACATAGGTTGGGAAACCAGCTCCACCTAAACCAACAATACCTGCATTTTTTACAAAATCAACACACTCTTCACGACTTGCGCTTTGCCAGTCTAATGGTGCGAAAGATTGAACTTTGGTTTGTTTAAAATCGCATTCAATCACCATGTGATTTTGTGGACGCAAAGAATTGTGCATACGCTTAACAATTCCTTTGTAAGTTCCAGAAACACTTGAATAAATTGGCACATAAAAACCTGACTTTGTTTCAGCCAGTTTTGTTCCAACGGATACAGTATCTCCCTCTTCAACAAGAATATCAAAATCTAAAGTACGTCCTGCTACTAAAGGAATATAAACTTCCTTTTTAGGCATAAGATGTAATAATTCAGACTTTTCTGTCAATTCTTTTTTACCAGGAATATGCTGTCTCATTGGTCCTAAAAATAGTGACATATAAATCCTACCTCCCATTTATACTTTTTAATCATAGGCCTTTTTTTTCACAAGTTCAAGAATTTTTTGACAATTTCCCATAATTTAGGTAAGTACTTACATTTACATTAAACTCAATTCATCATATAATACTTCTATGCAAAAAAATAAGTCTATATTATCATGGTTGATCCTATCGATTTGTTTTCTAATATTCATTAGTTCCGTTGTATTTTTTGTACAAAATAAAGGCAATGAAACAACAGAAAACCTGAATGTTACACTAACCGATGTCGGCTTTGACACACCCATCACTCTAAATTGCTCATGTTCGCAAGCAGATTTTGCCAAATATACAAAGATCTTACGAAAAACATTTAAAGAAAACAACAAACGATTCGATCAATACCATGCCTATAAAAATATCAATAACCTATATACTTTAAATCATGAAGCTTATGATCATCCGATTCAAATGGATGCCACCTTTATTGATTGTTTAAAACTAGCTATAAAGATGCAGTCTGAAAACTCACAATTTGACATCAGCCAAGGAGCCCTATTAAATTTATGGCATGACGCTAGAGAAAACACACAAGTTCCTCCTAGTGATGACAAGATTCAAGAAGCTTTAAAACATATTGATCTAAACAATATTCAAATCAATAATAATGAAGTATCCTTTTTAGATCCTGAATTATCCATTGATCTAGGTGCGATTGCCAAAGGCTACACAGCTCAAATTGCCAAAGAAGCATTAAATAAAGCAGGACTAAAAAACGGATATATCAATGCCGGTGGTAATGTTGTCTTATTGGGTGAAAAAGAAGATGGATCAAATTGGAAGATTGGTATTCAATCCCCGGATTCAAGTGATGCGCTCGTTCAATATGAAACAAAAAAAGCCACTTGTTTAGTCACAAGTGGAGATTACCAAAGATATTTCACATATAAAAATAAAAAATATTCCCATATTATTGATCCACAAACAGGCTATCCTGCAAACTATGTTCGAAGTGTTACCGTCATCACAAAAGATTCAGGTAAAGCCGATGCCTTAAGTACAACCTTGTTTTGTATGAGTGTAGAAGATGGAATGAAATATCTATCCACACTTGATTATGATGTACAAGCGATATGGATCGTAGATAAAGATACAGATATAAAATCCAATCTTGAAACGAAAGATTATAAGATCATCACAACAGACAAAATTAAAAATAGAGTAACTCTTGTTGATTAGAGTTACTCTTTTTCATTTACAAATTAGTCATGTAACACGTGGTTACAACGATCACACAATCCATCTTCGTTTTCAGATTCTGTGTAGTTCCAGCAACGAGGACATACATGACCTGTAGCTTTTTCTACTTTTACCTGACAAACTTCGAATTGTTCTAATTCATCATTTGTGAATGATACTTTAGATACGATGAACCATTGTGCTGCATTACTCAATACACGATCCATGATTTCTTTTTGTGCATCACTTACATGTAATACAACATGTGCTTCTAGTGATTTACCAATTAAACCTTGAGCACGAGCATTTTCAAGAGCTTTGAAGACATCCTTACGAACTTTGAATAATTCTTCCATGTCCGCTTTGATCTTTTCTACATCAAAATCTAATTCTAAGTCTTTGAATGTAGTTAAGTGGATACTTTCTTCATCAAAGTGCATATAGTCATTGACTTCTTCACAAGTATGAGCCAAGATTGGAGCCCATAATTTAGTCATCACTTCTACGGCATTATATAGTACAGTTTGAACTTGACGACGAACTGGTGCATCTTCTTTTTCAATATAAAGAATATCCTTTGTGTAATCTAAGTAGTAAGCAGATAATTCGTTTGTCATTAAGTTTGTCAAATATGTAACAACATCTGAGAAACGATATTCATTATAAGCTTTTCTACAGAAATCTACGGCATCTTTTAATTCTGTTAAGATATATTGATCCAATTCACTCAATTCATTGAAGTTTACACAATCTTTCGCTGTGAATTGTTGATCATCTAAGTTAGCCATTAAGAAACGCAATGTATTACGAACTTTACGATAGTTTTCACTAACTTGTTTCAAGATCTTTTGACCCATTGAAACATCCGCTTGATAGTCTACACTACATGCCCACAAACGTAAGATATCTGCACCATATTTCTTAGTAATTTCACTAGGTGCAACGGCATTCCATTGTGATTTAGACATCTTAACGCCTTTTTCATCCATAACGAAACCATGCGATAATACTTGTTTGTATGGAGCTTTACCATGAACAGCCGTACCTACGATCAAACTTGAGTTGAACCATCCACGATATTGATCACTACCTTCAAAATATAAATCTGCAGGATAACCTAAGCCACGATCCATCATAGCTCCTGTATGACTTGATCCAGAGTCAAACCAAACATCCATAGTATCTGTTTCTTTACGGAAGATACCATTTGGTGAATGTTCATTTGTGTATCCTTCTGGTAATAAATCTTTAACATCTCTTTCAAACCAAACGTTTGATCCATATTCACCAACCAATTCGGCTACATGATCAAAGATGGCTTGATCCATAATAGGTGTATCATCTTCTCCATAAATAATTGGAATTGGAACACCCCAAGCACGTTGACGAGAAATACACCAGTCATTACGATCGGCAATCATATTGTGCATACGTTGTTCACCCCAAGCAGGTACCCAAGATACAGAGTGAATTTGTTCTAGTAATTCATCACGGATTTGATCAATTGACGCAAACCATTGTGTTGTAGCACGGAAAATAATAGGTTTTTTAGTACGCCAGTCATGTGGGTATGAGTGGGTAATGAATTGAAGTTTTAATAATACACCCAATTCATCTAATTTTTGAGTAACTGTCTTGTTGGCATCTTCAACATATTGACCTGCAAGCCATTCACCAACATCATCCATCATGCATCCTTGTGCATCCACGTTACAATACACTGGTAAACCATATTTCATACCAATATTAAAGTCATCTACACCAAATCCAGGCGCTGTATGAACACATCCAGTACCAGCATCAGCTGTTACGTGATCTCCACACATCAATAAACTTTCTCTTTCTGGATATAATGGGTGAGTACATGTAATATATTCGAATTCTTTACCTTTAAAAGTTTTTAAAACATCACGTTTTTCAACTTCAAACTTATCGCACAATTCTTCAACCATGCTTGATAACATGATCAATTTTCCCTTTTCTGTATCCACTAATGAATAGTCAAAATCAGGGTTTACACTAATTCCTAAGTTTGCAGGAATAGTCCAAGGTGTTGTTGTCCAAATTACGAAGTTGCAATCTGTATCCAATACGCCTTTTCCATCTTTAACGGCAAATTTAACATAAATTGTTGGACTCTTAACATCTTTATATTCAACTTCTGCCTCAGCTAAAGCTGATTCACTACTTGGTGACCAATAAACTGGTTTTAATCCTTTGTAGATCAAACCTTTCATAGCCATCTTTCCAAAGATTTCGATTTGGTGTTTTTCAAAACCCTTTTGAAGAGTGATATAAGGATGATCATAATCTCCAATAGATCCTAAACTTAAGAATCCAGCTTTTTGATTAGCTACTTGTTTTAGAGCATAGTCATAACAGATTTTTCTAAATTCAGCGATACCCATTTTTTTACGGTCATAACCTAATTTAGTAACAGCTGTTTCGATTGGTAAACCATGAGTATCCCATCCTGGAATATATGGTGTTTTGTATCCTTCCATAAAGTGAGATTTTACAATTACATCTTTTAACACTTTATTTAAGGCATGTCCTAAGTGGATATCCCCATTGGCATAAGGAGGACCATCATGTAGTACAAATGATTCAGCTCCTTCTCTTCTTTCTAACATCTTTTCATACAATTTTTCATCTTGCCAGCGTTTTTGGAAACCAGGCTCTTTTTTCGTCAAATTTCCACGCATTTCAAATGCCGTTTTAGGCATATGAAGAGTTTCTTTGTAGTCCATACTTTATCTCCTTTTCAAAATAAAAAAAAACGCCCTAATAAAAGGACGTAATAAACACGCGGTACCACCTTAATTCATAGTTTACACTATGCACTTTGATGAGATAACGGATCATCCGGATCAAACTACTATAATTTCGTAAGATCAGCTCAAAAGGGATACCTAAATTCTTATTCATACAATGTTTCACCAAATTTCATTGCTCTCTTAAATCCTAACGAATAAAGGCGTGTCTTTATCTTAGCTAAATATATCGATCAAAGTTCAAAACAAGTCTTCCCTTTTTTGTGGTTGAAACAACCTCTTTAAACTGGAATCGACCTGTCTTTCTGATTGACACGAAATCATTATTGCACAATTGTAAATTTTGTTCAAGTACCACATCATTAACTTTCACAAATCCTGCATGAATCTTTTTTAATGCTTCACTTCTTGAACAATGTGACAATTGAGCAACAATACTATCTAAACGTAGACTGCTGCACATGATACGTATTTCTTTTTTATTACTTTTTGTGATTTCATAATCCAAACACTCTTCAAAACATACATTACACTTACCAATCTGCGTACAATTATCGATAATATATTTTGAAATCTTTTCTTTGCAAAAAATATATAAGTCATCTTCTTGTACAATTAAATCGCCAATGACACTTCTTTCAATACCCGAATGCATTAAACATCCTAGTAAATCAGAGTGTGTTAATGTTTTGAATTTTGAATTGTATGTGGCATGAAGACAAACACAATCACTAAAACCCTCATATCCTTCGGGTATAAAGCATGCGATTTTTCTTTCTGCCTCATCATAGCCCCCATCAAATACAAGATGAATATTTTTAGGTACCATATTCTGAAGAATTGCTTGTTCAGAAATCGATAAAAAATAGGTCATGATCAGCCTATTTTGTTTTTGAAAGATACGAATCTGATCTTTCATCTGCGAAATAAACACATCATGACCTACCATAAATGAGCTCATTAAAAGTAAATATTAGTCTTCATCTTCGAAGTCATCAGGACTTCCTAATGAAATAGTTCCTTGTACACCAATTTCAGCTGGAGAACATAAAATTACGTTCTGACCAATTTTCTGAATTTTACCATCAAGTGCATATACAACACCTGTTAAAAAATCAATAGTACGTTGTGCATAGTCACGATCTAGCTTGTGTAAATTAACTACAACAGCACGACCTTCTTTTAAACGTTGTCCTACTTCCTCAGCTTCTCCAAAGCTTCTTGGTTCAAACAATACCATTTTTGTATTTGAATTCAAAGAAGTTGTGTTCGTACGAGCTTTTGGTCTCTCATAACGACTTTGAGGTTCTACTTCTTCTACCTTTTCAGCTTGTGGTGCTTCTTGATAATCGTCTTCTTCTTCGATTGGAGCAACGAAGTCTTTTACTTTATCCATAAATCCCATGGGAAAAACCTCCTTAACGAACATAATTATAGCACAAAGAATGACTTATTCAAACTTATATTCTTTTTTTTATTTCCAATTAAAAGACATGCCAATTTGACATGCCTTTTTACGTATTATTCAGTTTCAATTAATCCGTATCCACCATCATGACGTCTGTAGCAAACGGCAATTTTACTCGTTTCATCATCTGTATAAATGAAGAAATCATGTCCTAACAATTCCATTTTCATAATAGCTTCATCCAAACTCATTTCTTTTGGAACGATAGATTTTGTACGAACAACTTCATCATCATCTACTTCTTCATCATTGAATAATTCATGATCTAAGAAAGCTTCTGCAAGTGATTCTTTATTTTTACGTGTTAAACGTGTTTTTGTTCTACGAATTTGATCTTCCAATTTATCTACAGCACGATCGATAGCTGCATATAAATCATCATCTACAACCTCTGCACGAAGAATCGCATAACGTGTTGGGATTGTAACTTCAATTTTTTGTTTTGTAGGATATGTACGAACCAATACATTGGCTACATCATCCTCACCAATAATGAAGTACTTTGTTAAAACATCTAATTTCTTATGAATCTTATCTGAGATTCCCTGTGTTACTGTGATGTTTTTTCCTACAATATTGACTTTCATATTATGTACCTCCTATATGATTTCTATTGCTACTTAGATTATATCACGATTCTTTTCTTTTACACCTTTTGACAAGAAATGACAAAAATATAACCAAGTTTGCCAAGTAGGTTGACAAGTATAATGTAACTATTTTCAGAAAATAACTTGCATATTTTCAAAGAATGAGCTATAGTATATACAGGTGATTAACATGAACATTCAATCAACATTTTTTTACTTTTACTTTAGATAGCCCTAATGAAGCCAATCAAAACTGAATGGTATTTTTATTAGGGCTTTTAAGCATTAACAATTCTAACTGTTAATGCTTTTTTGTTACTCACAAATGGAAAGAAGGATATTACTATGATTATTACTTTAAAGAAAAATGCACCAAAACACGATATCGACAAATTGATCAACAAATTCGAAAAGATGAATCTTCAAGTCACAATGATTCAAGGAGATAACTACAACGTCTTTGGTCTAGTTGGAGATACAAGTATTGTAGATGAAAAAAGCGTATTGGCTAACCCCATCGTATATAACGTACAACGTGTTGCCCAACCTTATAAATTAGCCAACCGTATGTTCCACCCAGAAGATACAATTGTGGATGTGAATGGAATCAAAATCGGTGGTAAAAAAATTGCGATGATCGCAGGACCATGTTCGGTTGAGGGTGAAGATCAAATATGCCGTATTGCCAAAGAAGTAAAAGAAGCAGGAGCTGATATGTTAAGAGGTGGCGCTTATAAGCCAAGAACAAGTCCATACGCATTCCAAGGTATGGGTACCGCTGGTGTTATGGCTATGGTCAAAGCTAGAGAAGAAACAGGACTTCCTATTGTATCCGAACTTATGAGTGCAGAACATTTGGATGAATTCGTTGAAAATGTAGATATCATTCAGATTGGTGCTCGTAACATGCAAAACTTTGACTTATTAAAAGCCGTTGGAAAAACTAAGAAACCTATTTTATTAAAACGAGGCATGTCCGCAACGATTCAAGAATGGATCATGGCTGCAGAATATATTATGTCGGAAGGAAATCCAAACGTCATTTTCTGTGAACGAGGCATTCGTACATTTGAAACCTATACTCGTAACACATTAGATTTAAGTGTTGTACCAATCATTAAAGAAAGAACCCACTTACCTATTATCATTGATCCAAGTCATGCAGCTGGAGATTATAAATTAATTGAATCATTATCCCTAGCCGCTATTGCAGCAGGTGCCGATGGATTGATCATTGAAGTCCATGATGATCCAGAAAACGCATGGAGTGATGGAGCGCAAAGCTTAAAGCCAAAACGCTATGCTGATCTTGTTGAAAAAGGAAAAGCTATCGCCAAAGTTATTGGACGAGAACTATAAGAAACTGCCCACGCAGTTTCTTTTTATGTTACAATGCTTTGGGTGATACAATGAACAATCCTTATCCTTATTCAAATGACAATAAAAGATATCAAACAATCAATTACTATTTCCGGAATACATACCATCAAAAAGTCGCTAAGATTCCATTAAATGCAGGTTTTACATGTCCAAACCGCGATGGGACAAAAGGCATTGGTGGATGCACATTTTGTTCTAGCATGGGTTCTGGTGACAGCATTCTATGTTTTGATGATACTTTACAGAAACAATATAAAGAAGGCTTAAAGCGCATGCAAAATAAATGGCCCGATTGTATTGGCTTTGCGTATTTTCAAAGCTACTCCAATACATATGCCCCACTAGCTATCTTAAAGAAAGTATATGATCCTTTCTTTAAAGATCCAGATATTCCTGGTGTAGCGATTGCGACACGAGCTGATTGTTTAAGTGATGAAATCATTGACTATTTAAACCATCAAGATAAAGAAGTCTGGCTAGAATTAGGACTTCAAAGTGTACATGAGACTACTATGGAAAAGTGTAATCGAAAACACAGTACACAGATCGTATTTTATTGGATCGATAAATTAAAATCTACAAACATCAAAACATGTGTACATATTATTAATGGTTTACCGAATGAATCCAAATCCGATATGTTAGAAACGGTCAAACAGATTTCTAAACACAATCCAGATGCGATCAAAATTCACATGTTACACTTAATTGAAGGTACACAAATGGCCAAAGAATATGAAGAACATCCATTTCATATTCTAACCTTAGAAGAATATGTCGATATTGTGGTCGATCAATTGGAGCTTTTACCACAAGAAATGATTATTGAACGCTTAACAGGTGATGGTATTGCGAAAGATTTGATTGAGCCAAAATGGACCATCAAGAAAACGATTGTGACAAATGAAATTGATAAGTTAATGGTAAAAAGAAATACGTGGCAAGGCAAAAATGTCTAACCACGTATTTTTATTTTTATTTCAAATTTAAGCAGTAATATCTTTTCTTACCACGACGAATGATTACAAAGTTATCTACATATGCTTGATTTGCATCAATCACCAATGTTTCATCATTGACTTTTACACCATTTAAGCTAATTGAATTTCCTTTGATCCATTCTCTAGCTTCACGACGACTTGAAGCAATCTTAGCCTCAACTAAAACATCAATTAAAGTCTTTCCAGCTTCTTGATCCACTTTATCCATGTTTTTAACGGCATCTAAACGTTGTTGTTCATCCAAATCATTTAATTGACCTCTGAATAAAGCATTTGTGATCTTTAATGCTGATTCTAAACCTTCTTCACCATGTAAATCACGAACCACTTCTTCAGCTAGTTTCTTTTGTGCTTCACGTCTTCCTGCATCTTCATTTAATGATACTTCTAAAGCATCGATTTCTTCTTTTGTTAGGAATGTTAATTTCTTTAAGTATTCAATCACCTTTGAATCATCTGTATTGAATAAGAATTGGTATAGTTCATAAGGAGATGTCTTTTTAGGATCCAACCATACAGTTCCTGTTTCACTCTTACCAAATTTAGTTCCATCTGCTTTTGTGATTAGTGGCATTGTTAATCCATAACATTTTACATCTGCACCACATTTTTTACGAATCAATTCTAAACCAGAAGTGATATTTCCCCATTGATCCTGTCCACCAATCTGCATTGTACAACCTTTTGTTTGATAAAGATTTAAGAAGTCTAAAGATTGAAGGATCATATATGAGAATTCTGTATAACTAATTCCTGAATCCAAACGTTTTTTTACTGTTTCTTTATTCAACATATAATTCACATTGAATAATTTTCCATAATCACGTAAGAAATCAATGATTGTGATATCTTTTGTCCAATCTAAGTTGTTGACCATGTCAAAGCCCCATAATTTAGAGATTTGTGCATGTAAAGCATCATAGTTTGATTTTAATACTTCTGGCGTCAACATGCTTCTTTCACCAGTTGCCTTTGGATCGCCGATAAATCCAGTAGCTCCACCAACCAACATAATTGGGTGGTGTCCATGTTTTTCTAAACGTTTTGCCATCAACAATGATGAATAGTGTCCAATGTGTAAACTATCCGCTGTTGGATCTGTACCAATATAGAATGTAACTTCCCCATTATTGATTACATCTTCCACTTCTTCACTTGTAACGTTGTCGACTAGACCACGCCATTTCAATTCTTCAAATAATTCCATTTTGTCCTCCCTGAAAAAATAAAAAATCGCCCAATAAGGACGATTTGATCGCGGTACCACCTTACTTCATACAAATATTCTTTGTATGCACTTAAACCTTTAACGCAGGTATACGTCAAAATTGAAGCTCCAAGGTGTATTCCACAGGTCTATTTGAAACTTTACACCAACCAGTTTCTCTCTAAGAAATAGATAATCTGTGTACTCTTTCTTATCATAGCGAATTTATTATATCGAATCTAGAAACTAAACTCAACAAATATGTTTTAATTTGTTATAAATTTTAAAGATAAACGGCTTGCACGGAAGTATAAAGTTACCAATATATTCATGCACTACGGCATTATATCCACGTTTGAAATCAAAGACACCATAACCTTCTTTACCCGGTTCAAAATAACCACTGATACCATAGAAATTATAGAAGTCATAGCCCTCTTGAATTGCTTCTTGAATCATATGCCAATGGATCGCATAAGGCCCTCTAAAATCTCTTTGTTCATAATTACTAGAACCAACAAGATATACTATTTCATGACCATATTTAATGAACAAACAACAAGCTAATGGCACTTCTTTACCATACGTATCTTTTAATTCTTGAATATGCGAAATTTTCTTGTCTAAAGAATCCAAATACGTTTCATCCGTCTTTAAACGCTTTTCCTTTTTCTCATTACCAGGATTCTTTTCTAAGAAAGTCTTTGTCTTTTCAATACTTTTTAAAGTCGTATTGTATTCTTTCTTGATTTTTTGTTCATACTCATCTAAATCCAAATAAGATAATAGTGTTTCAACATGATCTTCACCATAGAACGCATATAGATTTTTAAAATAATCCAAACTCATGGCTTCAAAATCTTGTCGAGCACTCGTTTCTTTTTCCATAGAATCCAAGATATGAAGTTGATCTACACCAAGTTTTCGAATATGCACATTATACTTTTGTGCCGTTCTAGTATTTCGTCTTGTAGCACTTGAAAACTCATTAAAAATTTCATCACTCGTTTTACCCCTTAAATCAATAGAGGAACAAAAACGACATTCCTTCGATAAATCATATCCTTGTTTTAAAGGAAGTTGTAAAAACCCACCTGATTTTAGATTTTCTACAACATCATAATTATTAAAACCATTCTCAACAACATTTCCATCCTTATCTCTTTGAACAAGATCAATTTCAGGATCCATTTCAAGATAAACTACATTTTTCTTTTTCAGATATTGTTTTAAAGAAGAAGTAAACTTTACAAGCTTATCCTTATCTTTATAATCGGCAAGAAATCCTCTTGCGACATAACAATATTTAAAGACTTTCATTAAAGGAAGATACGCAAGCATGCACGTTGCGTATACTTCATTTTCTTGACTAGCCTGAATAAATTCAACACTCCATCCATCATGTTCAAATTTTTTGGCATGATATTGGGATTGTTGAAATACCACCGTATCCACTGTATCTAAATATTCACTATATTCTTGAATATTTATTGTATTGATTTGCATACTTCACCTTCTTAGTTGGCAACAATATTCACAACTTTACCCTTTACAACGATAACCTTACGAATTGTTTTTCCTTCAATTTGACGCTGAACCGTTTCCAATTCCATAGCTTGTTTTTCTAATTCTTCATTGCTTGAACCTACAGCGGCTTCAAACTTACCACGAACCTTACCATTTACCTGTACAACACAAGTAATTGTATCTTCGACTAATTTAGCTTCATCATATGTTGGCCATGGCTCATACGCAATCGTTTCATTATGACCTAATAATTGCCACATTTCCTCACCAATGTGTGGTGTAATACAAGATAACATCTTAACAATACCTTCGGCATATGGCTTGTAAATGGTTTCTGCCTTATAAGCCTCATTTACGAAAATCATCATTTGTGAGATAGCTGTATTAAATCCTAATGATTCATAATCTTCAGTTACTTTTTTAACGGTCTGGTTGTAGACTTTATCTAATTTACCATCATTTGTATCTGTAACTTTACCAGATTCAATAAATAAACGATATACACGATCGATCCATCTTCTAGCACCATCACAACCGGCCATTGACCAAGGTTTACTTTGTTCTAATGGCCCCATAAACATTTCATATAAACGAAGTGTATCTGCACCATATTTTTTAACGATATCAGAAGGATTCACAACAAATTCAGGATAACGTTTACCCATCTTGATACCATTTTCACCTAAGATCATACCTTGGTGTACTAATTTTTTAAATGGTTCTTTACAAGCCACAATTCCCTTGTCATATAAGTAGTTATTCCAAATACGAGAATACATCAAGTGACCTACCGCATGTTCTGGTCCACCTACATACAAATCAACTGGCATCCAGTGTTTCAACAATTCTGGATCACCTAATTGTTCTTTATTTTTAGGATCGATATAACGTAAATAATACCATGAAGATCCTGCTGAACCTGGCATTGTACTTGTTTCACGAACGCCCTTTACACCATTTCGATTGTATTGCTTCCACTCTGTCGCATTTTCAAGAGGTGCTTTTCCATTGTGTCCTTTATAATCTTCAAGTTCAGGTAAGATCAAAGGTAATTCTTCATCTGGAAGCACATAATCTGTACCATCTTCTAAATGCACAATTGGAACTGGTTCTCCCCAATAACGTTGACGCGCAAAGATCCATTCACGGAAACGATAATTTACTGTTTCTTTGGCAATACCCATATCTACTAATTTTTTAGTAATGGCTACTTTAGCTTCTTCTACCGTTAAACCTGTAAATTCTTCAGAATTGATTAACTTGCAGCCCTTTCCTAAATAGTCTTGTTTTTCAAAGGCATGTTCACTTACGTCTTGTCCTTCAATAACTTGAATCATATCGATATTGTGCGCAATCGCATATTCAAAGTCACGTTGATCATGACTTGGTACAGCCATAACTGCACCAGTACCATAGTTAGCTAATACGAAATCTCCAATAAAGACTTCGACTTCTTTTCCATTGACTGGGTTAATTGCCTTGATGCCCTCTAAGCGACATCCAGATTTACCTTTATTTAATTCTGTACGATCCATTTCAGATTTCGATACAGTTTCCTGAATATAAGCCTTTACTTCATCTTGGTTTTTGATTCTTGGCATCAATTCTTGTACTAAATATCCATCTGGTGCAAGTACCATGAATGTAATACCATAGATGGTTTCAATACATGTTGTAAAGATTGAGAATTTTCCTCCACCAACGATTTCAAATTGAACTTCAACACCCGTTGAACGTCCAATCCAATGTCTTTGCATTTCCTTTGTTGATTCTGGCCAATCAATTTCATTTAAACCTTCTAAAAGTCTTTCTGCAAAAGCAGCCTGATCAATACAAAGTTGTTTCATATTTTTACGAATGACTGGATAGCCACCACGTTCACTTTTACCATCGATAACTTCATCATTTGATAATACAGTTCCTAATTCTTCACACCAGTTAACTGGCATGTCTACATATTTGGCATAGCCATCTTTATACAATTGTTTAAAGATCCATTGTGTCCAATGATAGAAATCTGGATCCGATGTCGCAATCATCTTTGACCAGTCATAGTCAAACCCTAATTCTTTTAACTGATTTGTGAAAGTCTTAATATTTTCTTGTGTAAATCCATTTGGATTGTTTCCTGTTTGAACAGCATATTGTTCAGCTGGTAAACCAAATGAATCATATCCCATTGGGTGAAGTACATTATAGCCTTGCATACGTTTCATACGTGAAACGATATCTGTAGCTGTATATCCTTCAGGATGTCCTGCATGAAGTCCTACACCACTTGGATATGGAAACATATCTAACGCATAAAATTTAGGCTTTGAAAAATCCCAAACATCCGTTTTAAATGTTTCATGCTCATCCCAATATTTGTGCCATTTCTTTTCTACTTCTAAATGATCGTACATATTAGCCTCCTATAAAAAAATAAAAAACGCCCTTGAAATCTAAGGACGTTTGTACGCGGTACCACCTTAGTTCACAATCTTAATTGTGCCCTCTAACCCTTTATCGCAGAGTATACGGATAACATTACTCATCAGCTCCTTAGCAAGTTCAAAGGTTGTACAATGCTAAATTTCACCATTTTTAGCTCTCTAAAAATTGCCATTTCCTTTTACTACTCTAATTCATCGCTATGCATCAATTTTATCTTGTTTTTTATGGTTCGTCAATAACAACATCCACGATTGCCTTATCATCATAATAGATCTTCATACATACATTCTCATAGGTACACTCTATAAAAGTGGAATAATCTTGAAAATGCACTAGTGAATTCATAATGGTCTCATTCTTTTCTTTGATTAACTCTTCATTTGTATGACACAACTTAATGCGATTATTATGTTTGATCATATGTTTGGCATGATCCACAATCGATAGTTCTAGAATATTTTGTCGATTTGCCTTTAAAAGATATACATTTTGAATGGTACTCAACGTTAAAAAAGAAACAATTTGAAGCACAAGAAACAGACAAACCAAACTTGTCCAACTCGCATATCCATTAATAGATTTCAAAGTCATAGGTCTTATTCTTCTTTTTAAACCACAAATAATAACCATCTTCTTTCTTATAAAAATAGCCCGCATCCATTTGTTCCATATAGATTTCATAACCAGGACTTTTCACAATGCGATGCTTATCAAAATACAAACGAAACTTCTCATGATTACGAATATATTCCAATTGTTCATCTTCGACTTTAACTTCACTTGCCACACTTAATTCTCTTCTTAGCTGCAAGATCGCAAATTGATTTTGTGTATCCATATCCATATGCGCAAAATGTAAAGCACAACTTACAAGCATACATCCTAGTAAACTCACTAAGCTTGAGATAAACAAGGCAAGTAAGGCTTCAATCAGTGTGAAACCATTTCTTCTCAATCTTTTCATTTATTTTTAAATCCCTTTGAACATATAAAGTATAAATACCCTGAACCAATAAACTTGCACAAATCAAGATCACAAATAGCGCAAATAAAGCATCCTGCAATAAAAAACCATTATTCCTTTTCAAGACGTACCCTCCCAGCTCCTACTTGAAAAACAAGTTTCATCTTTGTACTTGTATTTGAACAATGAAAAGTTAAAGCCTTTGACATATTCCCTTTGGCATTATAGTAAAAAGAAACAGAATCACAGGCGATATCTTTAGGAATCTTATATTCTATTTCATCTACGTGAATCGAATCTTGAATATGTACATATACCTTACGATGTTCAACATACGCTTTTTGTCGAGCCGTTATACATAATGTTTGAACTTGTTTCATAAACACATAAAGAGATGACTGCATTTTCGAATAGAAACCAAAACTTAAAATTGACACAATCAACAATACGATCATCATTTCAAGAAAAGTAAAACCATTCTTATTTAGAGATGGCTTGTCCATTTTCAATCACCACTTGGCTATGATCTGGACATGTATCTTGTCCTTTCTTTAAATATCCAAAATCAATTAGCTCCTGCACACTTGTCGGTGTTTCTAATTGATCAATTTCATACAACATGATTTGTGAGTTTACAATTTCAAGTAAAGCTTCACAACCCTTATCACGAATGATCTTCTCCTTTTGTTGAATATTAGGTAAAGTTATCAACAAGAGTAAAGCCACAATCAACATTACGATCATCATTTCTAATATTGTAAATCCATTTTTCTTTTCCATTTTTTCTCCTCCATTTAAAATTGATTTAACATGTTTAAAGGCATCATCATGATTTGATAAACAACCACAACCAATATGCCAATACTGATATACGAAAACAACTGTATGCCATTCGATAATTTCTTTACCGATTTTTCTAAATCTAAACGACATTTCTTGACATAAAGATCAAAAAATATCGATAGGCGATTGCCACTTAAGGCATATTTGATCATCTTCTTAAAGGATGCATCAAATACATTGATACCCAAAAAACATGCTTCTAAAGTATTTCCCTTCTTTAATTGCTTTAAGATTTCATTGGATACCATACCCACAATACTAAAGTCCATTAAAGCTAAAGTTTCTAATACTTCTTGCGTTGAACTATTCGTCTTTTCTAAAACTTGATACATACATACAAATTGTAAAGAGATCATTTTCTTCATCAAAGAAAATGGACATTTCAGTCTTACATCATATTTATAGAAAAATAAATAATATAAGCCTAGATACAATAGAATACTCAAAATACTGACTCCAAATAAAACTTTTAATGCTTGAATCAAAATCAAGACAAAATGATTTGAAATATAGTCTTTCATTTGAACAAGCACAAAGTCTGAAAAGAAACAAATCATAAAATACGCAAACACAAGTAAAAAGAATGGATATGCGATCTTTTTCAATAACTTCTCAAAGAATACATTCGAACTTTTTTCGATTTGACTCACACATTCGATGGCTTCTTTAAGATTCATCTTATTAGCTAAAATCTTTAAATACTTGAAATACAACTTCTTTTGACCCCTACAAAATACATCTATTAAACGATTGCCAAATTTTAATTCATCCAAAATCTCACCATCCTTTTTAAACACCAAATGAACCAATGTATCAAATGGCACACCTTGATTTTGTAACAATTGAAATTGTTCAATTTCTTCACGACAAACTAAACATGTCGCATTGGGCTTGTTCGTCAAGGATATATCCTTTTTCAATACCCTCTTTAATTTTTGAAGATAATGTTTTGAATTGGTCTGGATAGTTTCCATTTCGAATAACATATTCCAATGTTTTTTGATCCATAATTTCATATACACACACTTTCTTGTCGCCATTTGAATATAAGCGTTGTGAAACAATGGCAGTACATACACTTAATAAATCTTGTTTCGATACACCAAGATCTTCAAGACGACTTATACACTCCTTTCCATTTTTGGCATGAATACTTGTTAATACTAAATGCCCCGTTAAACTTGCACGCAATACCATCTTTGCCGTATAGCTGTTTCTTGTTTCTCCAATACATATAATGTCTGGATCATGGCGTAATAATTGCTCGATTCCTACATCATATGTAAATCCCATCGTCTCATTGATTTGTAGCTGCAAGTAAGAATCATCCTCAATTTCAATCGGATCTTCTAGACTCACCACCTTATGTTTCTTAGTCTTTGCGATTTCATGAAGCAAGGCATGAAGTGTTGTTGTCTTACCACTGTTGGTCGGACCAACACATAGCACAAGTCCTTGTCGTAATGGAATCAAAGATTGAAAGAATTGTGTATCCTTTTTCCATAAAGACAATTCATGAAGCTGAATGGCTTGTTTGGTGTTCAACAATCGAATGACACCGGTTTGAATATTGTGATTATGTAGGATACTGAAACGACAAAAGATATCATGATTATGAAGATAAACTTTAAACTGTCCACTTTGTGGCGTATAAGGATTGGTTAGATCCATTTGAGAAATAAATTTTAGATACTCAAAAAAAGATGGTTTCCATATATCTTGATATACATCAATCATTTCATTTTGCGTTCGAAGTTGAATTTGTAACCTTTCATTTTGAAGTACAAAATGAATATCGCTCGCTCTCTTTTGAATCGCATATTCAATGAGATTCTTTAATAAATCATCCATTTTTTATCACCCCTTATCTAATACGAAAAAAAAAGCAGAAATTCTAATAAATTTCTGCATATTTTAAACTTTCGTTCCATTTTTTCTCTTGCGATAAAGAAGTTGTGGGTCCATGACCTGGATATACTTTATAATCTTTGTCGAGTTCATACATTTTTTTTAGTGATTGTTTCATACTTGAAACACTGCCAGTAGCTAGATCCATTCTTCCAATGGAACCTTGAAATAATACGTCTCCGGTAAATAAACAATCTTCTATTTTTAATACAGTCGAACCAATTGAATGTCCAGGACAATATATAGCTTCTATTTCAAAGCCTGCAATTTCATTTTTACCTTCAACAAGTGGCTTTGGTTTTGCGTTACATGTCACATCCATATAAAAGGCACTCGATGAATTTAAATCGGGATTTGAAAGAAAATCAAATTCATTTGGATTTAAATATACATCACAACCAAATTCATTTACGATCTTATCCACTCCTGAAATATGATCAAAGTGTGCATGCGTTAAAACAATCGCATCTAATGTACAATCATGTTGATTAAGAATTTCTTTCAGATTTGGCAACATGTCTGCCGGATCAATGATTAAAGCATGGTGATTTTCCATCACCAAATAACAATTAGCCTGTACAGGCCCTAAGGGTTGTTGAATAACTTTCATCGTCTAATACATAAAAAAGACCGAATAAAACGGCCTTTCTTACTTTTTCTCCTTATGTTCAGTCTGCTGATTGCATTTTGGACAATATTTTTTAACAGTCATACGTTCAGGATGTTTTTTCTTATTTCTTGTACCAATATAATTTTCTTCACCGCAAACAGAGCACTTAAATGTAATACGATCTCTCATGTTCAGTCCTCCTCACATTAGTAATTACTAGTTGATTCTAGCATAACTTACAAGTCAATTTCAAGTCATTTTCAAAATTTTAACTTGCAGGATACAATTCGAAATACTTTTGGATAAATTCTGGCATCACCATATTCGAACAAATGTTTGGTGAAACGCTTTGATCATTGATACTTGATGTTGGTGCTGAACACGCAAATGCCATGGTTGGAGCACTACTTGGTGCATATCCTACAAGGTTAGCAGTTGTCCAGTCGCCTACTTCGGCTGTACCTGTTTTGGCTGAAACTTGGCCGGCAAATGGCTGCATAGGATCTCCACAATAGCCTGAGCTTACACATGCACTAAAACCTTGTTTAACACGATCTAAATAAGCTGCATTCTTTTCTGGCAATGTGGATTTGATCTTTTTGGCATTTGTCACAACGACTTCTTGTGAATTTACTTCTGTCGCATACGTCATAAAACGCGGTTTAAATAAATTACCATCCGATGCGATGGTTGCACCATATATTGCCAGTTGTAGTGGTGAATACATATCAAACTGACCAATCGAATAATAAAGTAACATACCAGGTTCTGCACCATAGCCCATGTATCCCGTTGCTTCATTTGGTACATCAATACCCGTTTTATTACCTAAACCAAACATCGAATAATATCCACGCATTTTATTTAATGTACCTTGAAGATCATTCACATACAGTGGTTCTTCTTCTTGATACGATGCATTGGCCAAACGAATCGCCACATTAAACATATATATGTTACTACTTACTTCCAAAGCCATAATGTCATCAACCGTACCATAATCTTTGTAGGAACTAAATTCTTGTCCACCAATATTCATTGTTTTATCGACAATCGTTTCTCCTGGACTCATCACATGTTCACTTTCACCCATATATACTGTAGCTCCCTTGATACATGATCCTGGGTTGACTAAAGACATATAGTTTCCAGTTGAAAAATAGGTCATACCTTTTGTATCCAAATCCATTTGATAGCCTGACATCGCAAGAACCGAGCCATCTTGGGCATTTAATACCGTTGTAAATAAAGATTGGAAGTTTTCACGATTGGCTGTTCCACCATATTCATTTAATGTTTTCTTTAAAATATCATCTAATGAAGTTTGTAGATCAATATCGATAGAAAGATGGATATCATATCCTTTTTTCGCTTCTTGAATCACATCTTTTTGGGCTAATCCTTTTGAATTATACGTAATCTTAGCGATTTCTGGTGTTCCAGCAAGTAAATCATTATATTGATATTCAAGTCCTGATTTACCTACACTCGCATTTAATTGGTAGCCTTTAGAAATATAATAACTCGATAATTCACTAGGTAAACCTTGCGTACTTGTCGTTACACTTCCTAAAACATCCGATAAAGATTCTCCATATGGATATTCTCGTTTCCATCCGCCAAAATCAACGTCAAAGCCAGGAAATTCTGTTTTATGTTCAACAAGATAGGCCACATCATCATCACTGACATCTTCAAGTACAACATTTTCTTGTCCTGTACTTTGGTTGGCAATCATTCTTTGGTAAATCACACACATCTTTAATTCGGATTGTGTCATTTCGCCAATTTGTTTTTTACCAATACGATTCATTAAGATCTGATATCGTTTACTTTCGGCATTGTCACCCCATGCACCATTCTTATATTGTTTTAATTCTTTTGAAGTTAATAAATGATTGGCTGCATACTCAGAGTCTGTTGGAGATAAAAAGGATTTATACGTAATATACGCCTGTTTTTTATCTTCATCTGTAAAATCTTTTGCGCTTACACTAAACACTTTCACAATACGTTTCGCATACAATTCATAATCGTCTGAATCCATATTGTTTGGAGATGTAAAGACAATATTGTGGCTAACCACAGTCTTGGCTAAAATTTTTCCCTTACAATCATAGATCTGACCACGAGGTGCTGAAGTATATTGTTTGATGGAAGTGTAATCTTCTCTTTTCGCTGTATATTCATTATATGAAACAATCTGAAGATAGAATAATCGTAAAAAGATGACCAAAAAACATACGGTAATAGAGACCGCAAGAATCAATATACGATTAGAAATAACTTGATCAACAGAAATAGTTTGTCTTGCCCTTTTCAATGATTTTCTACTCTTTTTCAATTGAATCCCCCTTTATACGAAAACACTATATATTATACACGTTTCCAAGATGAAATGGAAAAAAAAGAAAGAAAGGCGTATACTTGAGATATGGAGGATGACTATGAACAGAACTCAAACGCGTCAAGTTCAAGTACAAAATCTTGAAATTGGACATAATAATCACGTTGTTATTCAATCAATGTGTAACATTGAAACAAAAAAGGCAGATGAGGTTGCCAAACAAATTTTAAACCTTGAAAAAATGGGCTGCGAAATGATTCGTGTCAGCTGTATGGATATGGAGGATGCCAAAGCCATAAAAGATATTAAAAAACAAATCCATATTCCATTAGTTGCCGATATTCACTTTGATTATCGTTTAGCTTTAGCTTGTATTGAAGCCGGAGCCGATAAGATTCGTTTAAATCCAGGAAACATTGGTTCTAGAGAAAATGTTGAAAAAGTCGTAAGGGCTTGTAAAGAAAAACATATTCCAATTCGTATCGGAATCAATGGTGGTTCTTTAGAAAAAGATATTCATGAAAAATATGGTAAGCCAACGGCCCAAGGTATGATTGAAAGTGCACAAAGACATGTAAAAATCTTAGAAGATCTCGATTTTTATGATACCGTCCTTTCTTTTAAATCCAGTGATCCACTTTTATGTATTGAAGCCTATCGTTTGGCCGCAAAAACATTTGATTATCCTTTACATTTAGGTGTAACAGAAGCTGGTACAACCATGACAAGTGCCATCAAATCCAGTTTAGCTTTAGGCACTTTATTAAATGAAGGTATTGGAAATACGATTCGAATTAGTGTCAATGGAGCACCTGAAAAAGAAATTCCAATTGTCAAAGAATTATTAAAAGACTGCAAGCTCATCAAAAATGTACCAAATCTAATCGCATGTCCAACTTGTGGACGTACACAATGGGATATGGAGCCGGCTGTTAATGAAATTGAAAGCTATCTTCAAACCGTAAATAAAGAAGTAACAGTCGCCATCATGGGTTGTGCAGTCAATGGTCCTGGTGAAGCTAAACATGCGGATATTGCGATTGCAGGCGGTAAAAAAGAGGGCTTATTGATTAAAAAGGGTGAAATCATTGAAAAGATTCCACAAGATCAGATCGTAGCTCGTTTAAAAGAAGAAATTGATAAATTTTAATTAAAAAAAGATCTCAGCGTAGTGCTGAGATTTCTTCTTTATAAGGAGCCTTTCCATCAATAAATGGAGTCTCTAATATTTTTGTGACATGTTCTAGTTTTGGATGATGCACAATAGAATATAATACATCAAAACCAATGTAGCCTTTACCTAAGTTTTCATGACGATCTTTATGAGCACCCAAATCATTTTTAGAATCATTGATATGCATACATAATAGATTTTCTAAGCCTAATATGGAATCAAATTGATCTAGGACTTCATCAAAATGCGTAATATCATAGCCCGCATCCCAAATATGGCATGTATCCATACAAAAACCGATGCGACTTTTTTTATGAACGCCTAAATAGATCTTTTGAAGTTGCTCAAAGGTAAAGCCACACTCATTGCCCTTTCCGGCCATCGTTTCTAGGGCAATCTTGACATCGCTTGTATCGTTATCTAAGACTTCATTTAAGCCATTGATGATCCATTCAATACCCACATCCATTCCAGCGCCTACATGGCTTCCCGGGTGTAATACAAGTGTTTTAGCACCAATTTGAGAAACTCTTTCTAATTCAGCTTTTAAAAACTCTTGTCCAAACAAGGCTGTTTCTGGTTTTAGCGCATTGGCCAAATTGATAATATATGGTGCATGCACAATGACACGATCGATGGAAAAATCATGTTCTGTCATCATTTTTTTAGCTTCTTCAATCTTTAATTTTGAAACATCCACACGACGTGTATTACTAGGAGGTCCCGTATAGATCATGCAGGCATTGGCACCATAAGATAAAGCTTCTTCAATAGCCCCTTTAAAATAGTTAGGGGCCTTAAAAGAAACATGACTTCCTAAATAGATCATACGTCCATTCCTTTTTGGCGTTGTCTTTCTTTAGCACGTTCTTTTTGTTGGCGCTTAATATCCGATTTGATCATTTCACGACGCTTTTTACGTTTCATACGATCAATTTCTTGACGCTGTCTTTTCTTATAATTTGGTTTTACTTTCTTTTTCTTATGAACAATTTTTTCAACTTCTTCATGGAACTCATCCTTTTTCATTGGACGCTTGTTGACATATGGTTTTAAATCCACAAATTGTTTGTTCTTCACATCTTGATGTTCAAATTCAATACCTTGTTTGATTAATGATTGAATTGATTTATTATCACTTTCTTTATATAAAGCGATACATTGACCATCACGAGTGGCTCTTCCGGTACGACCGGCACGGTGAATATAGAATTTTAAATCTTTAGGGAATCCACAACTAATAACGTGTGTAATTCCTTCTAAGTCAATTCCACGACTGGCGATATCACTCGCAACAATATAGCTTTTCTTTTGGCTTTGAATCATTTTAATAGCCTGCATACGTTGGCGTGATTCAAGACCTGAATGAAGTTCAACTAGATCATAGCCATTTTCACGCATTGTATTCGCAATATTTTGTGCTTCTTGTGTTGTATTCGCAAAGATCAAACAAACATATGGCTGAATACATGGAAGTACATCTAAGATTTTTTGTTCATAGCTTTTGTGCTTACAAGGAACCAAAATGTGTTTAACATCACTTTGGAAAGCTTCTTCCTTTTTGATTTCAATAAATTCAGGATCATACAAATATTTCTTTAAGAATGGTTGTAGAGATTCTGGAATGGTTGCCGAAAAGACCATCATTTGAACTTTCTTATCCATTTTTGATAAAATTTCATCAATATCTTCTAAGAAACCAAATTCTAATGTCATGTCGGCTTCATCGATGACAACAATTTTAGCCGTATCTAAACGTAAGACATTGTCTTTGATAAACATGTCTTTCATTCTTCCTGGTGTACCAATCACGATTTGTGGCTGCTTTTCCATTTGCGTTACTTTTTCCATACCACCTGTCACAAGTTTTACGCGTACATTAAAATGTTTAGCAATCTTACGACAACGATCATATAATTGATAAGCAAGTTCTCGAGTTGGTGCAGAGATGACGGCTTGTACGCAATCTTGATCAAAATCTAGTTTTTCAAAGATTGGCATAAAGAAAGCGTGAGACTTTCCTGAACCTGTACTTGAAACACCGATAATATCTCTATTTTTATTTTTACGATTTAACACCTGTTCTTGGATGGGTGTTAAGGTTTTGAAATGTTCTAAATCCATTATTTCTTGAATACGATTATTCATAAATTTTCACATCCTTTACTTTAGTATTATCCCAAAATTCTTCCCATTTTACAAATACAAATAATTAGGGCATAATGTATATATGAAAACACAAAATATCATTACAGTCAAGCCTCAGGGGTATTGTGGGGGCGTTTTAAAAGCAATTGAAACCGCAAAGAAAACACGAATTCAATATCCAAATCAAAAGATTACGATTTTAGGTAATCTTGTACACAATCAATATGTCAAAAAGGCCCTTGAATCCTATTCCATTGATACGATTGAAGATAAGACAAAGACAAGGGTGGAATTACTCGATGAAATACATGAAGGTATCGTAATTTTTACAGCGCATGGTGTCAGTCCAAAAGTGTATGAAAAAGCCAAAGAAAAAGGATTGATTCTTGTAGATGCGAGTTGTCCATTTGTCTTACAGACCCAAAAGATCGTCAAACAATATTTGGATGAGGACTATACGATTTTCTATATTGGTAAGAATAAACATCCGGAAGCTGAATCGATTTATACAATGAGTGAAAAAGTCTATTTAATTGAGCCAAATAAAGAAATTCCGAGTATTGAGACAAGTAAAATCTTTGTGACGAATCAAACCACAATGTCGATTTACGAATTAAAGGATACTTTTGATAAGATCAAACAACTTTATCCTTCAGCCATCTTCCATGATGAAATATGTAATGCGACAAGAGTTCGTCAACAGGCTATTTTAGATCTTAAAAATGTCGATTGTTTGATCGTGGTTGGTGATCCTACAAGTAATAACTCTCAAAAACTTGTGGATATTGGTAAAAAGGCTGGTATTCAAAATGTCTTTTCCATTCAAACCGTTGAAGATATTGATAAGAAAGATTTTGAACCGTATGCCACAATTGCGATCACAAGCGGTGCTAGTACGCCTACATATTTGACTAATCAAGTCAAAGATTATTTGTCTCAAGACATTGAAAAGCCAAAAATCCGTATTCAGGAAATTCTCTGAGTACGGATTTCTTTTATATATTCAATTTTTTCAAGAAATTCAGGTTTATTGACTTTTGAAAGAATATTTTTATATTTATTCTCTTCAAAATCTAGATAGGATACATACGTTGAATCCATTTTCATATTTACACCAAAATGAAGTTGTGAAGAACTTATATTTTGTGGATTGGATGCACAAATACAATCTAGAATTGGATAATAGTGTCCATGATCATAAATCATTTTCTCGCGAACAATATGAATATTATGATCGCGTAAATACTCTCGCAAGGCAAAATCATCTTTATGGCTTGATAATAATAAGCGTAAGCCAGGATATAAATTCCCTTTGGAAAGAATATCGATGATCAATTTACCGCCCATGCCACAAATAATAATTTGATCCACATCCTCATTCAAGCCTTGAATTCCATCTAATAATCGACAAGATACAAAATTGGATAAATGATTCTCTTCAATGGTTTTCTTGGCATTATCCAATGGTCCTTGTGCCACATCACACGCATAACCTTTTTTGGATTGTTTATTTAAAATAGCATTGCAGACAACGTAAGCATGATCACAACCGATGTCCGCAATACAATTTCCATTGACCCATTCTAATATTTCTTGAATACGAGATGAACAAGGTATCATTATTTTACAAAGTCTCTTAAGCGTTTGCAGCGGTTTGGATTCTTTAACTTACGCAAAGCCTTCGCTTCAATCTGACGAATACGCTCACGTGTTACGTTGAATTCTTTACCAACTTCTTCTAGCGTACGTGTTCTTCCGTCTAATAAACCAAAACGTAAACGTAATACTTTTTCTTCACGTTCTGTTAGGCCTTGTAAAACGGCATTGATTTCATCTTTCAACAATTGATTGTTTGTGTAATCATCTGGAGATAATGTATCTTTATCTTCAATGAAGTCTCCTAAGTGAGAGTCGTCTTCTTCTCCGATTGGCGTTTCTAGACTGACTGGATCTAAGGCAATCTTTTGAATTTCACGTACCTTTTCAGCAGAGATGTTTTCCATCTTTTCTGCGATTTCTTCTGGCATTGGATCACGACCTAGATCCTGTACCAATTGACGTTGAATACGTGTTAATTTATTGATGGTTTCAACCATGTGTACAGGAATACGAATTGTACGTGCCTGGTCTGCAATCGCACGTGTAATGGATTGACGAATCCACCATGTCGCATAAGTTGAGAATTTAAATCCTTTTGTATAATCAAATTTTTCGACGGCTTTGATCAAACCACAGTTACCTTCTTGAATCAAGTCTAAGAATAACATTCCACGACCTACATATTTTTTGGCGATAGATACAACCAAACGAAGGTTTGAAGAAATCAATGTTTGTTTCGCTTCTTCACCATCCGCGATGATTTTTGCGAGTTGTTTCTTTTCTTCCTCACTTAAATCTGGGTTTTTAATATCTTCTTTTGCCTGTTCTCCTTCTTGGATCTGACGCGCAATAATTGGCTCTTCTTTTGGATCCAACAATGGAATTTGACCGATTTCTTTTAAATACATTTTAACTGGGTCATTGATCTTGGCATGTGATGCATTAGCGAATGTTTTTTCAAGTTGAGAAATTTCTTCTGCGATCGAATCTTCTTCATCTAAATCTTCATCGCTTAGATCATCCTCATTTAAATCCTCATCATCCAATTCATCCCCGTCAATGAATTCAATCATATTTTCATCGATCCAGTTATATAGATCGTCCATTGTATCATCATCTAAATTTAAAGCACTGACTGCATCTAAGAATTGTTTTTGAGAAACATCTGTATTTTGTTCCTTGCTTTGTAGCAAGAATTCTTTTGCCTCATCCAAGCTTGTAAACTTTAATTTTTGAGTTTCATTTGCCATAGTTTCATCCTTCCTTTCGATGTAAGATTTCGTTTCTTTGAATAATTAATTCCTGTTTTTTACTTGCCAAATTGATTTTGATCAATGGATCCTGAACATTCTTGATCTCATTGTTGATTTGATCAATTTGGTCTTGTAAAGTACATTCTTTGATCTTCATTAAACTATCGTTAAAGAAGTCTTCATTATATTCATAAACATGAAACGGATTTTCCATTAGGCTTACCAATAAATTACGAACCTCTTCTTTTTCGATATAACTCATTAAGACATCAAAATCGATGTGGTCCATATTTCGATACATGTCATAACAATATAATGACAATTCTTCACAGACTGGATCTTGGAAAAAGCCAATCTGATCTTTAAATTGGTCGGCCGCTAATTTACTTTTAAGAATCATCCATAACACACCATACTCGGCAAGTGTTCTTCCATTTTTTAATGGCTCAATATTTCGAATAACAGATGGTTTATTTCTTGGTTCTTTTATTTGTGCAACAGCACTTACAGAATTTGATAGATCAAATCCAGTTAGATCTTTAATACGAGAATAGTAATCGGCCTTTTCAAAATCTGTGCATGTTCTTTCAATAAAAGACTGCATTTCAGAAGTGAATTTCTTCTTATCCTCGTAGTTGTCTAAATCATATTGATTTGGTAAATATTCGAACAAAAATTCAACAAACGATACGGTTTTATGAACGGATAAATACAATTCATCTTTACCTAGTTCATTAAAAATTTCGTCCGGATCTTTACCCGTTGTATTTTTCACAATGGAAAAGTTCAAGCCATAATCTACGGCTAACTTTCCAAATTTATAAGTGGCTGCCTTACCAGCTCTATCCCCGTCATAACATACCACAAGTGGTACATTTAAACGTTTTAATAATGTCATTTGTTCCTTGGTACAAGCTGTACCTAAACAAGCAATACTTTCATGAATATCCGCCTTTTCAAAGGCAATGACATCCATAGCCCCCTCAACCAATATGCATCGCTTATTCTTTTTCGCAAACTCTTTCGCTCTATGATAATTAAAAATCAAATTTCCCTTATGATAGATCTTTGTTTCTGAAGTATTGATATATTTTGCGGTATCTTTATCTTCATTTAAACGTCTTGCCGTAAAACCAACCGGATTTCCATGTTCATCATGAATAGGAATCATTAAACGATGATCAAATACGGCATAGGCATCTAAGTCATGAGTACGAATTAATCCTGTATCTAATAGTATTTGTTCGTTAAAACCTTTTGCCTTGAGATACTTCACACTACGACTCGATTCAGGTGCATACCCAATTTCAAATCTTTTTATAATATCTTCATTTATTTTTCGTTGACTTAAATACCTTTTTACACTTTCTCCATTTTCACTTTCCAGTTCAAATGTTAAAAAGCGAATATAGGATTGTATACAATCGTATAAAGGTTGATTTTGATCTACTTTCGGTTGAAATTTAGATGTATCCAAATGTAAAGGATAATGAATCAATTCAGCAACCTTACATACGGCTTCTAGAAAAGAAATGTTTTCAATCTTTTGAACAAAAGTAAAGACATTTCCTCCTGTGCCACACACAAAACATTTGAATATTTGTTTATCAGTCGAAATCGATAAGCTTGGATCATGATCATCATGAAAAGGACATATGGCTTTATAATTTTTGCCTTGTTTTTCAAGTGTAATATAGTGAGACATTACGTCAACAATATCTGCTTGTTGACGTATTGCCTTTATATCATCTTCACTAATCCAGCTCATTAAAATGCGATTCTATTTTCAATATATGAAACAAGATCATCTAAAGCGACGCGTTCTTGTTGCATAGTGTCACGATCTCTGATAGTTACACATCCATCGTTAGCTGTTTCAAAGTCAACAGTTACGCAGAATGGAGTACCAATCGCATCTTGACGACGATAACGTTTACCAATGCTTTGAGCATCATCATAAGTCACGCTAAAGTGTTTTGATAATTTTGCGAATACTTCATCACCTTGATCTGATAATTTTTTAGATAATGGAAGTACAGCTACTTTATATGGTGCTAATGCAGGGTGTAATTTTAATACCACACGAGAATCATTTTCTAATTGTTCTTCTTGATAAGCTTCACACATAACCGCTAACATCAAACGTTCAACACCTACACTTGGTTCAATAACGTATGGAATATATTTTTCATTGGCTTCTTGATCAAAATATTCTAAGTTTTGTTTAGAAGTTGTTTGGTGTGCTTTTAAGTCAAAGTCAGTACGGTCTGCGATACCCCATAATTCACCCCATCCGATAGGTTCAGAGAAGTGGTATTCGATATCACTTGTACCATT
>NZ_CAKVJB010000014.1 GCF_934754935.1 uncultured Holdemanella sp. | reverse complement strand
AGAAGTTAAGCACTTTCACGGCGACAATAGTTGGGCTTGCCCCTGCGAAGATAGCTAGCTGCCGGGTCTTTTTTTTTAGATTTTCTTGATTATTATTATTAAATTTGATATTTTCTTATCTAAGGGATATTGTATTGTGGCATTCAAGGAGGCCGTTCATGTATAAAGTGAGTATATTGATTCCAGTATATAATGTGGAAAAATATTTATCAAAATGTCTGGAATCTATTCTTTTACAGACATACAAAAATATAGAAATTATTATTATTAATGATGGAACAACTGATTCATCTTTAGATATTGCGAATTTATATGCGAGTAAGCATGATTTTATTCATGTATATAGTTATGAAAATGCTGGTATTTCAACTACGCGAAATCGTGCATTAGAAAAGGCTACAGGTGACTACTATTTATTTGTAGATAGTGATGATTATTTACATCCTAAAATGATAGAAAAAATGGTAGATCGAGCTATACAAACTAATAGTGATATTGTAACTTGTGGATATTGTATTGAGTATAAAGGATTATCTATTCCTGTTAGTCCTATGCGCAAACAAACTATGGATTCTTTATCTGCATTAAGAGCACTGTCTCAAAATAAAGGAATCAATAATTATCCTTGGGGAAAATTATATGCAGCATCTTGTTTTAAAAATGTTCAATTTCCAGATGAAAAGAAAGGATTTGAAGATACCTATACAGTTTTTAAGGCAATCTACAATGCGAATCGCATATCTATAATGCCGAATTGTTACTATCATTATGTGAAACGTCCAGGATCTTTAACAGATCATATGGATATTGTGCAGGCTTATGAAATGCGTGCAGCCTATGAATATCAAGAGCTTTGTTTACATCAATGGTTTCCTAAAGAAAACTTTTATTACGATATCAACTTTTATAATAGTGATATGGTTATTTTATACACTTTGATCTTTTTTTACTCGAAAAAAGATAAACCTGTCTATGTACCTGCTGTAATTGATTGGTCAAAAATTAATATATTTTATAAAATAGGATATTGTGTATGGCGCTTGATTGCGTGTATGAAGTTTGGATGGTCTTTAAAATGGCAAGAGAATTAATTCGTAAGGCAACTTTAGAGGATATGCCTGTATTATTAGAAATATATGATAGAGCTAGAAAATTTATGGCTTCTTGTGGAAATGTAAATCAATGGACAAATGGATATCCATCAAAAGACATATTGGCGGATGATATCGCAAAAGGGGAAATGTATGTCTTAGAAGATGAGGATGGTATTCAGGCGAGTTTTGTATTTTATTGTGGTATTGATCCTTGTTACAACAAAATCTATGATGGAAAGTGGTTAAATGATGAACCTTATGGTGTTATTCATCGAATTGCGACGCGTGGATTAAAAAAACATATGGCGGATATCATTTTAGAGTATTGTTTTTCTAAAATCGATAATATTCGTATGGATACGCATGTGGATAATAAGCCTATGCAAAATTTTATGATTAAACATGGTTTTAAACATGTTGGTACAATTTATTTAAAAAATGGACAAAGTCGTTTGGCATTCCATTGTAATTTAAATGAAAATTAGGTAAACTTAAAGAGTTTAGGGAGATTATTATTTATGGCATTTGAATCATTAAGTGAACGCTTAAATAAAGCATTTAAAAATATTTCAGGACAGGGGAAACTGACTGAAAAAAATATGACTGACATGTTAAAAGAAGTACGCATGTCATTATTGGAAGCTGACGTTAATTATGATGTAGTTAAGAGCTTTGTCGAAAATGTAAAAGAAAAAGCACTTGGACAAGAGGTCTTGGATTCATTAAATCCAAGTCAAATGGTTGTCAAAATTGTTCATGATGAATTACAAACATTATTAGGTGAAGAAGATGCTCGTATTCACTTTAAAAAACAAGGCATGACAACGGTTATGATGGTTGGTTTACAGGGTACTGGTAAAACAACAGCAAGTGCAAAAATTGCTAATTATTGTAAGAATAAATTAGCTCGTCGTGTCTTATTGGTTGCGTGTGACGTTGTTCGTCCAGCCGCTATCGAGCAGTTACAAACACTTGGAAAAAGTATTGATGTAGAAGTATTTACTTGTGGAGCTGAAACTTCAGCTGTTGAAACGGCTAAACAGGCATTGGCATATGCGAAAGATCGTCAAAAAGATTTAGTGATCTTTGATACGGCTGGTCGTTTACACATTGATGAAGCATTGATGCAAGAGCTTCAACAAATGAAAGAACTTGTTGTTCCAGATGAAATCTTATTAACTGTTGATGCGATGACAGGTCAAGATATTGTTACGGTTGCCAAAGAATTTAATGAACAATTATCAGTAACGGGTTTGATCGTTACTAAAATGGATGGCGATGCGCGTGGTGGTGGATTGTTGTCAGTACGTTCAATCACAAATGTTCCAGTATTGTTTGTATCGAATGGTGAAAAAGTTGATGATTTAGAAGAGTTCCACCCAGATCGTATGGCAGATCGTATTTTGGGAATGGGAGACATTGTCACTTTAGTTGAACAAGCTCAAGACAAATTAGATATGGATGTTCAGAAAAAAACAGCTGAACGAATGAAACAAGGTGTCTTTACATTCAATGATTTATTAGCACAATTAAGCCAAGTTTCTAAAATGGGATCTATGCAGAAAATGATGAATATGATTCCAGGTATTAATAAGGTAGCTAAAAATTTAGATGATGAACAAATGAATTCACAAATGAAAAAGAGTGAAGCCATTATTCTATCTATGACGGAATATGAACGTGAAAACCCATCATGTTTAAAAGCATCAAGAAAGAATCGTATTGCGAAAGGTGCCGGCGTGAAAGTCATGGATGTCAATCGTTTGATCAATCAATTAGAACAAATGCAGATGATGACTAAGATGATGAGTGGTAAGGCAAAACTTCCAGATATGGCTGCATTGCAGAATATGCAACGTGGTGGTGGAATGCCAGGAATGTCAAAGCATGCTGGTAGTAAGAAACAGAAATCTAAAAAGAAAAAGAAGAAAAAATAAAAAATATAAGGTGTAAAGTAAAAATACTTGACACCTTATTTTATTCATGTTATTCTTTATAAGCTTTAATAAATTAGAAAAGGTAGGAATTTAAATATGGTTAAATTACGTTTAAAAAGAATGGGTAAAAAGGGTGCTCCTTTCTACCGTATAGTAGCTGCTGACTCACGTAGTCCTCGTGATGGTCGTTTCATCGAACAAATTGGTACATACAACCCATCTAAAGCTGAAAACAAAGTTACTTTAGACAAAGAATTAACAAAGAAATGGTTAAACAATGGTGCACAACCAACTGATACAGTTCGTTCAATTTTATCACACGAAGGTGTTTTAAAAGAAATGCACGAAGCTAAAAGTTCAAAATAATGATTGATTTAGAAAAAACATTATTAGACATTTGTTTACCAATTGTAGATGATCAAAAAGCATTATCTGTAAAAACAATGGCAACTACAAATGAAAATGAAATTTTATTGTATGTATATGCCAATAGTGAAGATGTTGCACGTTTAATTGGCCGTAAAGGAATTATGGCTAGCAGTATTCGTCAAATGATGTCTATTGCGGCACGTGATGTACACAAAAGAATTTCAGTAAAATTTGAAGCGTATTAGGATGTGATTTCACATCCTGATTTTTTTAGGGAGGACATATGATAAAAGTAGCTCAAATCATTAATACTCATGGACTTAAGGGTGAATGTAAATTATATCTTGTGACAGATGATCCCCAACACCGTTTTGAAAAAGGAAGAGTCTTACATTTAGAAGATGGTCATACTTTAACTGTAGTGCGTTATCGCGAACAAAAAGGCTTTGGTTATTGTTATTTTGAAGGTATTGATTCCATTGAAAAAGCAGAACAATTAAAGACAAAAAATTTATTTATTGCCCAAGAAGATTTACCAGAACTTGATGAAGGCCAATATTATTATCATGAATTGATGCATTGTACTGTATATAATGAGGGAAAAGAAAATCTTGGTGAAGTTGTAGATATATTAGAAACAGGTGCCAATTTAGTACTTCGCGTTAAATCAAAGGGAAATAGTTTCTTATTGCCTTTTGTACCAGCATTTATTATAGATGTAAATAAAAATACACATGAAATCACAATTCGTGAAATGGATGGTTTACGATGAAAATTTCAGTATTAACATTATTCCCAGAATATTTTGAACCATTAATGACGACAAGTATTCTTAAGCGTGCCAAAGAAAAAGATTTGTTTGAATTTGAAACGATTGATTTTCGAAAGTTTACAAAGGAAAAACATGGACATGTAGATGATACGCCTTATGGTGGTGGAGCCGGAATGGTTTTGATGTGCCAACCAATATTAGATGCATTAGAATCGATTCGTACAGAAAATAGCACAGTGATCTTATTGACACCTCAAGGCAAAACATTTAATCAACAAATCGCAAAAGAATTATCATTAAAGGAACATTTAATTTTTATATGTGGACATTATGAAGGATTTGACGAAAGAATTCGTGATTATGTGGATATTCAAATGTCTTTAGGTGACTTTGTCTTAACTGGCGGAGAAAGTGCATGTATGGTCATGTGTGATTGTATATTGCGTATCTTGCCTGGTGTTATTAGGCAGGATTCAAGTGATGATGACTCATTTTCAAATGGATTATTAGAATATCCCCAATATACTCGTCCTGAAGTATATGAGGGAAAAAGAGTTCCTGATGTATTATTGAGTGGTCATCATGCGAATATTAAAAAATATCGCCATGAAGAATCTTTGAAACGAACAGCCTTATATCGTCCGGACTTATTAGAAAATTTAGAATTAAACAAAGAAGATCAAAAAGTTGTTGATGCCGTATTAAAAAACAAAAATTAATCTTGCGTAAAATCGGTTGACATGATAATATAAATAGGCGTTTACGCATAGGTAGTTCCGCTGGCACATTGTGTGAATGAACTGATAACCAAATATTAGAAGAAAAGGAGAAAAGAAAATGAACTTAGCATTAGTTAATGAAGTAACAAAATCACAATTAAAAACTGACATTCCAGCATTCCGTTCTGGTAGTACTGTTCGTGTTCACGTTAAAATTAAAGAAGGTGACAAGAGCCGTATCCAGGTATTCGAAGGTGTTGTAATTGAACGTGCAGGTGGAGGAATCTCTGAAACATTTACTGTTCGTAAGATTTCTAACCAAATTGGTGTTGAACGTAAATTCCCTTTACACTCACCAATCATTGACCACATTGAAGTAGTTCGTCACGGTAAAGTACGTCGTAACAAATTATCTTACTTACGTAACCGTTCAGGTAAAGCTGCTCGTCTTAAAGAAGTTCGTTAATTGTTTAAAAAAGTCTGATTTTCAGGCTTTTTTTTCTGAAAAGATTTATAATAGATTTGTAACAATTAGGGGGATAGAAAAATATGAAGAAAGCTAAAAAAAGTGAGTTAAGATATAACGAGGATGATGAACGTACATTACTCGAAGATATACTAGGGTTTATAAAAGTTTTCGTTGTAAGTGCCATTGTCATCTTATTGTTTGTGAACTTTGTGGCACACCCAGTACGCGTTGATGGAAGAAGTATGTACCCAACATTAAAAGATGGAGAATTTGGTTTTACCAATGTTGGAGGTGTACTCTTTAATGGTGTTGAACGAGGAGATATCGTTGTCGTAACTATGGAAGAAAATGGCCAAAAAACACATTGGGTGAAACGTGTTATTGGTATGCCAGGAGATACAGTAAGTTGTGTAAATGATATCGTATTTATTAATGGAAAAGTATTGGATGAGACGCAATATATAGATCCAGATTATCGCCAGTCTTGTGTAGATAAATTTGGTTACTTCAACAAAGTGCCAAATTCAGATAATACGGATGTTCAAGATTTTGAAGAAGTTAAACTAGGGGATGATGAATACTATGTGATGGGGGATAACAGACCATATTCTAAAGATTCTAGATATGTAGGTCCTGTTAAAAAATCACAACTATTCGCAAAGAAAATGTTAGTCTTGTTACCAATTTCAGATATAGGAGTGAAAGATTAGTGGCAAATGTACAATGGTTTCCAGGTCATATGACCAAAGCCAAAAGGCAAATGGAAGAAAATTTAAAAAAGGTAGATTTTATAATTGAAATTCGTGATGCAAGAATGCCGGATGCGAGTAAGAATCCCATGTTGGATCAACTGATTCAAAATAAGCCGAGATTAATTCTTTTATCGAAGAAGGATAAGGCGGATAAAGAACTAACGAAACAATGGGTAAATGCTTTAGAAACTGAGAATCAAAAAGTATTGGCATTGGATTTTATTCACGAAAATTTTTCAAAACAATTAATAAAAGCATCCAATGAATTATGTATAAATTTAATTGAAAAACAAAAACGTAGAGGAATGAAGCCTAGAGCTTTACGTGCTATGGTATGTGGAATACCAAATGTTGGTAAAAGTACATTTATCAATACGTTTGCGAAAAGAAAAGCAGCTCAAACAGGAGATCGTCCAGGCGTGACAAAAAGTCTTCAATGGATCAAAGTGGGTCAAACCTTAGAATTGTTAGATACACCAGGTGTATTATGGCCAAAATTTGAAGATCAACAAGTAGGCTTGAAACTAGCCTTATTAGGTTCGATAAAAGATCAAGTTGTAAATATGGATGATTTAGCTTTATTTGCCTGTGAATATTTAATGAGCGAAAAACCGGAAATTTTTGATAGTGTATATCATGTCGAGATTGCCGATACACCATATGAAACTTTACAGAATATCGCAATAAAACGTGGATATTTATTAAAAGGTGAAATCGATGAAAATCGTTTAATGTTAAGTTTTGTCAAAGATATTCGAGAAAATAAATGTGGCTTAATTACTTGGGAGAAACCACATGTTGGATAGACCTTTGGAACATGATTATTGGGATCATAATCAAAGTGTTCTTGGGATGGATGAAGCAGGACGAGGCCCTATTGCAGGACCATTGATGGTAGCTGGCGTAATTTTTCCTAAGGGATATCAAAATGAGTTGATTGATGATTCAAAGAAATTGAGTGAAAAAAAGCGTGAAGCGTTGTTCAAAACAATTATTCAAGATGCTTTGTATTATCAAATTCTTGTGGTAGATGAAAAGACGATCGATAAGAAGAATATCTATCGTGCCACACAAGAGGCGATGATGGAAATCGCGAATAAGGCACAATGTGATTTTGTGTTAAGTGATGCGATGCCACTACCAGATATTGATAAACCTTACCAAGCTATCGTAAAGGGAGATCAAAAATCATTATCGATTGCCGCTGCAAGTATTTTAGCGAAAGTAACCAAAGATCGTTGGATGAAAAAACTAGATGAAATGTATCCACAGTATGGTCTAGCTAAACATAAAGGGTATCCAACAAAAGCGCATATTGAAGCTTTAAATCAATATGGACTTCAAGATTTCTATCGCAGAAGCTATGGACCTGTAAAAAAACTTGAAGAAATTAGACTTTTTTAGACTTTTATTAGAAAAAGTCTCTTTTTTTTCGTATAAGAGTATATGAAAATAAACAGGCAAGCTATTTTATGGTATGCCATCCAATATGATGGGGATTGGAAGAAAATTGGCAATGCCATAAAGGCACATGAAAACTATTCCATCATTGATTATCCATATGCGTATCTTACAATTATGGATGATGCATATCCAGATGCGTTTAAAAGACTTCGCTATCCACCATGGATCATTTTCTATCAAGGAGATATCAATTTATTGAAAGAAAAAGGCGTGGGGATTGTTGGTGCAAGGAACTGTTCAACACAAGCTTTACAGAATACGGATACGATTGTACAAAGACTACAATCCAAGTATGTCATTGTATCAGGTCTAGCGAAAGGAATTGATGCGAGAGCACATCAAAATGCGATAAAAACAATTGGTGTACTGGGCTGTGGTATTAATGTGATTTATCCAAAGGAAAACACATATTTATTTGAAAGGATGAAAAACAGTGGATTGATTATCAGTGAATATCCAATGCATGTAAAACCTTTGGCCTATCATTTTCCATGGCGTAATCGTTTAATTGCCGCATTAAGCAATAGTTTAGTTGTGATTGAAGCAGCCTATAAAAGTGGTACGATGATCACAGTAAATGAATGCTTAGAATTAAGTGTACCCATCTATTGTGTACCTACTGCTTTTCAAGATGATAAGCATCAAGGCTGTAATTATCTGATTAGTAATGGGGCCAATATTTTGGTGGATATTAAAGATGTTGATGATATCTAGGATTGACAAAATGAAATTTTTAATGTTTTATATAGCGTGAATATGGGGTAATAAAATGAAAAAACATTTAGTTATAGTGGAATCGCCTTCCAAATCGAAGACGATTGAGAAATATTTAGGAAAAGATTACAGAGTCGTTTCCAGCAAAGGCCATGTGTGTGACTTGGCAACAAGTGGAAAAGAAGGTTTAGGAATCGATGTAGAACATGATTTTGAACCTAAATATAAAATTAGTAAAGAAAAAAAAGAAGTTGTAAAAGAATTAAAAGAATATGCTTCTAAGGCAAAAGATATCTATCTTGCGAGTGACCCGGACCGTGAAGGAGAAGCTATTGCTTGGCATTTAGCTCGTGTTTTGGATTTAAATATTGAAGACAACAATCGTATTGTATTCCATGAAATCACAAAACCAGCTATTCTTGAAGCGATGAAAGAACCGAGACAAATCGATATGGATCTTGTGAAATCACAAGAAACACGTCGTATGTTAGACCGAATTATTGGATTTAAATTAAGCAAATTATTACAGAATAAGATCCAGTCAAAATCAGCAGGACGTGTGCAATCTGTCGCATTGAAGTTGATCGTTGATCGTGAAAATGAAATCAAAGCGTTTAAACAAGAAGAATATTGGACGATTCATGCGCAATGTAAAAAGCAAAATAAAGCTTTTGAAGCTGATTTAGTTAAAGTAGAAGGTAAAAAGCCAAAAATCAAAAACGAAGAAGAGGCTAAGGCATTATTAGAAAGATGTAATGGGGAGTATGTTGTTTCATCTATTTCTAAAAAACAAAAGAAAAAACAACCCAAACTTCCATTTACAACTTCAACAATGCAGCAGGAAGCAAGTACGAAATTAGGGTTTGGGGCAAAGAAAACAATGAGCGTTGCTCAAAAGATGTATGAAGGTATTGATCTAGGCGGAAATATGGAAGGTTTGATTACATATATGCGTTCGGATTCAACTCGTTTATCAGATATTTTTGTTTCAGATGCCAAAGAATTTATCACAAATACATATGGCAAAGAATATGTTGGTCATGTTCATCAAAAAAATGGCAAGAACACGCAAGATGCACACGAAGCAATTCGTCCAACGAATATCCATCGTACGCCAGAATCGATTAAGGATCATTTGACGACTGATCAATATCGTTTATATTCCTTGATTTATGCTCGTACTTTGGCATCTTTAATGAAAGATGCAGTTTATGATGTAACAAGTATTAAAATCACAAACAATGATTTGGAATTTAGTGCAAGTGGACAAACAATGACTTTTGATGGTTATTATAAAGTCTATTCAAAATACGAAAAACAAAGTGATGCATTACTTCCAACTTTAGAAGAAAATGAAATATTAAAAAATGTAACACCAATTTCGAAACAGCACTTTACAGAACCACCAGCACGATATACAGAAGCAAAATTAATCAAGGATCTAGAAGAAAAATCAATAGGTAGACCAAGTACATATGCGACAATCATTGATACTTTACAAAAACGTGGCTATGCATCTTTGGAAAAGGCAAGTGAAACTTCAAAGACAAAAGTATTTTTCCCTAGTGAACAAGGCATTTTGACAAATGAAAAGCTTCAACAATATTTTTCAAGTGTAATCAATGTTGAATATACAGCGGATATGGAAAAAACATTGGATGAAATTGCAGAAGGCAATGAAGATTCTATTTCTTATATGCATAAGTTCTATGATAAGTTTGCACCACTAGTAGAAGATGCTTATGAAAAAATGCCGAAAAAAGAATTGGAACGTGTAGGACGTACTTGCCCTGAATGTGGTGGCGAACTTGTTTATCGTAATGGACGTTTTGGTAAGTTCATTTCATGCATCAATTTCCCAACATGTCGTTACACAGAAAATAATGAGGAAGAACTTCCAGAAGAGGCAAAAGAAGAAAAGATTTGTCCAAACTGCGGAGCAAAAATGGTTATTAAAAGAGGTCGCTATGGTCAATTCTGGGCATGTTCGAATTATCCGGAATGTAAGACAATTGAATCTTTGAAAAAGAAAGCTAAACCTGAACCAACAGGCGAGATGTGTCCAGAATGTGGGCATGAGCTTGTTCGAAGAAAATCGCGTTTTGGGACAACTTTTATTGGTTGTTCAAATTATCCAAAATGCCACTATATAAAAAAAGAACCTAAGAAAACAGAGGAAGAAAAATAATGGAAAAAGTTACAGTTGTAGGAGCAGGACTTGCCGGATGTGAGGCAACTTGGCAACTTATAAAAAGAAACATTCCTGTGCGATTGGTTGAAATGCGTCCTAAGAAGGAAAGTCCAGCCTTTCATACAGATCGATTTGCAGAACTTGTATGTTCAAACTCGCTTCGTTCAAATGCGATGAATAATGCGGTAGGAATTTTAAAAGAAGAATTACGCCAAATGGATTCTTTGGTCATGAAATCAGCCGACATGCATGCGGTGCCTGCAGGAAGTGCATTAGCAGTCGATCGAGAAACATTTTCTCAATACATTACAGACACAATCAAAAATCATCCTTTGGTTGAAGTGGTAAATGAAGAAATGACAAGTTTACCTGAAGGACCATGCATTATTGCTACTGGACCTTTGACAAGTGATTCTTTAGCAAAGGCTATTCATGATTTTACGGCAGAAGATACTTTTCATTTTTATGATGCAGCTGCACCAATCATTGAAAAGGACTCTATTGATTTTAGTAAAGCGTATTATAAATCTCGTTATGATAAGGGAGAAGCAAGTTATATTAATTGTCCAATGAATGCAGATGAATTTGAAACATTCTATGATGCACTTATTCATGCAGAATGTGTGAATTTGCATGAATTCGAAAAAGAAACGTATTTTGAAGGTTGTATGCCAATTGAAGAAATGGCTCGTCGAGGAAAAAAGACAATGTTGTTTGGCCCATTAAAACCGGTTGGACTTGAAAAAGATAAGGATTCGCATCCTGTAGCTGTTGTTCAGTTGCGTCAAGATAATGTGGCTGCGAGCATGTATAATATTGTTGGTTTCCAAACGCATTTAACTTGGCCGGAACAAAGAAGAGTGTTTGCCTTGATTCCAGGATTGGAAAATTTGAAGATTACTCGTTATGGTGTTATGCATCGAAATTCATATTTATCAAGTCCCGTCGTTTTAAAAGAAACATATCAATCTAAAAAACGCGATGATCTATTCTTTGCAGGACAATTAACAGGTGTTGAAGGATATGTGGAATCTTGTGCATCCGGATTGATTGCCGGAGTTAATATGGCATTATATATACAAGGTAAAGAGCCAATTTGTTTTGGAAATACGTGTGTTATGGGGTCACAAGCCTATTACATCACGCATTGTGATGCTAAACATTTTCAGCCAATGAACGCAAACTTTGGGATTATGCACTTAAATGAAAAATGCAAGAAGTATGAGCGTAAAGAAAAATTTGCATCTCAAGCACTAGCTCGTATTGCGCAAATCAAGGATGAAGTCGATGGATGAATTGATTGAGCGATTTTTAAAATATATTTATCGTAAAAATACCCAATCTGAAAAAACAATCGAGTCATATAAAAATGATTTAAACCAATTTAAAGAATATTTATCAAGTCAATCTATTGATTCATTTGAATCTTGCGATAGATTGACTTTTATGAATTTTCTAGCTACATTAGGTCATCTTAAATCAAGCTCGATTGCTCGCAAAATGAGCGTGTATCGTTCGTTTTATGCGTATTTGGCTGAATATATGGGTATTATCGAAAATCCGTTGATAGGAATACAAACGCCTAAGAAATCCAAACAAATACCCGATTTTTTGTTTGTGGAAGAGATTCAGGAATTTTTAAATTCTTATAATGACGCGAAGGATGATGAATATCGCGATCGTATATTATTTACGATCATGTATGCATGTGGATTACGTGTAAGTGAATGTGTGAATTTAGAGTGGAAACAAATAGATCTAAATAATCGCATTGTACATATTCGTGGTAAAGGGGATAAAGATCGTATTGTGCCTTTTTATCAAGGTTTTGAAAAAGAATTATTGGAGTATAAAAGTAAGTTTTGGTCAAAATACGCAATTGATGATCATGTGTTTGTGAATCTAAAGGGTAAACAGCTCACATCTCGTGGCATTCAATATTTAATGGATAAGCATGCCAAAAAGATAGGTATGCATATGAAATTGCATCCTCATATGCTTAGACATAGTTTTGCGACACACCTATTGGATAATGGAGCAGATATTCGTGTTGTTCAAGAGCTATTAGGACATTCCTCTTTATCAACGACACAAATTTATACGCATGTCACTACTGCACAGTTAGTGAAGGCTTATAAAAAAGCACATCCTTTTAAGAAATAACATCTTGCAAGTTAAGGTGGATATTGCTATAATGTAAAAGCGCGTGATTGCGCTTATTACACACATCATGGATTCGTGTGCCCGTGCACTAAGGTGTTGCATGCGTCTGAAATGATGGAGGAGAAACGGAAAGGTAGGACTATTATGTCAATCGTATCAATGAAGAAAATGTTAGAGAACGGTGTTCACTTTGGTCACCAGACTCGCCGTTGGAACCCAAAGATGAAACCATTCATCTACACAAGTCGCAACGGGGTTTATATCGTAGATTTAAACCAAACTCAAGCACAAATCGAAGCTGCTTACAATGAATTAAAAGCTATTAGCGAACGTGGAGGAAAAGTATTGTTCGTAGGAACAAAGAAACAAGCTGCTGAAGTTGTTGAAGAACAAGCTTTACGTTCAGGATCTTTCTATGTTAACAAACGTTGGTTAGGTGGTTTATTAACAAACTTCCGTACAATCCAAAAACGTATCAAACGTTTAGTTGAAATCGAAGAAATGGAAGCTAGCGGAAAAATCGAAGTTTATACTAAGAAAGAACAAGCTAACTTACGTAAAGAAAAAGCTAAATTGGAAGGTTCTTTAGGTGGAATCAAAGAAATGAAGAAACTTCCAGATGCATTAGTTGTTATTGATCCAAAAGAAGAACACAATGCTATCGCAGAAGCTAAAAAATTAGGAATCCCTGTATTCGCTATGTTAGATACAAACTGTGATCCAGAAGATGCTGATTTCGCAATCGCTTCTAATGATGATGCAGTTCGCTCAATCAAATTAGTTACAACAATCTTAGCTGACGCTATCGTTGATGCTAAGGGTGGTCTATTAGAAATGGCTTACTTAGATGAAACTGAAGATGATGTAACTATGGAAGACGTAATCAAAAACGTAGAAGCACAAATCGCTGAAAACGAACGTCGTCGTCGTCAAAGAAATGAAGAACGTAGAAAACGTAACTTCGAACGTAAAAACCGTCGTCCTTTCAACAAAAAAGGTGAAGACGTAAAACCAGCTGCTAAAGCTGAAGAAGCAAAAGCTGCTGAATAATTAAAAATATAGGAGGATGCTAAAATGGCTATCACTGCTGCTCAAGTAAAAGAATTACGTGAAAAAACAGGTGCTGGTATGATGGATTGCAAAAAAGCCTTAACTGAATGTGAAGGTGACATTGCAAAAGCTGTTGACTGGTTACGTGAAAAGGGAATCGCAAAATCTGCTAAAAAAGAAGGACGTATCGCTGCTGAAGGTTTAACTCGTGTTGCTGTTAGTGGAAACACTGCTGTATTATTCGAAGTTAACTCAGAAACTGACTTCGTAAGTAAGAATGAACAATTCTTAGGTTTGATGAACACTTTACAAGAAGCAATTCTTGCAAACAAACCTGCTTCAACTGAAGAAGCTTTAAACATCCAAACTGCAGAAGGAACTATCAATGATTTAATCATCAATGCTACAGCTACAATCGGAGAAAAAATTTCTTTCCGTCGTGTTGCTGTTGTTGAAAAAGCAGATGATGAAATTTTCGGTTCATACATGCACATGGGTGGATCAATTTCTGCTGTTGTAGTTGTTAAAGGAACTGAAGATGCTACTGTAGCTAAAAACTTAGCAATGCAAGTTGCTAGTATGGCTCCAAAATATGTATCTCAAGCTGAAGTACCAGGTGAAGAAGTTGAACACGAACGTGAACTTCAATTACAAATGATGAAAGCTGATCCTAACATGGCTAAAAAGCCAGAAAAAGTATTGGAAGGAATCTTAAAAGGAAAAGTTGACAAACACTTTAAAGACCAATGCTTATTAGATCAAGAATATTTCTTAGAACCAAAAACTAAGGTTTCTCAATTCTTGAAAGACAACAAAGCTGAAGTAGTAACATTCGTACGTTTCCAAACTGGTGAAGGTATCGAAAAACGCGAAGAAAACTTTGCTGAAGAAGTTGCTGCTCAAATGGCTAAGTAATTTAACTTTTACTTATAACCCTTGGAAATTCCAAGGGTTTTTCTTTTTCTTTATGGCAAGATAGTGTATAATTGTTATGATAATTCAATAAGGAGCAATATTATGTATAAACGTGTTTTATTAAAATTAAGTGGTGAAGCATTATCTAGTCCTGAAGCTGCTTTTGATCCAGAAATCTTAAAGAGATTAGCAAAAGAATTGAAAGAAGTTCAAAAGTTAGGGGTAGAACTTGCAATCGTTGTCGGTGGTGGCAACTTCATTCGTGGTAAAATGATGGCTGAAATGGGAATGAACCGTGCTCAAGCTGATTATATGGGAATGTTAGGTACAGTTATTAATGCTTTAGCTGTTCAAAATGCTTTAGAACAAGAAGGTGTGCAAACACGTGTTCAAACAGCTGTTGAAATGCAAAAAGTAGCTGAACCATTCATTTTAAGACGTGCATTGCGTCACTTAGAAAAAGGCAGAATCGTTATTTTTGGAGCTGGTACAGGTTCTCCATACTTCTCAACAGATACAACAGCTGCATTACGTGCTTCTGAAATTAATGCAGATGTTATCTTAATGGCAAAAAACGGTGTTGATGGTGTTTATGATTCAGATCCTAAAAAGAATCCAAACGCAAAAAAATATGATACACTAAATTATATGGATGTACTAAATGAAGGCTTACAAGTCATGGATTCAACAGCTATTAGTATGTGTATGGATAATGATATTGATTTAGTTGTATTCAATATGAATGAACCAGGAAATATTGTTAAGGCTGTTCGCCGTGAAGTAAACGGTACTACAATCACTAAAAAGAAATAAGGAGAAATAACATGAGTGATATTTTATTAAATGCAGAAGAAAAAATGATGGGGGCTATTGATAATCTAGAATCAAACCTACGTCAAATCCGTACTGGACGTGCTAGCGGACAAATGCTAGAACGTGTACAAGTTGAATATTATGGAGCAATGACTCCAATCAATCAGATTGCACAAATCTCAGTTGTAGAAGGAACACAATTAGTTGTTAAACCTTACGATCGTTCAATCGTTAAAGGTATTGCACACGCGATTCAAGCTGCTAACTTAGGATTAAATCCACAAGCAGAAGCTGACGTTATTCGTATTCAAGTTCCTCAATTAACAGAAGATCGTCGTAAAGAATTAGCAAAAGATGCTCAAAAATACGGTGAAGAAGCTAAGGTTGCTATCCGTAACGTACGTCGTGATGCAAATGATGCAATCAAGAAAGATAAAGAACTTCCTGAAGATGAAAAGAAACAGACATTGGAAGAATCACAAAAATTGACAGATAAATATATTAAAGATGTTGATTCAATTACCGAAACAAAGAAAAAAGAAATATTAAATGTCTAAGTCCAAACTCAATTTGGACTTTTTTAAAAAGGAGGCTTTTATGATACCAAAAACAGTAGCTATCATCATGGATGGTAATGGGCGTTGGGCCAAAAAAAGAGGCTTACCAAGAACGGCTGGACACAAAAAAGGTGCGGATACAATTCGTACTGTAGCTTTAGCTGCTCAGGACATGGGAATTCAAAAATTAATTCTATATGCTTTCTCAACTGAAAACTGGAAAAGACCTGAAGATGAAGTTTCTTATTTATGTAAATTACCAGGCTTATTCTTCAATAAATTTATCAATGAATTAATGGAAAAGAATATCCAGGTTACATTTGCGGGGGAATTAGAAAAATTTCCACAAGCAACACAAGATGTCATCAATAAAGCTGTAAATATGACAAAGGATAATACCGGCTTAGAATTATGTTTAGCTATTAATTATGGATCACGTAGAGAAATGCTATTGGGTATGAAAAAATATGCTGATGAGGTGGTTCAAGGTAAAAGAGAAAATGATTTAACGGAAGAAGAATTCTCTAAGTATTTATTTGTACCAGAAGATATCGATTTGATGATTCGTACAAGTGGAGAACTTCGTATTTCCAATTATCTATTATGGCAACTAGCTTATGCTGAATTAATTTTTACACCTGTCGCATGGCCAGATTTTGATGAAAAAGCATTAAGAGATTGTTTAGATGAATTTGCCTCTAGAGATCGTAGATTTGGAGGCTTAACTTCATGAAACAAAGAATTATTACCGCAATAGGTATCATTCTTGTTGTTGCTTTACCTGTAGCACTTGGTGGGCTTTGGCTTGAAGCTTTGGCCTTATTTATCGTATGTGCAGGAGCTTATGAATGGATGCATATTCAACCTGATTTTAAAAGTTGGCCAAAATATGTAATGCCATTGAGTGCTTTGGCTGTCATACTCACAAGAGTCTTACCTGATAAATACTTTTTAGTCGTAGTAACACTTATTGTTGTATTCTTGTGGAGTTTAGTTGTATTTGTAGAGAATTTCTCAATTATGGATTCTTTTGTATGTATTTCATACGTAACGATTTTCTCACTAGTATATCATGCTGTTGGACAGATTTCAGGCATACATCAATACTTATGGACGATTGTATTTGCCACATACGGAAGTGATACAGGCGCATATTTTGTAGGGCGTGCTATTGGAAAACACAAAATGAATCCTAGAATCTCACCAAAAAAGAGTTGGGAAGGTTTTGTAGGAGGCATTGTATTTGGATTTATATTGAGCTTAGCTGTAAGCTTTAGTTATATTTCAAATTTAAATCCAGTATTAAATACATTTTTATGTTTATTATGTCCTATTACTGCAGAGCTTGGAGATTTGTGTTTTAGTGCTATAAAACGTCATTTTGCGGTAAAAGACTTCTCAAACCTTTTACCAGGACATGGTGGCGTTTTGGATCGTGTAGACTCACTATTATTGAATATCATGTTATTTAGTGTGTTATATACAATCATTCTCTAAGGGGGATATAGATGGATTTTGTTATTGGATTAATCGCATTTATTATCATGTTAAGTGTGATTGTCATTTTACATGAATTAGGACATTTTTTAGTCGCAAAACATTTTGGTGTTTATTGTAAAGAATTTTCGATTGGTATGGGTCCATGCCTTTATCAAAAACAAGGAAAAGAAACAGCTTTTTCAATTCGTGCCATTCCTTTTGGTGGCTATGTTATGATGGCTGGAGAAGAAGATGGATCCCAAAGTGAAGAAGATAGTTGGTTAAAAGATATACCAGAAAACAGACGATTAAATGGTATAGAAAAATGGAAACAAGTCTGTATTATGATTGCAGGAATTGTGATGAATATTCTTTTGGCATGGATTATTTATATGGGAGTTGCTTTAGCACAAGGCTATGTGGTTGAAGAAGCTAAACCTGTTGTTTATGTAGTTGAAGAAAACTCAGTTGCTCAAAAGGCAGGACTTGAAAAGGATGATCATATTATCAAAGTTTTAAGTGAAGATGGAAATAGTATTCAACCTAAAACACAATATGAAATTTTAGAGTTTATTCAATATCATCATGATACACTCACATTAACTGTGAAAAGAGATAAAACAACATTTAAAACGACATTAACTCCATCTTATGATAAAGATATGGAAGGCTATACACTTGGCTATAAGGCGATTGCGTATGCCAAAAAAATCCCATGGTATCAATCATTATGGGTGGGTTGTCAAAATACTTGGGATAGTGCAACAACTATATTTAAATCTTTGAATATGATTATTCGTGGACAAGGACTTGAAAATTTATCAGGCCCTGTTGGTATATTAAATGTGACAAGTAAATCTGTTCAATATGGCTTAGATATGTATTTTAGTCTATTTGCGATGATTTCATTAAATATTGGTATCTTTAACGCACTTCCAATTCCTGCATTAGATGGTGGAAGAATTTTGATTTTACTCATTGAGAAATTAATTGGACGAAAAGTCTCAACTAAAATTGTTGAAAATATTATTTTGGCAAGTTTTGTATTATTGATGATACTCTTTATTTATGCAACATATAATGATATTGCTCGATTGTTTTAAAAAAAGGACCTATATTTTATAATATAGGTTTTTCTTTTTAGATGAAATACAGAATGGCTATCAAGTGACATATACTTGCTAAGATAATGAAAATGTGCCATACAAAATGGAAGTATCTTTTTTGGGGCTTTGAATAAAAGAAAGTACCAATGGTATACATGACACCACCTAAGGCAATCAGAATAATGAAGATTGGTCGTGTTTCTTTAATCAATGTTGGCAAAATAAAGACAGCTAACCATCCCATGATCATATAGATTGTCATTGAAAGTTTAGGATAACTTTTCGTCGCAATCGATTTCAATAAGATTCCCGCAATGACCATAGCCCATTCGATTGCTAATATAGTATATCCTTTCCAATTATTCATTAGTTTTAAACAAATAGGCGTATAGGTACCCGCAATTGCTAATAAGATCATAATATGATCTAGCTTTCTAAATACATACTTGTGTGTTGTTTCATGTGGCATGCTGTGGTAAAGACAAGATCCGGCAAACATAAAGAGAAGACAAATCAAAAATACTGCTGTTCCTAGTGTTTCAATAGCACCGCCCCTTAAATAGGCGCGGACACTATAGTAAGGAAGTGCAAATAGAATCAAAATTGCCATAACTCCATGTGTGATACAATTTCCTACTTCTTCACCAAAACAAAGTGGATAAACATACCGCATACTATCTTTCTTGTTCATACGCACACTATAACATAATAATAAATAATATACAATCTAGAAATTAAAACTACATATATTTTATGTGCAAATTTTGATATAATACACTAGTTAGAGTGGAGGGTCTTGATGTTTTTAAAACGTATTGAATTACAAGGCTTTAAAAGCTTTGCGGACAAAACAGTGATTCAATTTGATCAAGATATTACAGGTATAGTTGGACCAAACGGATGTGGTAAAAGTAATGTGAATGACGCTATTCGTTGGGTACTAGGTGAACAGAGTGTAAAATCACTTCGTTCTGGAACCAATATGTCAGATATTATCTTCTCGGGAAGTGAGTATAGAAAACCTGTAAATATGGCACGCGTTACATTGGTGTTTGACAATTCAACACGTGTTTTTGATTCGGATTTTGATGAAATCGAAATTACACGACAAATACTTCGCGCAAATAATGAAGCAAGTTATTTTATAAATAAAACGCCTTGCCGACTAAAAGATATTAATGATTTAGTTATGGATACAGGTTTAGGAAAAGATTCCTTAAGTATTATTACACAGGGAAATATTTCTTCTTTTGCGGATGCCAAACCAGAAGACAGGCGTTCTTTGTTTGAAGAAGCTGCGGGTGTCGCAAAATATAAAAAGAGAAAAAAGGTGTCATTGTCAAAATTAGAGCAGACAAAAGAAAATCTAGATCGTTTGCAGGACATTCTAGATGAGCTTGAAAGGCAAATTTCTCCTTTGGAAAAACAAGCAAAAAAAGCTGAAAAATATATTTCTTTAAGAGATAAATTATCAAAAATTGAAATCAGTGTACTTGTAGAAGACATTGATCAATATAATGAGAAAATCAATCAAATCAATAAAGAATTGTTTGATATTCAAGCTATGCATACATCTGAAAATGCAGAATTATTAAAGCAGGAAACGCGCTTAGAAAATATTCGTAAAGAAATGTATGCTCTTGATAAACAGATCAATGAGTTACAAGGTAAATATACAAAGGCGATGGAAGAAAATTATCAGCTTGAAAGACGTAAAATCGAACAAGATGAAAAGCGTAAATATATGTTGAAGGTGGCTGATAAAAAGGCTCGTCAAAAAGAAATTCAAGCTATGCTAGAGGAAGCTCGATTTGAATATCAAGATCGTCATCAACGTTTGATGCAGACGCAACAAGATTTGAACAACCGTCGTAATATAGTGAATGATCTAAAAACGAAGATTTCTAAAGCTCGTTATGAATCAGATCAGGCAAACAATATTTTGACACAACTTCAAAATCGTCGACAAGTATTAGAAAATATGATGAAACAGCCATTTGCACACCAACAAGGTGTACGCTCTGTTATGCAGGCTAAGAATTCTTTATCCGGCGTTTATGGCGTTGTCAGTGAATTATTGATTGCGCATACAGATAAAGCTTTAGCTGTCAATGCGGCTTTAGGTGGAAGCATTTATCAGATCATCACTAAAAATGAGGCGGATGCAAGAAATGCCATTTCATTCTTAAAGAGAAACCGTAGTGGGCGTGCTACTTTCTTGCCACTAAGTGTATGTTATCCTAGAAAGATGAATGAACAAGTCATTACGATTGCCTCAACTAGCCCTGGCTTTTTAGGCTTTGCGAGTGAATGCGTGGATTGTAAAGAGATTTTTGATCCTGTAAAAGAAAGATTATTAGGCAATGTCATTGTCGTAGATACACTACAAAATGCCAACGAAACCGCAAAACGATTACGTTATGCATATAAGATCGTTACTTTAGATGGAGATATCGTTCATACAGGTGGTAGTATGACGGGTGGTGTTACGAAAAACCAAAGTACACCAGTTACAATGCGTCAAGAATTAGATACGATCAATTCTAAAATTGAGGGGCAAAAAATCAAAGCCGATAGTTGTCTGAATGAAACGGAAATTCTTACACAAAAACTTCAAAAAGAAAATGATGCGATCGTAACTTTACAAATCGAATTGGCAAAATTAGAAAATATTTATGCAACAAAAAAGGCAAAATACGATTCAATTCTTGCAGAATACCAAGAATTAGGTGTCGATATTGAAGAAAATGCAGAATTAGCACAAGATGATCTTGTTGTTCAAATGTCTAAAATGCATGCCGTATTAGATTCATTGTCTTTAGAAATTCAAAGCTTGCGTCAGTCACGCTTTGATAAGGGCAATGATGCGGAACAGCTTGAAAATCAAATTCGCTTAGTTCGAAGAGAAATGAATTCTAAACAATCGCAAATCCATAATTATGAAATGGAAATTGTGAAGGTCAAAACACAATTGGAAAATGCATTGAACCGTTTAAGTACCGATTATGAAATGACTTATGAATATGCATTAACGAAAAAGGAAGATGTAGAAATCGAAAGTGCTAAAGAAGAAGTTATCCAGCTTCGTCAAGCCATTTCTCGTTTGGGGAATGTAAACTTGGATGCGCCAAATGAATATAAAGAAGTCAAAGAACGCTTTGATTTTATGACGAGCCAAAAAGAAGATTTAGAAAAGGCAAGTCAACAAATCTTGGCGGCCATTGATGAAATGGATAAGACAATGATCAGTCAATTTACTGAAATGTTTAATAAAATCAACGCTGAATTAGATGGTGTGTTTAAAGCTATGTTTGGTGGAGGACGTGCAAGTCTTTCTATGGTAGATCCGGACGATGTATTAAATACGGGTATTGATATTGATGTGCAGCCTCCTGGAAAGATGGTTAAAAATATTCAAACATTCTCCGGTGGAGAAAAAGCATTGATTGCAATCAGTGTATTGTTTGCGATATTAAAAGCTAGAACAATGCCATTATGTATCTTCGATGAGGTTGAAGCGGCATTAGACCAGGCTAATGTAGAGCGTTTTGCACGTTATCTATCGCATTATCGTGGTCAATCTCAATTTATTGCGGTAACACATAGACCAGGAACGATGGAACAGTGTGATACTTTATATGGTGTTACGATGCAAAAAGATGGTGTTAGTAAAGTATTAAAGGTGCAGTTAAAAGATGCAGTACATATAGCTAAGGAGGAAGAGTAATGTCGGTCTTTTCAAAAATCAAAGAGGCTTTCGTGAAAAGTGAAGACAAAGATAAATATTTATCGGGTCTTGATCGTTCAAAGAAAAGTTTTGGAGATCGTATTCGTGCTTTATCCAATAACTTTCATGGAATTGATGATGATTTATTAGAACAAATCATGGTTATTCTACTTGAAAGTGATGTGGGTATTCATACAGCACAAAAAATTGTGGATGCGTTTGAATCGAATGGAAAACATGTTAAAGATTATGATTCTATGTTAGATTATTTAGTATCGATTCTTTATGATTTCTATGATGAATCTAGTGATGAAGCAATCAAAATGAATGAAGATGGTCCAACTGTCATTTTGATGGTTGGAGTAAATGGTAGTGGTAAAACGACTACAAGTGCAAAATTGATTCAATATTATAAAGAGCAAGGAAAGAAAGTTGCGGTAGCTGCAGCCGATACATTCCGTGCAGGAGCCATTGATCAAATTGATACTTGGGCAAATCGTTTAGGTGTACATTGTATTAAAGGTAAAATGAATCAAGATCCAAGTTCTGTACTTGTCGATGCTTGTCGTTATGCCAAAGAAAATGATGTAGATATTTTGATTTGCGATACAGCAGGTCGTCTACAAAATAAGACAAATTTGATGAATGAATTAAGCAAGATGCATCGTGTTGTACAAAGAGAAATCGAGGGTGCACCACAAGAAGTTTGGTTAGTTCTAGATGCGACTACAGGACAAAATGGTATTTCTCAGGCAAAAGTATTCTTAGAAGCTACAGATGTTACAGGTATTGTTTTAACGAAGATGGATGGAACTGCCAAAGGTGGCGTGGTACTTGCGATTCGAGATTTATTACATTTACCAGTTCGCTTCTTAGGTTTAGGCGAAAAACCAGCTGATTTAAGACCATTTGATATCAATGCCTTCTTGATGGGAATCACAAAAGGTATGGAAGAATAATGATTTCAAAATTGGATGCGAATGATTTATTCGATGTATATGGAGAATTGTTGACTGAAAGGCAAAGAGAGATTTTATCTCTTTACTATGAAGAAGATTTCTCTTATACTGAAATAAGTGAGGAACTAGAGATTTCTCGTGCAGCCGCGATGGATTCGGTTCATCGAGCTACGAAATTACTGGAAAAATATGAAGCAGCGATTGGATATGTCGCTAAGAAAAAATTATTAGATTCATGGATTTTACAACATGAGGATGTTGAACAAATCGAAATATTAAAAGAAATTTTTTAGGAGGATCAAAAAATGTCGATTGTTATGAGTGTTAATGCAGGAAGTTCATCTTTGAAATTCCAAGTTTTCAAAATGCCAGAAGAAGAAGTTCTAGCACAAGGAAATGTTGAGCGTATTGGTTTGAATGATTCTATTTTTGGAATGAAAGCCAATGGAGAAAAAATTGAGGAAATCTTAGATATCAAAGATCATGCAGTAGCCGTTAAAAAATTAATGGAAGCTTTGATCGAACACAAAGTTGTAAATAGTTTAGAAGATATTAAAGCGATTGGACACCGTGTTGTTCATGGTGGAGAATATTTCTCTCATTCTGTTCCTGTAGATGCAGATGTAGAAGCTAAAGTAGAAGAATTATGTGCATTAGCTCCTTTACACAACCCAGCAGCATTAGTTGGATACCGTTCATTTAGAGATGCTTTACCAGAATGTAAACACACATTCGTATTTGATACAGCATTCCACCAAAGTATGCCAGAAGAAAACTACATCTTCCCACTTCCTTATGAATATTATACAAATGATAAAGTGCGTCGTTATGGTGCTCATGGAACTAGCCATGAATATTTGACAAAACGTTTAGCTGAACTTCAAGGAAAAAAACAAGAAGAAATGAATATCATCACTTGTCACTTGGGAAATGGTGCAAGTATTACAGCTGTAAAAAATGGTAAATCATATAAGACATCAATGGGATTCACACCTCTAGGAGGAATCATGATGGGTACTCGTTGTGGAGATATTGACCCTGCAATCGTTCCATTCTTAGAAAATAAATATGGATATACACCAGATGAAATGGATACAATTATGAACAAAAAATCTGGTATGTTAGGTGTAAGTGGAATCTCTAGTGATGGACGTGATATTGAAGCAGCTATCAAAGAAGGAAATCCACGCGCAATCTTAACTCAAAATGTTTATGTTAACCGTATTGTTGAAGTTGTATCAGGATACTATGGATTAATGGGTGGAGCTGATGCGATCGTTTTTGCGGGTGGTATCGGTGAAAATGACTGTGCAATGCGTCAAAGAATTTGTGATGGATTATCAGCATTTGGTGTTGTAGTAAAACCAGAAGACAACGATGGAGTTCGCGGTGTTGAAAAATTATTAAGTGCTCCTGAATCAAAAATGCAAGTATGGTTATTACCTACAAATGAAGAATTAGTTATCGCACGTGATGCCTACAAGGATTTGATGGCTAATGCCTAATGATATTTTAGAAAGTGTAAAAGATTTTAATACAATCACAATCTTTCGACATGTTTTTGCCGATATGGATGCGATTGGATCTCAATTTGGTTTAAAGTACTATTTAGAAAGTGCCTACCCAGATAAAAAAATCTATTGTTTAGGAAGTAATTGTCCTGTATCGCAAAGAAACAATGTAGAAATGGATGAAGTAGATGATGAAGTAGTAGCTTCAAGCTTAGCTATTGTTTTAGATACTTCAAATGCAGCACGTATTGATGATGAGCGTTATCGATTCGCCAAAAAATCGATTCGTATTGATCATCATGTGCAAGTAGAAACCATTTGTGATGAAGAATGGATCGACGATAAGGCAAGTGCTACTTGTGAGTTATTAGCTTTATATCTTCAAGAAAAAAAAGTGAATATTCCTGTAGAAAGTGCATTGATGTTATATCTTGGATTGACGGCAGACAATATTCGTTTTACGACAAACAATGTTCGTCCAGCTACATTCGATGCTGCAAAATACTTATTTGAGCAAGGTGTAGATGTTACTAAAGTTGAACAACTCAACTTCTCTAAATCGATTGAAGATTACAGATATGAAACGGTTGTACGAAATCATACAATACTTAAAAATAAATTTCTTTATTCGATTCTAGAATGTGAAGATTATGAAGAGTATGGTTTAAGCTTTACAGATGCCAAAGATAAAGTGTATTGTTTAGCCGGTATTGATTGTGTTGAAATGTGGGCTTTATTTACACGCATGGAAGATCGAATTCACTACAGTGCATCTTTAAGATCAAGAAATATTCCAATTCGTGATGTTGCCATGGAATTTGGCGGTGGCGGTCACGAATGTGCAAGTGGAATCAAAAACTTGACGCGTGATCAAGTGAATCAAATTATTGAAATTTTATCAAATCGAGAGGTAGCTTAATAAGCTATCTCTTTTATTGTGATATAATATCTACAATAGAAAGGTGGGATTTCATGGTTCATTTACATATGCGAAGTTCATACTCTTTACTTGAATCACCTATTCGTTTAGAAAATATGATTCTTCATCAAAAACAACTCGGATATAATCATGTATGTTTAACCGATCATAATGTGATGTATGGAACGATGGAGTTCTATCAACTATGTAAAAAACATAATGTACATCCTATCATTGGTTTAGAAGTGGATTCCATCTATAATGAAGAATCTTTTCATTTTATTCTTCTAGCGAAGAATGATATGGGTCTACAGAATTTATATAAATTAAGTTCCATTATTAAAGAAAATATAGCTTTTGAAGAAGTTGTAAAGTATGCCAAAGATTGTGTTGTGCTTACTTCAAGTGATGGAAAAGACACATTTAGTGCATATATTGAACATCAAGATTTAGAAAAGTTAAGTACATTTGTAGAATTGTGTAAAAATTCGTTTTCGGATTTTTATGTTTCTATATCTATGAATGATTCAGGAAAGAAAAGAGTCGATAATAAGATTTTAAAACAACTTGATTGTAAGTGTGTAGCACTATCGCGTATTCTTTATGAGAATCGTGAAGACGTAAAATCTTTACAAGTATTAAGAGCGATTGCCAAACAAACAAATATTGAAAATCAAGGCTTAGATGTGCAATTTCAAAGATATTTAAGAAGTCCGCAAGAAATGGAAGCCTTGTATGATGAAAGTGATTTATTGGCTACAGAAGAAATCGCAAGAATGTGCAATGTTCAAATGGCTTTTCAAAAATCAAAGCTTCCAGTGTTCGAAAATAAGTTGCATATTGATTCTAGTGATTATTTGGTTAAACTTTGTAAAAAGGGATTGGAAAAACGATTAAATGGCAATCTAAATGCCGTTTATATGAATCGTCTAGAATATGAATTGAGTGTCATTATCAATATGGGATTTACCGATTACTTTTTGATTGTCTGGGACTTTATTCGATATGCCAGAAGTAAAGATATATTTGTGGGTCCAGGACGTGGAAGTGCAGCTGGTTCTTTAGTTGCCTATTGTCTAGGTATTACGCATATTGATCCAATTCAGAATAATTTGTTGTTTGAAAGATTTTTAAATCCATCACGTATTTCTATGCCCGATATTGATACGGATTTTCCAGATGATCGACGCGATGAAGTTATTCAATATGTTCGTGAATTATACGGACAAGATCATGTGAGTCATATTGTAACATTTAATACATTGCAGGCAAGACAAGCCATTCGTGATGTAGGCCGTGTGATGAATATTCCGGCAAGAATTGTGGATGAGCTTTCTAAAATGTTAAAGAATACACCAAAAATTACTTTGGTGCAGGCTTATAATGAGAATGCTTTATTTCGAAAAAGGATTCAATCGGATCAAAAATTAATTGAATTATTTAAGATGTGTGTAAATATTGAAGGTTTACCACGCCATACATCCTTGCATGCAGCAGGAATTGTTCTTTCGAATCAGCCAATTGTGAATGTCTGTCCTCTTGTGAGTGTGGATGGTGATATACAGGCTACTCAATTTACAGCCGAATATCTAGAGGATTTAGGCTTGATCAAAATGGATTTTTTGGGAATTCGTAATTTAACAACGATTCATCAAATCGTCACGAATCTAAAAGAACAAAAACATATTTCTTTAGATATGATGAAAATCAATTTAAAGGATGCGAAAACATATCAATTACTATCACTTGGAAATACATTAGGTGTATTTCAATTGGAGTCGAGTGGAATTACATCTTTACTACAAAAGATACAACCCAATAAATTTGAGGATATTAGTGTCGTATTAGCTTTGTATCGTCCTGGAGCGATGCAACATATTGATACATATATTGAAAGGAAAAAGGATCCTTCAAAAGTTGTATATCCACATCCTTTATTAGAACCTATCTTAAAAGAAACCTATGGAATTATGATTTATCAGGAACAGGTTATGCAGACGGCCCAAGTGATCGCAGGCTTTAGTCTTGCACAAGCTGATACGCTTCGTAAGGCTATGTCCAAAAAGAAATTAGACGTCATGCAGAACTTAAAAGAGCAATTTATATTAGGTGCACGAAAGAATCGTATCAAAGATTCGGTTTCCAATGAGATATTTTCAATTATGGAACAATTTGCAGGTTATGGATTTAATAAATCACATAGTTATGCCTATAGTTTAGTTGCCTATCAAATGGCTTATTTAAAGGCAAATTATCCTTTGTATTTTTATCAGAGTTTATTAAATAGTGTCATTGGTTCGGGTATAAAAACGTCGCAATATATTTATGAATGTAAAAGAAGAAACATTGTTGTGAATGGTTGTGATGTTAATCATTCAAAGGCTTTCTATACAATTGAAGCTAATTCAATTCGTATGCCGTTACAAGTTTTAAAGGGGGTAGGTAAGACGATTTATCCAACGATTATTGAGCATGGTCCTTATACAGATTTATTTGACTTTTTGGCCAAGGCAAGTATGTATAAGATCAATGAATCTACAATTCGTATCTTAATTGATGGAGGTGCATTGGATTGTTTTGGGTATAATCGAGCTACTTTAAATGAGAATTTAAGAAAACTCATGGATTATGTAAACATTGTACGAATTGAAGATCCTAACGATTTACGCTTTGACTTTAGTATTGTTTCTCGTCCGGGGATTCAAAGAATCAAAGAGAATCCAATTCAAAAGGCACAAAAAGAACAATATGTGTATGATTTTTATGTAAGTGAGCATCCTGTGCAATCTTTGCGTGTGCATAAATATCCAAATTGCATTCCATTATTGAATGCGGTAAATAGAGATGGGTATATGAATATCTTAGTGCGTGTCGCATCTTTTAGAACGCATAAGACAAAGAAAGGTGACTGGATGTGCTTCATGAGTGTAGAGGATGAAGCTGGTAAAATGGATGCGGTTATCATGCCTCGTTTGTATGAGCAACAAAAAGCGAATATTCAAAAAGATCGAATTTGTTTGATCCAAGGTAAGAAGGATCGTCCAACATCAATTGTAGTTAATAGAATAGAATGGATCGAGGTGTAAAAAATGATCACAAAACGAAATAATTTATTATCTAAAAAAGTAATTCAAGGTTTAAAAAACAGACATATGAATGGGTATTATGTACATTCAAAACAAGAAGCTGTAGATTTGGCGCTTGAAATTATGGAACCAGGCTCAAGTGTAGGTTGGGGAGGTTCGGATACTTTAAATAAAATTGGTATTAAGGAAGAGCTTTATAAAAGAAATTTTAAAGTCATCGATCGTGATCAGGCTAAAGATGCCGAAGAAAAATATAAATTAGAAAGAGATTGTTTTTATGCAGACTACTATTTGATGAGTACAAATGCCATGACAGAAGATGGAATCTTAGTCAATATGGATGGGCATTGTAATCGTGTGTCATGTTTATGTTTTGGTCCTAGACATGTCATAATGATTGTGGGTATGAATAAGGTCACAAAAGATGTAGAGAGTGCTATTTCTAGACTAAGAAATGTAGCTGCTCCAATCAACAGTCAACGTTTTAAAGGAAATAGACCTTGCCAATTAACAGGTAGTTGTGCAAATTGTTTAGCGGAAGGCTGCATTTGTGATCAACTAGTCATCACAAGAAACAGCATGGAACCCGATCGTATTCATGTGATTTTAGTGGATGAAGTATTAGGATATTAGAAAGAAATGGCTATAGAATTTAGCCATTTTTTCATATGTGTATAATTATAATGATGAATTTCTTGCATTATTTGTAGTTTCATGTTTTAATCTTTATGCGTAAAAAAATTATCCAGAGTTGAAGTAGAGAGTTAGCTCGTTGACTTCACGCCAACCTGACGATATGTTAAGGTGGTCCTGCTAACAGCGATAAGAAGTATAGAGAATTGTAACATACTTCTTAAAGTATGTTTTTTTTATGGATAAGCAAGAGGAGGAGACAAAATGAAAGATTATATTTTTACAAGTGAAAGTGTTACTGAAGGTCATCCAGATAAAATTTGTGACCAAATTGCCGATGCAATCGTAGATGCTGCATTAGCTCAAGATCCATATTCAAATATGGCTGTTGAATGTACAATTAAAGATGATTTTGTATTGATTTATGGTGAATGTAATACAAAGGCTGAATTGGATTATGAAACAATCGCATTAAATGAAATCAAACGTATTGGATACACAGAAGAATATCATGTACATACTGTTGTAAACCAACAAAGTCCTGAAATTCACAATGCGGTAAACCGTGATGAAGTATGTGCAGGTGACCAAGGTATTATGTTTGGATATGCTTGTGATGAAAATGATGAGTATATGCCACTAACAATCTATTATGCACACCTTTTAGCTCGTCAATTGACAAAAGTTAGAAGAGAACACCCAGACTTATTAAAACCAGATGGAAAAACACAGGTATCTGTTGAATATGAAAATGATGAAATCAAACGTATTGATACAATCGTAGTTTCTACACAACATTCAAAAGATATTACGCAAGAAGAAATCAAAGAATTGATTATGAACGAAGTTATCAAACCTTGTATTGATGAAAAATATTTAGATGAAAATACTAAATATTTCATCAACCCATCTGGAAGCTTCGTTGTAGGTGGATCATGGGGAGATTCAGGAACGACAGGACGTAAAATCGTATGTGATACATATGGTGGACGTGGACGTATTGGAGGAGGATGCTTCTCTAGTAAAGACCCTACTAAGGTAGACCGTAGTGCTGCTTACTATTCTCGTTATGTAGCTAAAAACATTGTTGCGAATGGTCTAGCACGTCGTTGTGAAGTTGAAGTTGCGTACGCAATTGGTAAAGCTCAACCAGTTTCATTATGTGTAGATACTTTTGGAACAGGTAAATTTGATGATGAAAAACTATTGGAAATTGTAAAGAAAAACTTCAATTTCGAAGTAGGAAATATCATTTCAGAGTTGGATCTAAGAAAGCCAGTTTACCACAAAACATCATGTTATGGACACTTTGGTGATCCTCAATTTACTTGGGAAAAGGTTAAAAAATTAGAATATTAATCGTTAGGAACTATTAGGTTTGGCACGATAAATTTGAATGGGTTAGGTGAATTTGCTATCCAAGATTTTTAACAGGAGGCATATACTCCAAAACTGTTTATAGCTGATATTGGACTTGGACAACGTTTTAGTTGTCTGGGTCCTTTTTTTCAGGCGTTTTAATGCTTAAGTTATCCTTGTTGAATAAAAAAAACGAAGACTGTGGTAATCTTCGTTATAAATTTCAGGCTGACATCCAATCGGAAACCCAAGTGTTTTTACATGCATTATATAGCCTTCTGTATACATAACCATCTTCTAATTTATATTTCCATCGGTAAGTAGTTTGTTTTGAATTCTTGATGACTGTATTCTGTGTATTTGTGATTGATTGAATGTTTCGGGTTTTTCCGAGATCTTTGTATGTCGGCAATTTTTGTTCGTCTTGTATTTCTTTTAAGTTGGTATATCCACCTAAGATATATTGATTATCTAAATAAAATAATAAGGATGGAGGATTGTTTTTGTTTTCGAATATATACGCATTTGAATTTGTGATCTCAAAGGTATTTTCTGTTAACTCAGTATTTGTATAATATCCAGAAATATTTATAAAGGTAGATAAGAAACAGATCAATACAGTTGAAACCAAAATAAAAGCATTTGTTTTCTTTTTGTGTAGACCTCTCATCATGTAATGGATTCTGTAATTAAGAATGAATCCATTAGAAGAAATATAGGATGTGAATGATTTCTGAGAACATTGCTTCTGTATTTGAATTAAGGTTTGCATATAGGCAAAGCTTTCTTTTTCATCAAGATTTTGGATTATAGAATCATCAGTTTTCATTTCTAAATATAGGAAAATATATTTTTTGAAGAAATATATGGGGATAAACCACCAGTACATGCAACAAATAAGATTTAATATGCCTTTGATTAGATTGTGATTCTTCTTGATGTGGTAACTTTCATGTGCGAGGATTGAATTTAAATCCGATTCTGAATAGTCAATTTCAGGAAGCAAAATAGTTTTGTGTAATCCAATCACACAAGGTCCATAGATCAAATTCGATTTATATACAGGATAAGCTTGTCTATATCCAACAATTTGACTTTGCTTCATTATTTTTTTGTAGATATATTCCGTATGAATATAATCTTTTACGAAGTAGATTAAAAAGATTGCACTTCCTATAAGCCACAATAAGATCAAGAGCTTTACTACATGTGTTTGATTGAAGAAATCCAAAAGTGGATTCATTACTTTTTGGATTGGAATATAGATCATATGTGCATGTTCAAACGGAAACAGCAAGCGAATAAAAATCAGGCATATGATTAATAAGAGTGCATCTGTACGAAAGTATTTATATGCCTTTTTATGTCGTAGTATAAATCCCAAACACATTATGAATAAAGTAACACTGCATAATCCGGAGAAGAATGAAGTCAGAGAAAATGTCATTTTAATGCTCTTAATTTTTTCTCGATGAGTTTTTGAAGTTTTTCTAATTCTTTTAAATCATCCGTATTATTGACAAAGTTACTGGCTAATTGAAGTCTTGTATCATTGTTGATAAAAGAATCTACATATTCAGCTTGTGATACGAGTGGTTTATACTTACGTGTTAAGGATTTGTTGTTGAAGGCAATGTCGTACACTTCAATAAAATGCACTTCTAATAAATGGCGCAAAGCTTGTTGGATCGTGTAAATACTCAATTCTTCATTAGAGGTTTCTCTAATTTCACTTGCTGACATTTCAATGTGACTGTCCCATAGAATGTCCATCACACTTCTTTCTTTTTTTGTTAGTTGTATCATAATTATCACCCAATATAATTTTAACATTGTTTCAAAAATATGCAATATAAATTAAAACATGAAACGCTTGCAAAAAAAGACAATCGGAATATAATGAAGATAGGAAAACGTTTTCGCAACAAAAGAAGGAGGAAAAGACTTATGAAAAAGAGAACGATGTATATTTTATGTTTATCTGCTGTTGTAGGAGTTTGTACCTTTAAAGCATTTGCAGCAAGTTATTATGAGCCTATCCATGTAGAAAGTCCTACTATAGATGTTGATGCCGATTCAGAGGTACAGACTCAACAATATGTGGATTTTAAATTTAAAGGATTGAAGAATAGTCAGCATATTATTCTAGTAAAAGGTGGTGGCTATTTACTTAATGGAGATGGTTCAGATGTGGATAAATCTGATTTACAGGATGGGGATCGAATTATCACAGTGAAGCAGGCAAAAGAAATTGAAAAAGCATCATATTTAGAGAATGAAGATTAATGGATGGGGGTGAAACAATGAAAAAGATTCAATTATTAGTTCCTTTGTTTGTTGGTTTAGTTGCTGTTACAGCTTATCCAGCTTTCGCAAGATCGAGTGAAGAACCGGTAAATATTAAAGAAGTAAAAGAGACAAATGAGGATGTAGGCTATTTTCCTGGATGCGATGATGATGAAAAAGTGATTCCATTAGGAGATGGCTTTCTAGGTGGAGAAGCTTACTTACAAAATGGGGATGAAGAGATCTACTTGAATAGTGAGACGGATTCGAGTGCAATCACTGTTAAAGAAGCAAAGGAAATCTTAAAAAGCAGACAGGCAGAGTCTGACAATCAATAATTGAGAGTAACAATATGAATTTCGTGTGGAATAAAATTGGGTGAGGTTACATGAATTTACGCTCTAAGATTTAAGGTGCGACATATGCTCTAAAATGGATTGTAGCTAATATTGGACTTGGACAACATTAATTTGTTCGGGTCCTTTTTGTAGTTCTTTTCTACTAAAAAGTACAAATAAATGGGACGGACTTGTAAAAAATGGCAAATTAAAACAAATTAATATGTTAAATTGTGGGAAATACGGGTATTTTTTTGACACTTTAGACTAAATAGTGTAGGCTCTTTAATTGTGTGAAGCACGAGGAGGCCCATAACTATGAAAAAATTAGTCCAAGCATTCGTAAGTTTGATTATTGCTACATCTACATTTGCAGGTGTAACAACTGTTTCAGCAAAGGAAAACACACCAGCTTATAAAGTCGAATATCAAGATGCAGATTCAATGAAATCTGTGTTTAAAAAAGAATTACATAAAAAATATGCGAATGTAAAATTTAAGAAGAAAACAAAAAATGTATCTGTATATGAATCAAAAAACTATAAGGTAAAAGTTAAAGATTTAGATGTTGATACAATTGGGAAACAAACAATTTCCATTGAGGGAGAAAATAAAAAAACAAGTGAAAAACAAAGTGCTGAAGTAAAAGTTAAAGTACAAGATACGACAGCTCCTGAAATCACTTGTGAAGATGTTTTAACAGTTGAACAAAATGAATCTTTTGATATCAATAGCCATGTTTCTTTAAATGAAGAAGGAACAATTCAATTAACTAGCGATATCAACACTTGTGATGTAGGAACATTCACAACAACGATTCAAGCTAAAGATACAGCTGGTAACATGAGTGAAAAAAATATTACAGTTAATGTCGAAAAGAGTTTTTATCAAAGAATTGCGGATGCTGCATTAGCTCAGATTGGTGTATATCAAGATTGTACAATGTTAGTCACAAATTCTTTAGCAGCCGTTGGAATCAATTTCCATGGTGCACCAACCGCTTATTTAAGCCTGGGTACATTGACAAATGATCCGGTTCCAGGTGATATTTGTGTATACCAAGGACATGTTGCATTATATGTTGGAAATGGTCAAGCTGTTCATGGTGGATGGTTAGGTAACCAAACTGTTTTAACAAGTGTATCTTGTGGTCAACCATTTATTGGCTATGTTCATGTAAATCGTTAAGCGAGTTTATTTAAACTCGTTTTTTTCTTTTTCTGCATAATAAAAAGAAGGCAAGATGCCTTCTTTAGAATTGTATTATTAGTCTCTTCCGTTAAATGCGTATTTATATAAGTCGAAGATCAATTCTTTAGTACATGGACGAGGGTTACCACCTGTACATACGTCAGCCATAGCTGAATCTGTTAATGTTGGTAAGTCTTCTTCTTTAACACCAATTTCTTTTAAGCTTTGAGCAATACCACAATCTTTACTTAATTGAATAACGGCATCGATAGCTGCTTGACGATATTCTTCTTGAGACATTTCATCAACACCTTCAACTCCCATTACACGAGCGATTTCTCTAAATTTTTCACCTGTGTAGTCTTTGTTGAATTCCATAACATATGGAAGTAATGTAGCACAAGCTACACCATGAGGGATTCCGTAGAATGCGCTTAATGGGTGAGCCATACCGTGGTCAACACCTAAACCAACGTTAGAGAATGCCATACCTGTCATATATTGTCCTAAAGCCATGTCTTCACGTCCTTTTGGATCGTTAACACATGCAGCACGTAAGCTTCTTGAAATGATTTCGATAGCTTTTAAGTTTAATGTATCTGCAAGTTCCCAAGCAGCTAAAGTTGTATATCCTTCAATAGCGTGAGTTAATGCGTCAAGACCAGTACTAGCAGTTAAGCCTTTTGGCATACTTGACATCATTTCTGGGTCGATGATCGCAACAACTGGAATATCGTGAGCATCTACACAAACGAATTTTCTTTTCTTTTCAGTATCTGTAATTACATAGTTGATTGTAGTTTCAGCTGCAGTACCTGCTGTAGTAGCGATTGCGATAACTGGGATTGATTTGTTTTTAGTTGGAGCAACACCTTCCAAGCTAACAACATCTTCAAATTCAGGGTTAGCCAAGATAATTCCAATACCTTTACAAGTATCTTGTGGGCTTCCACCACCAATAGCGATTAGATAGTCAGCACCAGCAGCTTTAGCTGCTTTTACACCGTTTTTAACTTGTTCAACAGTTGGGTTTGCCTTAACTTCATCATAAATTTCGTAAGGAAGTCCAGCTTCATCTAATAAGTCTGTGACTTTAGTAGCTACACCAAATTTGATCAAGTCTTTATCAGTGACAACTAAACCTTTCTTTAATCCACGTGCTTTAACTTCTGTAACCACTTCTTTGATGGCTCCAGCACCATGATAACTTGTTTCATTTAAAATAAAACGATTTGCCATAAGTATTATTTCCTCCTTGTATACTTGTTAATTTCATTTTACGAGTTCAAGCGCTTACATACAAGTTACAGATTGATAATAATGTCACATATGAACGAAAATGAATAAAAATGATTGACGATGAATCAAAATGAATGTATGTTTTAGATATGAGGTGAAAATATGGCTAGAATTAATATTGATGGTGAACAGAATGTTGAGGTTTCAATTAAAATTCCATGTGAAAAGAGTTATTCTGAACAATTAGAAATTATGGAGGCTTATACGAAAGTACACAAAGAAAATAGTTCTAAAAATAAGGCGATTCGTGAAGTGAAATGTTTAAAAGTATTATTTCCTCGTTTGTTTAGAAGTATTGAATCCGATGATTTGATTGCAGGGCGATTGGATTTTTTACCCATTGGATTTGGTAGTGTGACAAGTATTGGTGGAGTAGGGCACTATTGTGTTTTCCATAAGCTTCGTGCTTTTAAAGAACATTTAAATACTGATGAAGAGAAGGCAAGAGTGGATGCGTTATATGACTATTGGCAAGATCATGATGTAAAGAGTATTTATTGCCAGGATGTATTGAACGAAGATACAACAGGTCGCTTCATTGATTGTAAATATCCATTTATGGCAACAGCTCGCTTGTCCGGTATGATGTTAGACTATAAGAAACTCGTTACATTAGGCATTAATGGATTGGTTGAATTGATTCAAAGTTATCCTACAAATGAGTTTATGCAAGCATGTTTAGAAAGTATGTATCTCTTTAAATCTGTTATTCGCAAACAAATCGATTTGGTTAATCAAAGCTATACGTTGGATGAATCTAGAAATCATGATTTAGATTTAATGAAACACGATTTGGAATATATACTAGAACATAAACCAGCTACTTTCCATCAGGCTCTTCAATTATTCTGGCTATATGCATTATGTGCAGGCTGCATTAACTATGGGCGTTTGGACATCGTGCTTGGACCATTTTTAAAAAAGGATATGGATTCTGGATTGATTGATGAAAATGAGGCTTATCGCTATTTAAAATCATTATGGAAAATGATTGAAAATAGAAGGACAACTGTAAATGGCCGAATCATTGTAGGTGGTAAAGGAAGAGAAAATGTTGAAGCGTGTGATTTATTTACAAGAATTTGTTTAAAAGTATGTAAAGATACTCGCTATGTCGAACCACAATTTACATTGCGTTTTGATTCAAATACGCCAAAAGATATCATGGACATGGCCTATGAATGTATTGCCAGTGGAGCAACGTATCCAACCTTATATAATGATGATGTGAATGTGGATGCTGTGCAATATGCGATGCGTGTGGATCGCAAAACAGCTGAACAATATATTCCATTTGGATGTGGAGAATTTGTGATTCAAGGAAAAAGTGTGGGAACACCAAATACGTTATTGAATCTAACTAAAATATTACAACTCGCTTTAAATGCAGGATATGATCCAATGGACCATATATATAAGGCAGGTCCAGTTAAAGTATTGCCACTATCTAGTTTTAGAACATTTGAAGAATTCTATGATCAATATAAAGTGTTATTAGATTACTATTTTGATTTAAGTGTATATTGTCAAAAACACTCATATGAAGTGATGAATCAAGAAGTCAGTTTCTTGTTTAATTCGATCTTAATGGATGATTGTTTGGCTCGACAAAAGGCCATATTAGATGGAGGTATTGAAATTTTAGGTGGTACAAATGAAACCTATGGAAATATCAATACGAGTGATGCCTTATATGCAATCAAAGCATTAGTGTATGATCAAAAGAAATATACTCTTGAAGAATTAAATGAGGCAGCTTTACATAATTTTTCTGGATATGAATACTTACGTAAAGAGATTTTATCTTTACCTAAATACGGAAATGATATTAGCGATGTGGATGAAATGGCCAATGACTTATATGAATATGTAGCGAAAGGTATTCGTAATCGAGGTATTTTAAATGGAATGGACTATTATTTAATTGTGATTTCAAATAATCAAACAAATACAGATTGGGGACATCAAACCGATGCAAGCTTAGATGGACGTTTACAAGGCGTATACTTAAATCCGGCTAATAATCCGCAAGGATATGCTGCAAATAATGGGCCAACAGCCGTATTGAATTCATTGAGTAAATTTAAGGCAAAGTATCATGGGGGAAGTGTTCAAAATATTAAGTTTACTCCTCGTATGATGCATGAAGATAAAGAGAAAGTAAAAGTATTATTTGATACATACTTTAAAAAAGGTGGATGTCAATTAATGGTTACCGTTGTGGATCATGGTCAGTTAGAAGATGCACAAAAACATCCAGAAAAATATCCGGATTTAATTGTTCGTGTAGCAGGATATAGTGCTGTTTTTGTGAATTTGACCAAAGATGTTCAGGATGAACTATTAAGTAGGACTTTATATGATTAGAGTATCGAATATTGAAAAATTTGCCACGCACGATGGCCCGGGTATTCGTACAACTGTTTTTTTAAAGGGATGTCCTTTACATTGTCCTTGGTGCGCCAATCCTGAAACATGGAATATTGAACATGTACTAATGCATGATGATAGAAAATGTGTTGAGTGTAAGACTTGTATGCATGTATGTAGCCAACATGCCATTTCATTTCCATTTAAATGGGACAAGGAAAAATGTATATATTGTAAAAAATGCGAGGATGCTTGTTTACAAGATGCGATTTCTTTTGCGGGTAAAGATATGGAAATTGATGACGTACTCAAGGAAATTTTAAAGGATAAGGATTATTTTGATCAATCCAATGGTGGAGTCACAATTAGTGGAGGAGAGCCCTTTATGCAGTTTGATGCATTTTTAGAATTGATCAAACAATGCAAAGAAAAAAGATTACATGTAGCAGTAGAAACAACGGGAAACTATAGTTTGGATAAGTTGAAGCAGGCATTACCATATATTGATTTATTTTTAATGGACTTAAAACATTTGGATGCACAAAAATTAAAGGATGTTACGGGCGGCAATTTAAATTTGATTTTAAATAATTTTACATATCTAGCTAAGAATTGTCCCAAGAAAGTTATTGTCAGAATGCCAGTGATTCCAAGGTTCAATGATGATATTTGTGAAGATGTCATTAAGTTTTGTGCAAGTTTAAAACTTAGTGAAGTTAACCTTCTACCGTTTCATACAATGGGAAAAAATAAATGGAATCAATTGAATAAAGAGTTTGTTTATGATAAAGATAAAATGATGGAGCGTAAAATCTTAACTCCATATATTGAAATGGGTAAACAATTAGGTGTGTATGTAAAAATAGGAGGATAATATGCTTTCAAAAGAAAGAATGGTTCGGATTGTGCAGCTGTTAGAAGAAAGACAATTTGTGACTGTAAAAGAATTACAAGAAAGTTTTGATGTTTCTAGATCAAGTGTAATGCGCGATTTGATTGAATTAGAAAATCAAGGCTTGATTCAAAGAGAGCGCGGTGGCGCTAGTTTGAAGAGTGTGAGTACGACACTTACAAACTATAATGAAATGTCCATCGTTTCAAAAGAAAACATGAATATGGAAGAAAAACAATTAATCTGTGCACACGCAGCTCGTAGTATTCGTGATGGAGATTGTGTATATATTGATTCGGGTACTACGCCTGTACATCTTTTAGATTATATTCAAGATAAGAGAATTAAACTTGTGACACCAAGTATTTATTTGATTCGAAAACTACCAGCTAGTTTTAAAGGAGATATTTTCTTGTTGGGAGGAGAATTCAATCGTTCTTATGATACAAGCTATGGTTCTTTAACTTTAGATATGATTCGACAATTTCATTTTGATCATGCCTTTTTAAGTACGAATGGTATTGATTTAGAAAATGGGAATGTGTATGTATTTGATTTTAATGTTGGGGCATGTAAAAAGGCTATTATGGACTGTAGTGAAAAATGTGATTTATTGATAGACGCATCTAAATACGGTGTAAAAGCCATGTGTAATTGGGCGAATTTAAAAGATTTCCATAGCGTTTATGTGGATAGGTATGTAAATGGTAAAGAAATACCAGAAAATTTTGTGGTATGTAAAGGAGAAGAAGAAAATGAAGACAAATGATCCAAAAAAATTAGCATTATTAGAAAGTTTAAAAGGAGGACTTATAGTTTCTTGTCAAACGCAAAAAGATGAGCCAATTTATACAGAAGATATGGTTGTGAAAATGGCGGAATGCGCAAAATGGGGTGGTGCTGTAGGATTGCGTTTAAATTCTCCAGAACAAATTCGTAAAGTCAAAGAAGCCAATTTAGGATTACCTATTGTTGGTTTATATAAAGTATGGCACGAGGATACAGATGTATTTATTACGCCGACGATGAAAGAAGTAGACGAAATTGTAGAAGCAGGTGCAGATATTATTGCGATAGATTGTACAGCACAAAAAACACATGAAGGTACGATTGCGTGGGATCTACTTCCTCAAGTACGTAAGAAGTATCCAAATCATTTAATTTTTGCGGATGTATCTAATTTAGAAGAGGCAAAACATGCCAGCGCAAATGGTGCAGAAATTGTAGCTCCAACATTATATGGATATACGAAGGAAACAGCACATATTGAAGGGGCGGATTTTAGAATGGTAGCTGATATGTGTCGTGAACTTCAAGATGAAGCCTGCATCATCATGGAAGGACATATTTATTCGCCAGAAGATGCGATGAAATGTATTTTTGTTGGATGTCATAGTGTTGTTGTGGGAAGTGCTATTACACGTCCTCACTATGTCACAAAGCGTTTTGTGGATTGTTTAGGTAAATATCAAGATAATTGGCGTGATGCAGAACGTGCAAAACATACGAATGAGTTAAAGTAAGGGCAATGAAAATTGCTCTTTTTGAGTGCTTAAAAAAGCATTCTGATATGTTTTGTGCTAAAATAACAATAATTTAGTTTTGGAGGGATTTTGTGGAAAATTTATTATTTAGCTTAAATGCGACCATTCCCATCTTTTTATTGATGGTTGTCGGTTATTTCTTAAATAAAATGAATATTTTAGAAGATGCTTTGGCATCCAAACTAAATTCATTTGTCTTTAAAGTGTCATTGCCACTATTGTTGTTTGTCGATGTGTCTAAATCTAATTTTAAAGATCTTTGGGATACAAAGTTTGTCGTATTTTGTGTTGTATCTACTCTAATTAGTATTCTATTGTCTATATTATTTTCATTACGTTTAAAAGATAAAACAATTCAAGGTGAATTTATTCAAGCTTGTTACAGAAGTAGTGCAGCTTTGTTAGGACTTGCTTTAACAGCGAATATTTATCCAGATGTAGGGGTTGCACCATTAATGTTGATGAGTGTGGTATTTGTTTATAACGTAGTATCCGTTGTGATTCTATCTTTCTTTAAGGCTGAACAATCTAAGGTTGATTATAAGAAAACATTCATTGGGATTTTAAAGAATCCTCTGATTCTAGGAATTGTGATAGGTGTACTTGTTAGTTTATTACCATTTCAATTGCCTCAAGTTATCAATAAAACGATTTCAATGATTGCAAGTACGGCAACACCACTTGGCTTAATGGCAATGGGAGCCACTTTTGATTTTGATCAGGCAAAAGGAGAATTAAAACCATCTTTATTCTGTACATTTATGAAGTTAATTGGTTTTTGTGCTATCTTCTTACCAATAGGGGCTTTATTAGAATTTAGAAATCAAGCCTTAGTTGCCATTTTGATTATGTGTGGATCCAGTACAACGGTATCTGGTTTTGTGATGGCTAAAAGTATGGGGCATAAAGGTGTTTTAACATCAAGTGTAGTGATGCTGACAACACTGCTAAGTGCTTTTAGTATTACATTTTGGTTAACAATATTAAAATCATTTGGATTGATTTAATTGACCTAAAGTTTACTTTAGGGTGTAAAATAGTAAAAAGATTTTAGGGAGGGAAAGTATGGAATTGTTTTTAGAATCATTCCCAAAAATATTTGTATCAGGAATTATAATGACATTACCACTTGCGCTCGTATCATTTATTTTTGCGATGATAATAGCTATTGTATGCGCCATGGTTCAATATGCGAAAGTACCAATTATGAAATATGTCGTTCAATTTTATATATGGATATTTAGAGGAACGCCAATGTTAGTGCAATTGTTCATTATGTATTTTGGGATGCAGTCGATTGGTGTGCGTATTTCAGCTATGACGGCCGCTATTATCGTATTCTCATTAAATACAGGCGCTTATTGTGCTGAAACCATTCGTGGATCGATTGAAAGTGTACCGCAAGGACAAATGGAAGCTGGATACTGTGTAGGGATGAGCTATATGCAGATTATGATGCATATTGTTTTACCACAAGCTTTTCGAAGTGCTTTTCCATCTTTGTTTAATAACTTGATTTCACTTGTTAAAGATACATCTTTAGCTGCCAATATTACAGTAACAGAAATGTTTATGCAGACCGAAAGAATTGCGGGAAGAACCTATCAGTTTATGCAGTTGTATATCGAAGTTGCTTTAGTGTATTTGATTTTCTGTACAGTTTTAACTTGGCTGCAAGCTTGGGGTGAAAAGAAGCTGAATTATTATCAGACAGGGAGATAGAGTATGGCTTTATTAGAAATTAAAGATATTCATAAATCGTTTGGAAATTTACATGTTTTAAAAGGCATTGATCTAACTGTTCATAAAGGGGATGTTGTTGCGATACTAGGTCCTTCAGGATCAGGTAAGACAACTTTACTTCGTTGTATGAATTATTTAGAGACAGCGGATGCAGGAACTATGTTTTTTAAAGATCAATCTTATGATTTGTCAAATACATCAAAAAAGGATGTTGCTGATCTTAGAAAGCATACGGGATTTGTATTTCAAAATTACAATTTATTTGCGAATAAGACAGCTCTACAAAATGTAACCATAGGTTTAACAGTAGCACGAAATGTTTCTAAAGACCAAGCCAATGAGATTGGTATGCAGATGCTTGAAAAAGTAGGGATGAAAGATCGTGCTAATCATTATCCCTCACAATTATCAGGTGGACAACAACAGCGTGTCGCAATCGCAAGAGCATTAGCTACAAGTCCAGACATCATTTATTTTGATGAGCCAACTTCAGCACTCGATCCAGAATTGATTCAAGAAGTATTAAGTGTAATGAAAACATTGGCTAATGAAGGGATGACTATGGTTGTGGTTACGCATGAGATGTCTTTTGCGAAACATGTTTCTAATCATGTGATTTTGATGGAAGAAGGAAAAATAGTTGAAGAGGGTAATTCAAAGGATTTCTTTGAAAATCCTCAACAAGAACGAACAAAAGAATTTTTAAGGAAAGAGGAAATGTAAGATGAAAAAATTATTAACAGGTTTATTAAGTGCAGCTATGGTATTTACTTTAGCAGGATGTGGATCTTCTAAAGACCATTTAGCTACGATTCAAGATAAAGGTGAAATCACAATAGGTTTAGAAGGGGATTGGCAACCATTCTCTTATCATGATAAGAATGATAAATTGGTGGGTGTTGATGTGGAAGTTGCCAAAAATATTGCCAAGAAATTAGGGGTAAAAGCCAATATAGTAGAAAGTAAATGGGATGGATTATTAACAGGTCTATCAACAGGTACGTATGATTTAGTTGTTAATGGTGTCGATATCACAAAGGAAAGAGAAAAGAAATTTGATTTCTCAACACCTTATGCATATGATCATACAGTCTTAGTTGTTCGTAACGATAATACGACAATCACTTCGTTTGATGATTTAAAAGGAAAGACAACGGCCAATTCGATTGGATCTACTTATATGGAATTGGGTGAAGATTATGGGGCTACTGTAAAAGGTGTAGATGATTTAACGAAATGTATGGATCTTGTAAAGAGTGGTGGTGTGGATGCGACAATCAATGCGGCTACTTCAATCAATGATTATCTTCAAACGACAAAGGATAGTTCATTTAAAATTGTAGATCAATCCAAAGAATCTACACCCTATGCGATTCCAATGGTAAAAGGTGATGATAATGCTTCTTTAAAGAAAGCTGTAAACAAGGCTTTAAAAGAATTGAAAGAAGATGGAACTTTATCTAAGATTTCAATTAAATATTTTGGTGAGGATCTGACAAAAGAATAAGCGGCTATGCCGTTTTTCTTTTTATTCATTATAATAAAAATAATTTATAGCCAGGTATAAATAAATAGAATTTGAATATAACAATCGTTCTTTGTACAATAGACTCAAATTTTAGGAGGAACTATTTTATGTCAGAATTAAAGAATCAAATTTCTCAATTTATAGATACAAACGCTAAAACATATCAAGATATTTCTTTAGCAATTCATGCCAAACCAGAAGTCAGTGACTTTGAATATTTTGCCTCAAAAACATTGAGTGAACAATTAAAAAAAGAAGGCTTTGAGATTGAATTGCCTGCAGCAGGACATCGAACTGGTTTTGCGGCAACCTACAAAAGTAATAAACCAGGTCCTACGGTTGTCTTTCTTGCAGAATATGATGCACTTGCAGGATTAGGCCATGGCTGTGGTCACAATGTATTTGGCGCTACTTCTTCTCTTGCCGGTGCTGCCTTAAAAAGTGTAGTGGATCAAATTGGTGGAGAGGTACGTGTATATGGAACACCAGGAGAAGAGGGTGGCCAAAATGGAAGTGCCAAAGGTTCTTTTGTGAAAAAGGGTTATTTAAAAGATGTAGATTTTGCCTTATGTGTACATCCTGGTTCAGGACCAGAAGATGGATTAAGTACACGTAATTATGCGTGTGCACCTGTTGATATTGAATTCTGGGGAAAACCAGCTCATGCAGCGGGCTGCCCTCAAGACGGTATCAATGCATTGGATGCACAGATTTTAACGTATGCCGCAATTGGTGTTTTGCGTCAACAACTAACAGATCGTATTCGTATTCATGGTGTGATTGTTGAGGGTGGAACAGCTCCTAATGTGATTCCGGAATATACAAAGGCAAAATATTATATTCGTGCTGCTGATATTGATACGTTGCATGAATTATATGAGAAAGTAGAAAATATTGTGAAGGGTTCAGCTTTGCAGACGGGTTGTACTTCAAGTATGAAGTTGTACCAAAATCTTGTGGAAAATATGGTGTTGACACCTTCTTTAGATGCGATCTATGAAAAATATATTACAGAACTTGGCAATACTGTAAAACATGTAGAAGATGTGGTAATACCAGGAAGTAGTGATGTGGGTAATATTAGTCAGGTTGTACCTACGATTCAGCCTCACATTAGTATTACAGATGTACAGATTGCAGGACATAGTCAAGATATGGTGAATGCTTCATGTAGCCAAAAGGCAATGGATGCGATTGTCAAAGGTGCAAAAGCATTGGCTTTTACGGCACTTGAATTATTTGAAAATCCAGAGGAGCTTGCGAAAGTTAAAGAGGATCATGCTTGGCATGTAGAACATCAAAAGGAAAATTAATTTTTTAACATTTAAAGAGCTTATCAAGCTCTTTTATTTTGGATTCTTGAAAATTAATAAATATACATTAAAATAGTATAAATAAAAGGAGAATGAAAATGACGCTTCAACAATTGCTCTATGTATTAACGGTGTCCGATGAGAAAACTATGAATAAGGCGGCTGAAAAGCTTTTCGTATCTCAGCCTACTTTAACATCTGCCATTCAATCACTTGAAAAAGAACTGGATATTCAAATCTTTAATCGTACAAGTCATGGAGTTACTGTAACGCAACAAGGACGAGAATTTTTAACGTACGCAAGACAGCTCTATCAACAATATGAATTATTAAAGAATCGATATGAAGATGAAAGTTTAAGAAGAATTAAGTTTCGCGTATCCTGTCAACACTATTCATTTGCGACCAAAGCATTTGTGGATACAGTGAAGAAATATGGAACTTCCAAATATGATTTTGCGATCAGTGAAACCAAGACGATGCATGTGATTGAAGATGTGGGAAACTCAGTAAGTGAGATTGGAATCTTATATTTATCCAACTATAATCGTCATTTTATGATGAAACAATTTGATGAGTGGAATTTAGAATTTCATAAATTAGCTAATTGCGATGCCTTTGTGTATTTGTATAAGGGACATCCTCTTGCCAAGAAAAAATCCATTACCTATGAAGAGTTGCTACCGTATCCAAACATGACTTTTGATCAAGGAGACAATCCTTCTATGTATACTGCGGAGGAGATATTGGTTGAAAATGAATTTCCTAGAAAGATACAAGTCAATGATCGTGCAACAATGCTGAATTTAATGCGAGGTTTGAATGGATATACGTTATGTTCTGGAATTATTAGTAAAGATTTGAATGGGGATGACTATGTAGTTGTTCCATATGAGGCAAATGTGGAGAATCCAAATTCCATGATGGAAATTGGTTATATCACAAGAAAATACACGGTATTAAGTGAAATTGGCAGTACGTATATTCAAACGATGAAGGATTATTTTAGTAATAAATAAAATTTATAACTGCTTCAAAAATTTAACAATTAGACAATAACTAAACCTTCTTGTAGAATACAGACATGCAAGGAGGAAACGAATATGAAAACAATGATGATGTCAATGATGCAAATGTATATGTGTATAAATGTGACCCGGTTTTCGATTCGTTTGTCGCGTATTTGAGTGCGCAAAGGCCGGGGTAAGTCCTCGGCTTTTTTTGTTAGATTGGAGTGTTATAAATGATTAATATAGAACATTTAGATAAAACCTATCATTTAAAGAATGCGGACGTACATGCCGTAGATGATGTTTCATTGCATATTGAAAGTGGACAAATCTATGGAGTGATTGGATATTCTGGTGCAGGTAAAAGTACTTTGGTGCGATGCTTGAATTTTTTAGAAATTCCAGATTCTGGAAGTATTGAAATTGAGGGGTTTGGTAAGGTAAGCGCAAAACAAGGAAGTTTAGATATCAGTCAAAAAAAATTAAGAGAGTTAAGACGATCAATCGGAATGATTTTTCAACATTTTAACTTATTAGATCGAAGTACAGTATTTGATAATGTGGCCTACCCATTAAAATATACAGGCTTATCAAAAAAAGAAATTGAAACTCGTGTCGATGAATTATTAGATCTTGTAGATTTGGCAGATAAAAAATATGTCTATCCATCACAATTATCAGGTGGACAAAAACAGCGTGTAGCCATCGCAAGAGCCTTGTCCAACAATCCAAAGGTGTTACTTAGTGATGAAGCAACTTCTGCTCTAGATCCAGATGCGACAGAATCGATTTTAAAATTATTGAAGGATTTAAATAAAAGATTAGGAATAACAATTATTTTGATTACTCATGAAATGAGTGTGATTAAATCTATCGCAAATCGTGTGGCGGTTATGGAAAATGGTAAAGTTGTTGAAGAAGGGGATGTATATGATATCTTCGCTAATCCAAAAGAAGAAATCACAAAGAAATTTATCAATTCAGCTTCTGCTTTATCAAATATCACGAAGTTGATTGAGAATAAGACAATTATTCCTACAGATAGTAAATTGGTTAAACTTACGTTCACTAGAGATAGTGTGGGTAGTGCAACTATTTCAAAGATATCTCGTGAATACAATGTGGATGTAAATATCATGTTGGCTAATGTGGATGTGGTCAATGCGGATGCCTTGGGAGGAATCATTGCTTCTGTTGAAGGAACAAAGGAAAATGTTCAGGCGGCCATTGATTTTCTACATGAATCGAATGTAAGGGTGGAGGTGATTCATAATGCCTAAATTTATAGCGGATTTCTTTCCAAACGTTGCCAATTACTGGGATATATTTTTAACCGCATTGAATGCGACTTATCAAATGTTTTTCATCGCAGGACTTATCACATTATTGATAGGAGGTGCCTTTGGAATTTCATTGATTGTAACTAAAGCCGATGGTATTAAGCCAAATCGAATAGTTCACTTTATTTTAGAAGTCATCACAAATGTTTTTAGAGCCGTACCATTTATTATTTTATTGATTTTCTTGATTCCATTAACACGAAGTATTGCAGGTACTTCGATTGGAGTCAAAGGAGCAATCGTTCCATTGGTATTTGGAGCTGTTCCATTTTATACAAGACAAGTAGAAACGGCATTAGCGGATGTAAATCCAGGAAAGATTGAAGCCGCAAGAAGCATGGGAAGCTCAACATTAGGAATTATCTTTCGTGTCTATCTACATGAGGCATTACCTGATTTGATTCGTGTAACAACCATTACAGCTATTTCATTAATTGGACTTACAACTTCTGCAGGTGCAGTTGGTGCTGGTGGAATTGGTTCGTTCGCAATCAATTATGGACAAAACTTACATTATCAAGATGTTGTGAATTTATGTGTTATCTTACTATTGATCATTGTTTCGTTGATTCAATTGTTGGGTAATACATTATCGAGTGCAACCACAAATAAAGAATTATTTCATAAATAAATAAGGAGAAAAGGATTATGAAGACAAACAAACTATTTAAAACATTTTTAACAGCAGGCTTAGTAGCTACAACATTACTTACAGGATGTTCATCTCAATCATCAAGTGAACCTGTAAAAATTGGAATTCCAAGTGATGCCACAAATGGAGGAAGAGGATTATTGCTTCTAGAAAAAGCAGGCTTGATTGACGTGGATGACAAGGCTGGTTGGACTCCAGAATTGAAGGATGTCACAAAGTATAAATACAATATTGAAATTGTTCCTACACAAGCTAACACTTTAGTTTCGACTTTGGATGATTTTGGAGCTGCCACAATCAATGGTACATATGCGATTCCAGCGGGATTAAAACCTAAAAAGGATGGCTTGATTACAGAAGTACAAGAAGTAGGAAGTGACAATCCATTTATTAATGTGATCGTTGCACGTACAGCTGATAAAGATAATGAAGATTATCAAAAGGTAGTAAAGGCATACCAAAGTCAGGTGGTAGCTGAATATATTCTAGAAAAGAATAAAGGAGCGAGTGTCCCTGCATTTGAATATGATAAAGATTATACAGTGGATAAAAACTTTGTGAGCGATATTGAAGGATATCAATCAAGTTCAGATGGAAAGAAAGTTATTAAGATTGGTACTTGTGGTTCTGCCGATACATTTAGAGCGGTACAAAAAGTATTAGACGATGAAAATTCTGGAATCTATTTAGATGTAGTTGTTTTTGATGCATATAACTTACCAAATGAAGCTTTAAATAATGGTGAAATTGATTTGAACTCATTCCAACACAAAGCATATTTAGAAAATGAATGTAAAGCACAAGGATATGATTTAACAGCAATTGGTGATACTAGTTCTGCTCCATTGTCTTTATATTCAAAGAAAGTGGATTCTTTAAAAGCATTAAAAGAATTAGCTGGTAAAAAAGAAGACTAAATTAAAAAGCCGATTTATTTCGGCTTTTTACTTCATAAATTGTTCAATATCGTCCTTCAGCTCATCACTAAACTCTTCTAAATCATCCATAGTGATTGCTTCATCACGTAATAATCCTAACAAGATCCAAAGCATGTTTGATCGAGAAACATCTCTTGCCAAAACACCAGGACTTTTATAATCATCATAAATTTTCTTTCGTAGTGCCCAGTATTTATCGGATGATAATGCATCTGAATTTAGGATATCTTTATATTCTTCAACCAATTTGTCCATATAGGCTTCTTGCCAGCCACCTAGTTTCTTTCTAAATAATTTCCAATCTTTTTCCATGTTGACCTCCTATTTGTCTTTACATTCTTCCATTAATTCATCAATATAAGAATCATCAATGTCAAATCCTAAGTAACATAAGCCACGATATATATAGTTGATATCGCTTAAATTCAGGATTTGATACATCAATTCTTTTTTCTTGTCGTTGATCAAAGACATATCATAATCACTCGTGTTGCCACAAGGATGTGTGCACGTTTTACAACCTGGTGATATCTTGTCTTTTTCTTCATGTACTAAATCAATTAGATCTTGTGTAACCGTATGATTTCTTAGATGTTGAAGACAATCTATGATGATCGTGTCTGTATGTTCTGTTTTTGGATTTGAATCCACAGTTTTTGAAAGTCCAATTAAAGTGGACCATAGTTTAGTTTCCATCACATTTCACCTCTTCATTAAAATAAGTATCTGGATAGGGTTCATCCTTTAAAGTATAGTGCCACCACTCGGATTCTAAAGGGATAAATCCGTTGTCTAACATCAAATTTCTTAATGTCATGCGATTGTTGATTTGATGATTCGTTAATCCTTTTGTGTATAATGGACTCGAAATATCGCCAAAATAATCAAAATAAGATCCCATATCTAATTCTTTTCCTGTTTTTTCATCAACTAAAGTTAAATCAACAGTACTACCTCTGGTATGTGCTGATTTTTCGATGATAAAGTCATTCTCAAAAAGATATTTTTTGGAATATTCAGGAAAGAAAATGGATTTCATTTTATCATCTTCAGTATCTTTCCAAGTCATGAAATGATCTAGGGCACTTTGCGGTCTGTAGGCATCCCATATCTTTAATCGATATCCCATTTGTCTCGCCTTTGAGTTGATTGTTTTTAATTGTTCCACCAATTCTTTTGTTCCTAACGCTACCGGATCTATGTAGCCATCAATAATTTCACCAATGAAATTGTAAGTTGTGCAATAGCGTATTTCTAAAAGAATATCGGGGATTTCTTTTTGTATATTTAATAATTTCATGTGTATATTCTAATACATTTGTTTATGTTAATCTACTCATGTTTTGTGTATAATACTTTCTAGAAATGAGGTAATAAACAATGAAATTTAGTGATATTGATTTTTCAGCCATTTCAAGAATGATGGACAATATGAGTGATGAAGAAAAGAATAAGTTAAATGACATGGCTCAAAATATGATGAATAATATGAAACAAAATGAAGAGCCTGAAGAAGAAACTGACTTTTATGAAGCTTTAAATATTAATGAAGAGGATTATACAGATTTTCCTGGAAGTGTATTAGACCAGATTGAAGCAGGAAGTGATTTAGAAGTGTATTATGAGGATGTCAAGGATGCAGATTTTAGTGCAAGTGCCTTATTCTATGCGAAAGCTACTTTAAATATGTTACGCAAATACATCTATCCAGTATTTAAAAATTTCTTTGATGGATTTAATAATCCTTCAACCACAACAATCTATTCTTATTTGTATCCTTTGATGAATGAAGATAATATTCATAAATTGTTTGATGAAGAATTTGGTACGCCAGAAGGATGGATGGAACTTAAAAATGCGCTTCAACAAATCTATATTATCTTAAATCGTGCTGAATATGATTTTGTGAGTTATGAAGATTTACAATTATTAAAAGATATTTTATTTAATCAAGAAGTGTTATTGAAAATTAAGAGTCTATGAAAAAATTAAAAATAAATACGTGTCTTGAACCCATGGATGAATGGACATATGAATCATATGTGAGTGATTATATATTTGAGAATGTATTGATCGAAGAAAGTTTAGATAATATCACAATCGATGGGTGTAAATTTAGTAAGTGTCAATTTAAAGATTGTAGCTTCAGTTTTTGTGAATGTATGGATATTATTTTTGATCACTGTGAATTTGAAAATGTACACTTTAATCAATGTAGCTTAAGTCGAGTTCATTTCATTTCTTGTCGAATTAGTGGAATGGAACTTTCACAAAGCTTAATGCAGGATGTGTTGTTTCAATTATGTAAAGGTCATTATTGTGATTTTGGTGGTAGTACATTTAAAGATTGCATGTTTGATACTAATGATTTAACAGGTTCAGGATTCATACAGTGTAATTTTAAACATGTTTCTTTTGATAAGTGTGTTTTAAATTCAACGGAATGGTTTAACACGGAATTAAAAAAGCTTGATTTCTCAAGCTGTGAAATTGAAAATATAGCCGTGTCGAGTGATAAATTAACAGGAGTTGTCGTAAATTCATCCCAAGCACTTGAATTTGTGAAACTTTTAGGTATTGTAGTTAAAGATTGATATATTGTTTCAATCTCTCTGGCATGGATTCAATCAACATATTGACGAGTGTTTCAATGTTTAGATACATATTTTTTTCTACCCATGATTTTGTCATTTCAATAGAACCGTGACAATACATTTGAAGCAAGAAATCTAGTTGTGAATCAATGGTTGTCTTTGTCTCGATTTTCTTTTTGTAGAAATCGTAGATACAACGATAGTCATAGTTTGTCAAAGAATTGTAGTCATCTTCTTTGAAGGCTTCTTTAAAGAAAGTGCTTTGGCTTTGAATGAATGTAAACTTTTTGATCAAGGCTTCTTTTAAAGTGGTTTGATCCGCCATTTCTTTAAAAGAATCCAGGCATAGCTTTTCAAAATACCAATTGACTAAATCTTCTTTATCTTCAAAATTACGATAAAATGTTTGTCTTGTTAGACCGGCCTCTTTTGTGATCTGCGTTACCGTAATTTTGTTTAAGGGTTGTGTTTTTAATAAGTTTAATAGCGCGTTTGCGATTGTTAATTTTGTATCGTTCATATAACTATTATATGTCATGACAATTGACTTTAAAAGGGGACTAGCTTAAAATTAAAGAAAAGAGTTAGAGGAGTAATGAATATGCAGTTAGGCGAATCGATGGAAGATTATTTAGAGGCCATTTTAGTTTTATCAAAATGTTTAGATCATGTTCGTAGCGTTGATGTCGCAAGTTATTTGGGTTTTTCTAAGCCTAGCGTTTCACATGCCGTAAAATTATTGTCTGAACAAGGATTGATTGTTTTAGATGTGAGTAAATTTTTAACTTTGAGTGAAGAAGGAAAGAAAATCGCAGAAGAAACGTATGCGCGTCATACTTTCTTTTCGGAAATGCTACAAAATATTGGAGTACCTAAAAATATCGCAACAGAAGATGCTTGTCGTATAGAACATGTGATTTCACAAGAAACTTTTGAGGCAATTAAAAAGTATTATCAAAATAATAAAGATTAGCTATAGATTGTATCTGTAGCTTTTATTTTGAAAGGAATGAGGAAAATGAGACCAGAAATATTAGCACCTGTAGGAAGTATGGAAGCATTAAATGCAGCTTTAGCTGCAGGTTGTGATGCCATATATTTTGGATTGCCTAGTTTTGGAGCAAGGGCATTCGCAAATAATTTTGATTTAGAAACCACAAAAGCCGTTATTGAAAGATGTCATTTGTGTGGTGTAAAAGTATATATTACGATGAATACTATATTATATGAGGATGAAATTGAGGATGCTTATCAAATGGCAAAAAAGGTTCATTCTTATGGTGTGGATGCTTTGATTATTCAAGATTTAGGATTCATCCATCTTTTACATCATAGACTACCAAATTTGGTGTTACATGCTTCGACTCAGCTTTCTATTTCAAACCCTTATCAAATTAAACAATTAAAAAAGTTAGGTGTAAAGCGTGTAGTTTTGGCAAGAGAGTGCACAAAAGAAGAAATTCAAGCATGTGTGGATACAGGTATTGAAGTGGAAGTTTTTGTGCATGGAGCTTTGTGTATTTGTTATTCGGGACAATGTTACTTTTCAAGTGTACATTATGGACGAAGTGGAAATCGAGGTATGTGTGCGCAGCCTTGTCGAATGAAATATAGTCTTTATGAAGATGGCAATAAAGTAGATACACATGGAGAATATGTATTAAGTCCAAAAGATCTATCTTTGATGGATGAAGTGAATACACTAGCCAATATGGGTGTTTGTTCGTTAAAAATTGAAGGACGAATGAAGAGAGCTCCTTATGTATATGAGAGTGTTTCTCAAGTGAAAAAAGTATTAGAGAATATGCAACGAAGTAATTTGGATGAACAGAACCTACGTGTTACATTCAATCGTGAATATACTTTAGGCCATATGTATAAGGCGAGTGGCAATGAATTGATGAATAATAAGACTTGTAATCATCAGGGAATTGAAATTGGTAAAGTTGTAAAGGTAAATAAAAATAAGATTTGTATTCAATTAAGTCAAGATCTGCATCAAAATGATGGGATTCGTTTTGAAAGAGAAAACTTGGGTTGTCATGTGAATTTTATGTATGATAAGAAACAAAAGTTGATTTCTTTTATGCCTAAAAACAATACCGTTCTTATCGAAGGCCCTGTAGGTGTGCATGTTGGTAGTATTGTTCGTAAAACAATGGATTATGAATTGAATAAAACAATTGATGAAAGAATTCGTAGATCGAATCGTCAAAGCATAGTCAATGCGGTTGTAACTTGTAGTGCAGTTGGAATGCCAATGGTGATGGAAGTATATAATGATAGAACAAGCATTTGTGTTTCTACGGATATTAATAGTGTTAAAGCTTTAAAGCGTGCAACGGATGAAGAAACATTGAATAAACAGTTTTCTAAGACAAAAGATAGTTGGGCAAGCTTTGATCAGATTGAATATCATTTAGGTGACGATATTTATTTTCCAATTTCCGTGATGAATCAACTTCGTAGGGATGCTCTTGAGAAGATGAAAGAGGCTTGTCTAAAACAAGAAGCAATTGTTGAATATGATTATGTGTTTATGCCAAAAGAAAGTAAAACTTCATTTGATTTGTTTGAAATCAATGCAATGAATCAAAAGGTGGATGATTCTTCTAGTTATGTAAGTGAAATGTTGCATAATGAAGGTGTAATAGATAGGTCAAATATTACAGGTATAGATGGATTTGTGAATGCGCATTTAGGTAAAGGAAAAATTGTAGATTCATTAAATGTTTCCAATTCTTATGCAGTAGCTGCAATTTTAGAGATGGGATATGAAAGTTGTGTTTTAAGTGATGAGTGTGATAAGTATCAAGTTGAAGCATTGATGACGGCATTTTTGAATCGTTATCATTTTGAGGCTCCAGTTTATAAGACTTTATATCAGAAACGTCGTTTGATGACGATGAATTATTGTCCTGTAAATACGGCTTTAAAAGATGGAAAACGAGTAAATTGTGGATTGTGTCATAGTCATCGTTATGAGTTAGCAGGTTTAGATGGTAAACGTGTCTTCTTACTTGGAGATAAAGATTGTCATATGCGATTATATGATGTGAATGTTACGGATGAAATTCAAAATCGAAAAGATTATGAATCATATGGAATAAAACATTTTCGGTTTGTGTTTACTGATGAGAACGAAGAGGAAGTTAAAAGCGCTTTCAGGGCCTATAATCGTTGATTTTAGATGGCTTGCGTGCTATTATTTTATTAGCTTAAGGCTTAGAGGAGGATATTTTAATTATGCCTATTATTGTTGATGTATATGCTCGTGAAGTTCTAGATTCACGTGGAAACCCAACTGTTGAAGTTGAAGTAACTACAGAATCTGGTGCTTACGGACGTGCTATGGTACCAAGTGGTGCAAGTACTGGTGTTCGTGAAGCTTTAGAATTACGTGATGGAGACAAAGCTCGTTACTTAGGAAAAGGAACAACTCAAGCTGTTGAAAACGTAAACACTAAAATTGCTCCAAAAATTATCGGTATGGATTGCCGTGACCAGGTATTAATTGACAAAACAATGTTAGAATTGGATGGAGATCCATTCAAGAAAAATTTAGGTGCTAACGCTACTTTAGGTGTTTCTATGGCTTGTGCTTTAGCAGCTGCTGATTTCTACGGAGAACCTTTATACAAATACTTCGGTGGATTCAACGGAAAAACATTGCCAGTTCCTATGTGCAACGTTATCAACGGTGGATCACACGCTGACTCTACAGTAGATTTCCAAGAATTCATGATTATGCCAGTTGGTGCTAAGAGTGAAAAAGAAGCTGTTCGTATGGCTGCTGAAACTTTCCACGCTTTAAAATCTGTATTAAAGAAAAAAGGATACAACACTAACGTTGGTGATGAAGGTGGATTTGCTCCAAGCTGTAAAGATGGAAACGAAGAACCTCTTGAATTATTAGTTGAAGCTATGGAAGCTGCTGGATATGTTCCAGGAAAAGACATGAAGATCGCAATGGATGTTGCTGCTAGTGAATTCCACAACACTGAAACTGGATTATATGAATTGAAAAAATCTGGTCAAGGAACTAAGACTAGTGATGAAATGATCGACATGTATGAAGAATGGATCGCTAAATACCCAATCATCTCTATCGAAGATGGATTAGGAGAAAGCGACTGGGACGGATGGAAAAAATTAACTGACCGTCTAGGAGACAAAGTACAATTAGTTGGTGATGACTTATTCGTAACTAACCCTTCAATCCTTTACGAAGGAATCGAAAAAGGAATCGCTAATGCGATCTTAATCAAAGTTAACCAAATCGGTACTTTAACTGAAACATTCGACGCTATCGAAATGGCTAAGAAACACGGATACACTTGCATCGTATCTCACCGTTCAGGAGAAACTGAAGACACTACAATCGCTGACATCGCTGTTGGATTGAACGCAGGACAAATCAAGACTGGTTCATTAAGCCGTACAGACCGTATTGCTAAATACAACCGTTTAATGCGTATTGAAGACGAATTGAACCAACGTGGAACTGTTAACGTTGCAGAATATCTTGGAGACAAGACTTTCTACAACTTACCAGCTGTTGAATTCAAAAAGTAGTATTTCACTAAGAACTTTAGCTAAATAAGACCCTTCGGGGTCTTTTTTTTTGGTTCGTTTCGTATTACTATTAAACAAGTAGAAGGAAGTGCTATATGGTTAGGGCAATAGTTTGTGATTTAGACGGTTCTTTGATGAATCCAAGTAGTGGAATCTATGTAAAGAAAGCTGTTAAAGAGGCATTGATTGAAGTTGAAAAGAAAAATGTTTTAGTCATTTTAAATTCAGCTCGATGCTTTCAAGGCGTATATCCATTATCTAAGCAGATTTTGATGCAAGACTTTGGTGGATATGTCATTAGTTGTAATGGAGCTCATTGTTTTGATGTGAAAACGAAAAAGACGATGTTTGAGTATTCCATTTCAAATAATGATGTTTCATTTATTTGGCAATACGCATTAAAACATGATTTAGGTGTTGGTTATAGTCAACCTGATTATTTTGTGGCCAATAAAATGACACATGGATTTGAACTGGATATGCATAATTGTGATGTGGATTACATTTTGACAAATCACATGGAAAAGTATCTAAAGGATTCTGTGTGGAAAGTGTCTATATCGGATTCAAAAGAGAATATTGATTTGATTTATGATTCTATGAAAGATCATATTGAATCAAACTGCAATGTAAAAGTTGTGCATAGTACAGATACGATGATTGACATTATTCATAAGGATTGTGAAAAGCTAAATAGTGTGAATCGTTTGTTGTCTGAACTTAAAATCTCTTGGGAAGATGTCAGTTCTATTGGAGATGGCTCAAGTGATGCACCTGTTTTAGAAACGTCTGGTTTAGGTGTAACACTTGAGAATGGTTGTGAAGCGTGTAAAAAAGTCGCAAAGAAAATTGTTCCTTCATGTTATGAAGATGGCTGTATAGAATGGTTAAAGGAGTTGTAAAGATGAGAGTAGTCGATATGCATTGTGATACGGTTCTAGAATTATTGAGTCGTGATTTAAAAGGAAAAGAGGCAAGTTTATATTCAAATGATTTGTCGATCGATTTAGAAAAAATGAAGAAGGGTAATTATTTATTACAGAATTTTGCGCTTTTTACAGATCAGAAAGAACTAGCTATTCCTGAACAACAGACAATGCGCTTATATGATGAGTATTGTACACAAATGGATAAGTATGCAGATTATATTGCACCTGTATATACGTTTAGTGATATTGAAAAGAATGACAAAGAAGGAAAATTATCAAGTTTGTTGACACTTGAAGATGGTGGTGTATGCTTCAATGATTTAGCTATGTTAAGAAACTACTATCGTATGGGTGTAAGAATGATTGCTCTTACTTGGAACTATGAGAATGGTATTGGTTATCCAAATCTTTCAATGAAAGATATGAATGGAAATCAACCTAACTATAAGCGTAGTGTCGATACAGAAAGAGGATTGACAGAGTTTGGTATTTCATATGTAAAAGAAATGGAAAGACTAGGTATGATTATTGATGTTTCTCACTTGAATGATGCAGGTTTCTATGATGTATTAAAATATACGACAAAACCATTTGTGGCATCACACTCAAATGCGAGAAGTGTATGTAATGTAGCCCGTAATATGAGTGATGATATGATTCTTCAATTGGCTAAACGTGGTGGTGTCATGGGTCTTAACTTCTGTGGCAGTTTCTTGGCAGATCGAAACGATCACAAGAGTTGTGTAGAAGATATGGTCAAACATATTCTATATATCAAGGACTTAGCTGGAATTGATGTCATTGGATTGGGTACAGATTTTGATGGTATTTCATGTCCTTTAGAAATTAAAGATGCTTCTATGATGAATCTATTAGAAGAAGCTTTATATAAGGCAGGACTTACACAAGAAGAAGTCGAAAAAATCTTCTATAAGAATGTATTAAGAGTTTATAAAGAAGTTTTGTAAATGGATCATTGATCCATTTTTTTTATGATATCGGGAAAAGGAATGGTAATAGATACGCCTGGAATGAGAGAACTCGGAATGTGGAGTGTAGAGGATGGAATTGATCATACTTTTTTGGACATTGAAGAACTAACAAGGAAGTGCAGATTCAGCGATTGCTCTCATGAAAACGAGACGGGATGTGCAGTGAGACAGGCTGTGAAGGACGGATTGATTGCAGAAGAACGATATAGAACGTATATGAAATTAAAAGCAGAGAATGTATACAATAAAAATGCAGTTGATTATCTTGCTGCTAAGAAAAGGAAATTCAAACAGATTGCCAAATTAAATAAACATAATTATAAACAATAAATGAAGAGCCAGACGCAAAAGACGCAGAGTCGCTAATTCTAAAGGATTTGAATTTAGAATTGTGGCTTTTTATATTGCAATACCATGAGTTAAAAAGAAATGGAGAAAAAGAAAATGAAGGAAAATATTATCATTCGATTGGAAAGAGAAAATGAATACCATGAGGTAGAAAATCTGGTAAGGGAGAGTTTCTGGAATGTGTATCGCCCAGGTTGTCTGGAGTATTATGTACTCCATCAGCTTCGCAACGATCCGGCATTTGTTCCAAAATTGGATTTTGTCATGACATTAGATGGACAGTTGATTGGACAGAACATGTTTATGAAGGCTGTGATTGCAGCCGATGATGGCAGAAGTATTCCGATTATGACCATGGGACCGATCTGTATTGCACCGGAGCTTAAAAGGAAGGGGTATGGAAAGATTTTACTGGATTATTCTCTGGAAAAAGCGGATTTAAACAGGCAAGCGAGCTTGGCATCCGCTATCATGGATTGCCGGAAGGCGAGGATGCATCTTTCTTTCTGTGCAAAGAACTGATACCGGGATATCTTAATGGAATTACAGGAGAGTATGCACCTCCGGCAGGGTATCTGGTAAATGAAAAGGAAGCAGAGGCATTTGATAGAGAGTTCCTGTATATGGAGAAGAAAAAACTTCTGGGACAGATTTTTGAATGATGAAAAGCAGGAGGTAAATTTAGGTGAAAGCAATGGAAAAAGACTGGTATCAGAAAAATTGGACGCTGGATATTCAGAATATGTCATGGGTAGAAGACACCAACAGACAAGTAGATTTTCTAATCAAGCAGTTACATTTAAAAGGAACGGAAAAAATACTTGATCTTGCATGTGGATTTGGTCGGCACTCACTGGAGTTTGCCAGACGTGGGTATGATGTTACCGGTATTGATATTACACCGGCGTACATAGATTATGCAAACGAGCAGGCAAAAAAAGAAAATTTGAATGCAAAGTTCATTTGTTAGGACATTCGCACGATCACATTTGATAAGAAATTTGATGTTGTGCTGAATATGGCGGATGGAGCAATAGGATATCTTGAAGACGATGGGGAAAATCATAAGATTTTTTCTGTCATTGCGAAAGCATTAAAAAATGGTGGAAAGCACTTTATGGATATCATGAATGGAAGCTATGCCCAAACACATTTCCCTTGCAAGTTATGGGATGCAGGAGAAAAGGGACTTACATTATCTGCTTTTGAATGGGAGAAGGATAGAAAAACGCTGATATATGGGCAGGTAGACTATATGTATGGAGAAGCACTTTATAAGCCTGAAATGAAAGAAGGAAATCCTATAAGGTTATATAGTTTGGATGAAATCACGGAGATATTCTGTAAATTAGGACTTCGTATTTGTAACAGCTTTGCTGATTTCAGTGGAAAGCCGAGTTCTGATAATGATATTCAATTGATGGTTTATTCCATACGGGAATAAATCTTCATCAAATCTTTATTTTTTTCTGTTAGGTTATATTTCAGTAAGAAATGAAATATAGAAGGAAGGATAGTAAAGATGGAAATGATGTTACAGACACAAAATCTATGTAAATATTTTAGAAAACAAAAAGCGGTAAATAATGTTTCACTTAATATAGAAAAGAAACAGATTTATGGACTGCTTGGACCGAATGGTGCGGGAAAATCTACCACATTGAAAATGTTGACCGGTATGATGAAA
>NZ_CAKVJB010000013.1 GCF_934754935.1 uncultured Holdemanella sp. | reverse complement strand
ATATTCGGATTTTTAATCTCGAATATTCGGTCCTTTTTTATTAGGCTGAAACTTCTTTATCCGTTACAGCCCCTTTTAGTTTGGCTTGAAATGGATAAGAGAATTCAGTAGAATGGTGCTAGTGAATTTTAAATGCGGAGGATATTATGAAAGATCAACTATTAAAAGCTCTTGTTTTAAATGAGCATGTTCGTTTATATATTGTGCGTACGACTGACTTAGTGCAGGAGGCGCAAGATCGTTTTGACTTACATCCATGTGCTTGTGCAGCTTTAGGAAGAACATTGTCAGTTGCGAGTATGATGGGGGCTATGTTGAAATCTGAAGAGGAAATGTTGTCAATCACAATTAATGGACATGGCCCAATTGGTTCGATTGTGGTGGATGCATATGCGAATGGAAATGTTCGTGGCTTTGTTTCAAATCCACATGTAGAAGATGTTTTGATTCGTCCAGGTAAATTAAATGTTGGGGCTGTCGTAGGTACAGATGGAACTTTAACAGTTACTAAAGATTTGAGCATGGAAGAAAACTTTTCTGGTTCAGTAGAACTTCAAAGTGGTGAAATTGGTGATGATTTTGCCTACTACTTTACTTTATCTGAACAAACACCAACAGCGGTATCTTGTGGAGTCTTAATTGGTACAGATGGTCGTGTTGCCAGTGCAGGAGCTATGATTCTACAAATGCTTCCTGATGCAACGGAAACTGATATTTCAATTTGTGAGCATGTACTTGAAGGATTAAAACCAATGAGTACATTGATTCAGGAATATGATGATTCAAGTTTAGAGGCTTTGGCAAATGATATGTTTGAAGATGCTAAGATTTTAACGACACAACCAGTGGCTTATGATTGCCCTTGTTCAAAAGTTCGTATGGCTAGAGCTTTGGGAACAATTAAAAAATCAGATGTGTTAGAGATGGCTGATCAAGAACATGGTTGTGATATCACATGTAATTTCTGTAATGAATCTTATCATTTTACAGAAGAAGAATTAAGAGCGATTGCGAGTAAGATGCATGATTAAGATTGGAAATGTTGAAATTGAAAACCCTGTAGTTATTGCGCCATTGGCAGGTATTAGTAATATCGCATTTCGAAGAATTGCGAAACGTTTTGGTGCAGGTTTAGTATGTAACGAAATGGTCAGTGACAAAGCTTTGTACTATGATTCTTTAAAAACAAAGCAGATGTGTGCTATTGATGAAAATGAACATCCAGTATCTTTTCAATTATTTGGTCATGACATTGATACAGTTGTATATGCTGCTAAATATTTAGATACACAAACCAATTGTGACATTATTGACTTCAATATGGGATGTCCTGTAAATAAGGTGATTAAAGCACAGGCTGGAAGTTTCTTGATGAAAGATATTGATTATGCCAAAGAGCTTGTATCTAATATTGTTCAAAATGTAAGTAAGCCAGTAACAGTTAAGATGCGTTTAGGCTTTGATACATATCATATCAATTGTGTTGAAATGGCAAAGGCTATGGAGAGTGTGGGCGTTAGTGCTGTAGCTGTACATGGACGTACACGTAATCAGATGTATGAAGGAAAAGCAGACTGGTCTTATATTAAACAAGTGAAGGATGCTGTGTCGATTCCTGTTATTGGAAATGGGGATGTCCGCAGTGTAGAAGATTTTCATCGTATGATGAATGAAACAGGCTGTGATGCGGTTATGTTAGGTCGTGGAATTGTTGGAAATCCATTTTTGATTCAAGAATGCGTGGATTCGATTACAGGTCAGAATCATGAATTTTCAATGGAAGATCGCGTTGAGATTTGTATGGATCACGCCAAGGGTTTAGCGGACACGAAGGGTGAAAAGGTAGCTATTCGTGAAATGCGTGGCTTGGCTAGCTGGTATTTAAAGGGACTTCCAAGTTCAAGAATCTTTAAGAATGAGATGTCACAAATGAATACGTTGGAAGATTTAGAGAATATATTACGTCAATTCATGGAGGTGCAACGATAGTTGCATCTTTTTTGCATATTGGTAAGCGTTTTCAAAATCTAAAAAATCTGCTTTAAGTTTCTTGCGTTCCGGTATAAAATATATGTACGGAGGTTATATCGTTATGGATCAAAGAAAGACAAAAGCCTTTTTTGAAGGGCGTGATATACATGCATATAATATTTTTGGTGCACATTTAGAAGGGGATGGCGTTCGCTTTCGCGTATATGCTCCAAACGCAAAGAATATTTCAGTTATTGGTACATTTAATGACTGGGATGATCAAGCCAACAAAATGAAAAAAGATAAACGCGGTATTTGGGAATGTTTTGTGCAAGGTGCAAAGAATCAGGGTTCTTATAAATATCGTGTATGGCAGGCAAATGGTGAATTGGTAGATAAAATGGATCCATATGCTTTTTATAGTGAATTAAGACCGAATACGGCAAGTATCATATCGGATTTAAGTTATGATGGATGGACTGACAAGGAATGGTTGAATCAAAGAAATAAAGGATTTGATTCGCCTGTGAATATTTATGAAATGCATGTTGGTTCATGGAAAAAAGATGATGAGAACGAAGAATTTGTACAATATCATGAAATTGAAAAAGATTTAATTGAACATTGTAAGAAACATCACTTTACACATGTAGAAGTTATGCCACTATGTGAATATCCATTTGATGGTTCTTGGGGATATCAATGTACTGGTTATTTTTCAAGTACATCTCGTTATGGAACAAATCATGAATTGATGCACTTTGTGAATGCTCTTCATGAAGCTGGCATTGGTGTTATCATGGATTTTGTGCCTGTGCACTTTGTGAAGGATAATTATGCGTTAGGAATGTTTGATGGCACTCCTTTATATGAATATTCGAAGCCAGAAGATGCCAACAGTGAATGGGGAACAGCTAACTTTGACTTATGGAAAGAAGAAGTACGTTCATTCTTAATGTCTGCAGCCAATTTCTGGGTAGACGTATATCATGTGGATGGATTAAGAATGGATGCCATCAGCAATGCGATTTTCTGGCATGGAAATAAAAATAATGGAGTCAATGAAGGCGCATGTGATTTTATGAAGCGTATGAATTACTTGTTGAATGAAGAATATCAAGGAAAAATCATGTTGATTGCAGAAGACTCTAGTGATTTCCCGAATGTCACAAAACCTAGTTATGTAGGTGGCTTAGGATTTGACTATAAGTGGGATCTTGGATGGATGAACGATACATTGTCTTATTTAAAAAGAGATCCAATCTATCGTAAGTGGCATCACCATGATATTACTTTCTCAATGGCTTATTTCTATTCTGAAAGATTTATCTTGCCATTTAGTCATGATGAAGTTGTGCATGGTAAGGCAACCATTGTAGATAAGATGTGGGGAAGTTATGAAGATAAGTTTGCCCAGGCAAGAGCTTTATATGTATATATGTTTGCGCACCCTGGTAAAAAATTGAATTTCATGGGTAATGAAATTGGCCAGTTGCGTGAGTGGGATGAACAAAAGAGTTGTGACTGGTTCTTGTTAGATTATCCAATGCATGATGCGTTTAAACGTTTGTGTGAAGACTTAGGTAAAATTTATACAGAAAATGATGCATTCTTTGATCAAGATTATGATCCAAGTCGTTTTTGCTGGATCGATGCGGATAATGTAGGACAAAATACATTCTCATTCATTCGTCGTGGTTCAAAGAAAGATTATGTCATCATTATGAATTTCTCTACAAATCCATATGATCACCAACAGTTTGGTGTTCCTTGTAAAGGAAAATATAAGGAAATTTTAAATACAGAGTGGGATAAATATAATGGAAATTTAAAAGACCATACGCCTCAAGAAGTGCAGGCTATGCGTTTATCAAGACATAATCAGCCATATATGATTGAAGTTAACGTACCTAGTTTTGGTGCTATGATTTATGAAGTTGAAAAGTGAGATTAATTTCTCACTTTTTTTGTGAATTTCTCCTTTTTTTTACGTATAAGAGAGTGTAGAAAAAAGGAGAACATAAAAATGGAAAAATTAGATGTAGAATTTGAATTATTTCGCAAAAGAGTGTATAACTTGCAGATTCGAGATTTTTATTTACTTTTATTGAATCGGGGATGTGATTTAAAAACTTTAAAAGCACTCTTTGAGGATGTGGATGAAAAGTTAGCTTTAAAAGTGAATGGAATGCGATATTATGCTAAGTCGCAAGTGGTTCAGCAAATGTTAGAAGAAACTATTTTGCAGGAACAAAGACGAGCTCGAATGGATTGTTTTAAAAAGTTGTATGAAAAGGGAATGGATGTTTTTGAAGTGCTAGAATTGCTTGGAATTTCAAGTAAAGACATGGAAATGATCAATGATGCAGCTTATGTTTGGCAAGATATGCATTTGTGAAATAATTGATTTTTGAAAGGGGTGTATTGTGATGAAAAGTTTGTTATAATGTATGCGCAAAAAGGAGATAACTTAAATATTATGGAAAACAAGGAACTTGCATTGCACGCAAAAAATATTCGTAGAAATATTGTGAAAGAAGTGTATAGTGCCCAAAGTGGACACCCGGGCGGAAGTTTAGGTGCAACTGACATTTTGACAGAGTTATACTTTGAAGAAATGGATATTAATGAGGAAAACTTAAATACATTAAATCGTGATCGTTTTGTATTGAGTAAGGGACATGCAAGTCCAGCTTTATATGCAGTACTTGCTGAAAAAGGATTCCTTCCAGAAGAAGAATTGACAACTTTTAGAGCTATCAATTCACGTTTACAAGGACACCCTAATATGAATTATGTAGAAGGCGTAGATATGTCTACAGGTTCTTTAGGACAAGGTATTTCTTGTGCTGTAGGTATGGCGTTGGCAAATAAATTAGATAAAAACGATCATCGTATCTATACTGTACTTGGAGATGGTGAATGCCAAGAAGGACAAGTATGGGAAGCTACAATGTCAGCAGCTCACTATAAGTTAGATAACTTATGTATTATTGTTGACAACAACAACCTTCAAATTGATGGTCATGTAGATGAAGTTATGAGTGTTTATCCTTTGGATAAAAAATTCGAGGCTTTCAACTGTCACGTAATCAATGTAGATGGTCATGATTTTGATCAATTGCGTGCTGCACTAAAAGAAGCTCGTGAAACAAAAGGAATGCCAACTGTAATTGTTGCGAAGACAATTAAGGGTAAAGGTGTTTCATTTATGGAAGATCAACAAGGATGGCATGGAGTAGCACCAAATGAAGAACAATACCATGCTGCAATGAAAGAATTGGAGGCAGAATAATGGCAAAAGTAGCTACACGTGTCGCTTATGGTGATGCTTTAAAAGAATTAATGGTTGAAAACGAAAATGTCGTTGTATTAGATGCAGACTTAGCTGGTAGTACAAAGAGTGGAGAAGCTAAAAAAGTAGATCCTTCTCGTCACTTTGACATGGGAATTGCCGAAGGAAATATGATGAGTGTTGCGGCTGGTCTTGCAGCTAGTGGAAAAATCGCATATGCATCTACTTTCGCTATGTTTGCGACTGGACGTGGATTTGAACAAATTCGTAACAGTATTGGATATCCACATTTAAATGTTAAAGTCTGTGCTTCTCATGCAGGTATTAGTGTAGGAGAAGATGGTGCAAGTCACCAATGTATTGAAGACGTTAGCTTAATGCGTGGTATTCCAGGCATGAAAGTTATTGTTCCATGTGACTATAATGAAGCCAAACAAGCATGTAAAGCTGTGGCTGAAATTGACGGTCCTTGCTACGTTCGTTTAGGTCGTAGTGGCGTTGAAAGTGTAAATGGCGATGACTATAAATTTGAACTTGGAAAAGGTGTTGTCCTTCAAAAAGGTGAAAAAGTTGCTTTAGTAGCGACTGGACTAATGGTTCAAGAAGCATTAGAGGCTGCAAAGAAAATGGAAACAGCTCCAACTGTAGTAAATATTCATACAATTAAACCAATTGATAAAGAATTGATTGTTGAACTTGCAAAAACGCATGATACAATCGTAACTTGCGAGGAACACTCAATTATCGGTGGTTTAGGAAGTGCTGTGGCAGAAGTATTGGCTGAAGCTGGAACAGCATGTAAACTTGTTCGTGTCGGTGTTCAAGATGTATTTGGAGAAAGTGGAAAACCAGCTGCTTTATTCGCAAAATACAAGATTGATGCAGATGCAATTGTAGAAGCTGCTACAAAGTAGTATGGCACACTATTTCACAAATGATGTTGTAAAAGATGCACCTGAAGAAATTACGATACACTTTCGTGATTTTACATATAAGTTAAATTCGAATGCTGGAGTTTTCAGTAAAGATAAATTGGATGAAGGTACGCGTATTCTTTTAGAAACAGTACTCGACAATGAAGTTGAACCTGAAAGCACATTAGATCTAGGTTGTGGGATTGGCCCGATCGCATTGATTTTAATGGAATATTGGAAACATACCGCAATGACAATGATTGATGTGAATCAAAGAGCTTGTCAGCTCGCTGAATCAAATATGAAAAAATATCGTCGTGAGGCGAAGATATTATGTCAATCCGGTGTAAATGAAGGTCAATTTGCTTGTATTCTTTTGAATCCACCGATTCGTACAGGAAAGGCAATGGTTTATTCGTTGTTTGATCAATGTTTAGAACATTTAAAGGAAGATGGTCATTTCTGGATCGTCATGCGCAAGCAGCATGGTGCACAAAGTGCAATCAATTATTTACAAAAAAAAGGCTATGAAGTAGAAAAAATGGCTCGTGATAAGGGCTATTGGGTAATGAAGATTTCAAGATAATGATTCTTCATTACCTTTTTTCTTATGGACTTTTTGACAAATGTCATTTATCATCATAAATACAGTAGAGGTGTTAATAAATGAAAGAACATCATGTGTTTAGCTTTTTGCAAAGGATGGGTAAATCCTTTATGTTACCTATTGCCGTACTTCCTGTTGCAGGCATTTTTTTAGGTGTAGGAAGTTCTTTGACCAATGAAACAACGGTAACTGCGTTGCACTTGGGAACTGTACTAGGGCAAGGAACCTTTTTATATAGCGTTTTAATTTTATTGAAAAAAGTTGGCAATATTTTATTTGATAATCTACCATTAATTTTTGCGGTTTCTATTGCCTTAGGAATGTCGAAAAGAAGAAAAGAAGTAGCTGCACTTGCGGCTATTATTGCCTTTTTTGTGATGCATGCCACAATTAATGCGTTACTTTGTTTGGATGGAAGTATAGTAAATGGTGTGGTTTCAGGCCAGGTTTTAGATGGCTCTATTACTTGGGTATGTGGTATGTTGTCTTTAGAAATGGGTGTGTTTGGCGGAATTATAGTTGGACTTGGTGTGAGTTATTTACATAATCGTTTTTATCAGATCCAATTACCAAGTGTGATTTCTTTTTATGAAGGAGAACGCTTTGTTCCGATTGTTTGTGCTGTTACATATGTATTTGTAGGTGTGCTTATGTATTTTGTTTGGCCACCATTACAACAGGGTGTTTATAATTTAGGGCAATTGATATCGAATTCAGGATATTTTGGAACTTTTATTTATGGAGTTATTAAGCGTAGTTTAGTTCCTTTTGGCTTGCATCACGTTTGGTACATGCCATTCTATCAAAGTGCTCTAGGTGGTGTACAAATGGTGAACGGTTCAATGGTATCTGGAGCGCAGAATATTTTCTTTGCGCAATTATCGGATCCAAGTGTGACTCATTTTAGTGTAAACGCAACTAAGTTTTTCTCTGGGGAATTTATTTTCATGATTTTTGGAATGCCCGGAGCAGCCTTAGCCATGTATCAGTGCGCAAATCCAGAAGCTAAGAAAAAGACGGCGAGTTTATTACTTTCGGCGGCTTTAACGAGTGCATTAACAGGAATTACAGAGCCGATTGAATTTTCTTTCTTGTTTGTGGCACCATTATTATATGTTGTTCATGTGTTTTTAGCTGCTACATGTTTTGTGGTTGCACAAGCTTTACAGGTTGCGATTGGATTTACTTTTTCAGCGGGATTGCTTGATTTTACTCTGTTTGGGATTTTGCAGGGAAATGCGAAGACAAATTGGATTGTTGTGGTTTTACTTGGTTTTGTATATTTCTTTATTTATTATGGTGTATTTAAATTCTTGATTGTGAAATGTGATTTAAAAACGCCTGGACGAGATGAAAGTATTAAAGTCTTTGATAAGAAAAAATATGATTTTAGTTTTGATAAATCATTGATTGATCCAAGAAGTCAGATGATAGTTCAAGGCTTAGGTGGTCGAAGTAACTTTACCGATTTGGATTGTTGTATCACAAGATTAAGAGCGACAATCAAAGATGATACTTTAATAAATGAAGGAGTGTTAAAAAAATCAGGGGCTGCAGCTATTATGTGTCAGCCAAATGCGATTCAAATTATTTATGGTCCTCAGGCTTCGAATATAAAGACAAAACTGGATGAGTATATGTTGAATGTGCCGGAAAGTTATGATTTTGAGGATAAAGAAGTTGTTTTAGAAACTAAAACAAAGTTGGAACTTGAATGCCCTGTAAATGGTGAGGTAATGCCTATAGAGCAGGCATCGGATTCTATGTTTGCGCATAAATTGATGGGGGATGGCATTATGATTCGTCCGTATGATGGTGTGGTTGTTTCGCCTTGTGATGGTGTTATTTCAATGATTTATCCTACAAAACATGCGATAGGTATAACAATCGATGATAATACACAGATTTTAATTCATTTTGGTACGGATTCGGCGAAATTAAATGGCAATGGTTTTGAATTGTTGGTAAAACCAAACCAGAAAGTAAATGCTGGAGATGTTTTGTGGAATGCAGATTTAAAGTATATCAAAGACAATGCGTTGGATGAGAATATTATAGTTGTATTCACAAAAATAAAAGATGGTGCTGAATTAGAAAAGAAATATGGAAAAATGCAATGTCATGATATGATGTTAAGAGTAAAGGGCTGAGGATATGTGTGAAATTGTGAAGATTTTGAATCATAATACAATCTTGGTTTTAAAAGAAAATGAAGAAATAATTGTGATGTCTAAAGGAATTGGATTTGGTAAAAAACAAGGGGAACAAGTGGATGTTCCTCGTAGTGCAAAGCAGTATAAGATGCAAAAGGCGTATCAGGCAAAACAGAAGTCAAACAATATTTTTGATTACATTGACCCAATGTATATTGAGATTGCGTCTGAAATCATTAGTTTAACGAAAGAAAAATTTGGTAAAGTAGAACATGATATTTTATTATCTTTGGCAGATCATATTTATTTTGCGGTAAAAAGAATTAAAGAGAAGGATTTTCCATCGAATCCATTTAATATGGATATTCAGCTTATGTTTCCTGATGAGTATTCAGTGGCATTAAAGGCAAAGGATGTTATTGAAAAATATACACATGAAGAAATTAATGCAGATGAAATTGCGTTTATCACTTTGCATATTCACTCGGCTATATCGGTGAATAAAGTAGGGCAGTCAATGGAAGTAATGCGTGTGATTCGTGAGTTTTTCAAGAAATTACAGGCAGATTTAAATATTCGTATTGATGCGAATTCATTGTCCTATATTCGTTTGATGAATCATATTAAATTTTTATTATTGAGATTGAATAATGATGAGAAATTACAGATGGATATTACAGAGTTTACAAAAGAAAAGTTTCCGTTCGCTTATGAACAGGCTCGTGTTTTATGTGAACAATTGAGTCATGTTTTACATAAAGAATTGCCGGATTCGGAGTTGGGTTATTTGGCTTTGCACTTGGAGAGAATCTTATCGAGTACGATAGCTTCTTGATTTTCTTGTTGACAACGCTTTCAGATGGTGGTACATTTGTTGATGTAAAAAGTGAATATTCAATAGCGTGTAACTGGTTAGGCAGGCATTTACTATTTTGATTGAAGATATAATCTTTATTGGTTTATTGTATATCTTCAGTTTAAATGTATATGTCTGTCTTTTTTTGCGTATTGAATTTCTAAGAAAGGATGAAAATATATGGTAGGAATTATTCTTGCAAGTCATGGTGAATTTGCGAATGGTATCTTCCAATCAGGAGCTATGATTTTTGGTGAACAAGCCAATGTAAAGCCTTGTACTTTGATGCCTAGTGAAGGACCTGAAGACATTCGAAAGAAGATGGAAGATGCAATCGCTTCTTTTGAAAACCAAGAAGAAGTATTGTTCTTAGTTGACCTATGGGGAGGAACTCCATTCAATCAGGCAAGTGCCTTGTTAGATGGTCACGAAGACAAATGGGCAATTGTCACAGGATTGAATTTGCCTATGTTGATTGAAACGTATGCTTCTAGATTCTCAATGGAGAAAGCACACGAAATTGCAGCACATGTAATGCAGACTGCACAAGAGGGTGTACAGATCAATCCAAAAGAATTAGAACCAAAAGAAGAAAAGAAAGAAGAAGTAAGTGCAGCCCCTCAAGGTGCTATTCCAGAAGGAACAGTTCTTGGAGATGGACATATCAAATATGGCTTAGCACGTATTGATACACGTTTACTTCATGGTCAGGTAGCAACAGCTTGGACAAAGACTGTTGGACCAAACCGTATCATTGTTGTAAGTGATAATGTAGCTCATGACAAATTAAGAAAGAGCATGATCGAACAGGCAGCTCCTCCAGGAGTAAAAGCGAATGTTGTTCCAATTGACAAGATGATTCAAGTCGCGAAAGATCCTCGTTTTGGAGCTACAAAAGCAATGTTGTTGTTTGAAACACCACAAGATGCATTAAGAGCTATCAAGGGTGGAGTTGATATCAAAGAATTGAACTTAGGTTCAATGGCACACTCTCAAGGAAAGGTTGTATGTACAAAGGCCGTATCTATGGGAAGTGATGATGTAAAAACATTTGATGAATTATTAGCTATGGGAATTAAAATCGATGTTCGTAAGGTGCCAACAGATTCACCTGAAAACTTCGATGAAATTCTAAAAAAAGCAAAATCAGAATTAAAGTAAATTTAGAGGGAGATTATTATGTCAGCGATTAGCGTTATTTTAGTTATAATTGTTGCCTTCTTAGCCGGTATGGAAGGGGTTCTTGACCAATATGAATTCCACCAACCATTAGTAGCATGTACATTAATTGGTTTGGTTACTGGTCACTTAAAAGAAGGTGTTATGTTAGGTGGTTCTTTGCAGTTGATGGCTTTAGGTTGGGCAAACATTGGTGCAGCGGTTGCACCAGATGCTGCACTAGCTTCAGTTGCTTCTGCAATTATCATGGTTTTAGGTTTAAATGGTGGAACAACAGATACTACAACTGCTATTTCTACAGCAATTGCCGTAGCTATCCCATTATCAGTTGCTGGTTTATTCTTAACTATGCTTTGCCGTACAATCGCAATTCCAGTAGTTCACTTCATGGATGCTGCTGCTGAAAAAGGTGATTTTGGTGCAATCGAACGTTGGCAAATTGTTGGTATTTGCTTACAAGGTATTCGTATTGCGATTCCTGCTGCTGCATTATGTTTCGTACCTAGTTCAGTTGTAACAAGCGTATTAAATGCAATGCCTGCTTGGTTATCTGGTGGTATGACAGTTGGTGGAGGAATGGTTGCTGCCGTTGGTTATGCAATGGTTATCAACATGATGGCTACAAAAGAAACTTGGCCATTCTTCGCTTTAGGTTTCGTATTCGCTTGTGTAAATGAATTCACATTAATTGCTTTAGGTGTAATTGGTGTTGTTATCGCAATCGTTTATTTAGGTTTGAAAGATGCTGCTAAAAATAGTGGTGGAGGATCAAATACTGGTTCTGGTGATCCATTAGACGACATCTTGAATGACTACTAGGATTTTGAAGGAGGTAAATGAAAATGGCTGAAAAAATTACATTAACTAAACAAGATCGTAAAAAAGTTTGGTGGCGTCATCAATTCCTTCAGGGTTCTTGGAACTATGAACGTATGCAAAATGGTGGATGGTGCTATTCAATCATTCCTGCAATCAAGAAATTATATCCTAACAAGGAAGATCAAATTGCGGCTTTAAAACGTCACATGGAGTTCTATAACACTCACCCTTATGTATCAAGTCCAGTAATGGGTGTTACACTTGCTTTGGAAGAAGAAAAAGCAAATGGTGAAAATGTAGATGATACTGCAATCCAAGGTGTTAAAGTTGGTATGATGGGTCCTTTAGCTGGTGTTGGTGACCCAGTATTCTGGTTCACAATGCGTCCAATCTTAGGCGCTTTAGGTGCTTCTTTGGCATTAAGTGGAAATATCTTAGGACCAATCTTATTCTTCGTATTATGGAACGTAATCCGTTTAGCATTCATGTGGTATACACAAGAATTTGGTTACAATGTAGGTACTAAAATTGCTGAAGATATGTCTGGTGGACTTCTTGGTAAAATTACTCAAGGTGCAAGTATCTTAGGTATGTTTATCATTGGTGCATTAGTTCAACGTTGGGTAAGTATTTCATTTACTCCAGTTGTATCAAGTGTTGCTCAATCTGAAGGTGCATACATTGATTGGTCACAAATTCAAGGAAATGCAGACGGAATTAAGAGTGCATTAGAACAATATTCTTCATTAGGAGCTACTGGTTTAAATCAAATCAAAGTTACAACTTTACAACAAAACTTAGATTCATTGATTCCAGGACTTGCAGCTTTATTATTAACTTTATTATGCTGTAAATTATTGAAGAAAAAAGTTTCTCCAATCACAATTATCATCGCATTATTCGTAGTTGGTATCATTGGTCGTGTAATTGGAATTATGTAATAGCTTAAGGAGGTACATATGGCACAATCATTAAATTCAAAAGTTGATTTAACAATCAAGGCAACATCTTTTGCGGGATTGAGTTCCAATGGAAATGTTATGGTTGGAAATAAAGCATTTGAATTCTACAATGAAAGAAATGTTGAAGATTGTATTCAAATTCCTTGGGATAAAATTGATCGTGTAGAAGCGAGTGTCTTATTTAATAAAAGTATTTCTAGATTTGTGATTTTCATAAATGAGAAAACATACTTTACTTTCTCTACAAAAGACAATAAAAAAACACTTCGTGCTATAAGAGAATATGTACCTGCAGATCGAATGCTAAGATCATTAAGCTTTTGGGATGTATTTAAACGAGGTTTAATGTATATTCCAAATAAATTACTACATTCAAATAACTAAGAATATCAGCCCAATCCGCATTATGTGGATTGGGTTTTCTATTTTGCTTATTCTGTAAAAGTACAAGATGTATAACAGCTATCAAAGAATTGGACTTAGGTTTAATTGTACAGGTTGCATATATAAAGACTATATCTAATGAATTAAGATCGATGTTCGTAAGGTTCCAACAGATTCACCTGAAAACTTCAATGAAATTCTTAAAAAGGCAAAATCAGAATTAAAGATGGCTTAGGTTATCTGTTAAAAATATTGAAAAGTCATAAAAATGAGCTATAAAATATATTGAAAAGTCATTAAAATGTGTATAGAATTATATTGAAAAGTCATTTCGGAGGTGAAATATGCTTTATCGAAAGATTGAATATACTATTGAACAACACTTAAAGAGTGGTTCAAATAAAATATTATTAGTGGATGGAGCACGTCAAATTGGTAAAACATATATCATAAGGTATGTGGGAAATAAATTGTTTGAAAACTATATCGAAATCAATATGATTGAAGACTCTTTAGGAAATCGTTTGTTTGAAAAGGTAAAGACAATAGAAGATTTTTATCTGCAGGTTAGTATGCTTGCAGGGGCTAAAATGCAAGAAAAAGAAAACACATTGATATTTATCGACGAAATACAGGCATATCCTCATTTGTTGACACTACTGAAATTCTTATCCCAGGATAATCGATTTACATATATTGCGAGTGGATCTTTGTTGGGGGTAACTTTATCGCAAACTACGTCGATTCCTATGGGGAGTATTCAAAAGATTCAAATGTATCCTTTGGATTTTGAAGAATTCTTGTATGCGAATGGGATGAATGAATTTGTTGTTTCTACATTAAGAAATAAATTTAATCATTTAGAAGAATTAGATGAGCCCTTACATAATAAGATGATGGATTTGTTTAAAAAGTATTTGTTGGTGGGTGGCTTGCCAGATGCCGTAAATACGTATTTGTCAGAAAAGAATATTGTATCTGTACGAAATATTCAAGCTGAAATTCATGAATATTATGCATCAGATGCCTCTAAATATAGTTTAGAAAATAAACTAAAAATCAGTCGGATATATGACTTGATTCCATCAAATATGGAGAATAAGAAAAAGCGAGTTGTTGTTAAGAATATAGAGGGGAAAAGAGGTAAAACTTTTAATGACTATCAAGAAGAATTTGAATATTTAGTAAGTGCAGGAATCGCTTTGAATGTACAAGCTATCTCAAATCCAAAATTTCCTTTGATTGAATCTGCAAGTAAAAATTTAATAAAACTATATTTGAATGATGTTGGGATTTTAACGGGTATATTATATGGAAATAATATTAATGCGATTTTAGATGATCAAAAAAGTATTAATTTAGGATCTGTGTATGAAACAATCGTTGCCAGTGAATTAAAGGCACATGGAAAGAAATTGTATTATTATGACAATCGTAATAAAGGAGAAGTGGATTTCTTAATTGATGATTATGATTCACTTTCTGTTGTTCCAATTGAGGTGAAATCAGGAAAAGATTATACGGTACATAGTGCATTAAATAATTTTGTGAACAATGAGGATTATCATATTCAAAAAGGGTATGTTGTATCGAATGAGAGAGCAATAAGTCAGAAGGGTAAAATCATATATTTGCCAATCTATTTTGTAATGTACTTTTAATGAAAAAAGGTGTGGAACTTTAGAATTCCACATCCTTGTTGTTTAATATATGATCGAATATATAGTGACCGACACCACCTTCAAGACAATCATAATCGGTAATGTCATCGGCCAATGCTTTTGTGTTTGGATTGCCATCCTTTAGACAGACGCCCCAACCACTTGTGAGTAGTAAAGAATTATCGTTTTCATTATCACCAAACGCAATTGTATTTTCTAGGTTGATCTGGTTCCATTCGCAATACATTTCTAAACCTCTTCCTTTAGAGAAACCACTGTACATCAGTTCAATCGTTCCTGGAAATGTTTCAATCGTTTGATACTTACCTTTATAGTGTTCTTCTACTTGATCACGAATAATCTGTGTTGTTTCTGGGTCTGTTCTAAATAAGAACTTATAAACAGGTTTTTCGCAGAAACCATCAATATCACCTGTTTTATCAATAAGTGGAATATTTCTTCGCTTTGACATATCCAATAAATCATCACTGATATTCATAACATTGCGTAGTTGATTTCCTTCTACATTTATTGATACCTTCTTCTCTTCAATAATTGGCATCAAGAAAGTTAAGACTTCTTTCATTTCTTCAATACTCATCATGTCCATTGTAAATGTCTTATCAAGGTTACGATCATAAATCATACCTCCGTTCATTCCAATGATGAAATCAAACTCAAAGCCTAATTTCCAAAACATTCCTTTTGTTTTTTCGGTTTCCGTGATTTCGCGTCCTGTCGCAAGACCGATTTTTACGTTTCTATTATGAAGTTCTTTTAAAGCTTGTATTGTGATTTCAGGTAAAGGACTGCTTTTAGCACTTAAAGTCATATCGACATCGGCAGCTAAGACCTTAATTTTTTCGATCATAAAATGTACCTCCAATACATTAAATGTATACGATTTCATTGTTGGTTTCAACTCGTAAGTTAAATCACACTACCTATTTCATTTTGTGTTTTATCTTTAGGTAAGCTATACTTTAGAAATATGAAGGTGGTAAATAATGAATTTTTTAGTGTGTAGATTTATAAAGAATTATCAAGATACAAAAGATGCCGATGTAAGAACGAGTGTTGGTAAATTATCGGGGATTGTGGGTATATTTAGCAACTTATTTTTATTTGTGATCAAATTTGTGATTGGTACCATTGTACATTCGGTATCCATTCAAGCAGATGGAGTAAATAACTTAACGGATGCAGGATCGAATATTATTTCAATTTTATCTTTTCATTTCGCAAATAAGCCAGCGGATAAAGATCATCCATTTGGACATGAAAGAACGGAAACGATTGCTTCTTTGTTTGTAGGCATATTGATTTTAGTTCTTGGTTTTGAAACGGCAAAAGAAAGTATTTCTAAAGTGATTCATCCGGGAAGTATTGATTTTAGAATAGCATCTGTCATTATTCTTTTGATTTCTATCATAGTTAAATTTTGGATGTATACATACAATAAGAAACTTTCTAAAACATATGATTCTAGTTTGTTAGAAGCAACGGCATTGGATTCAATTAGTGATGTGTGTGGAACGGCAGCTGTACTTGTATCTACATTGTTGTCTCCAGTTTTACATTTCAATTTAGATGGATATATGGGTATCGTTGTTTCAGGAATTATTATTTATGGAGCTTATGGATTATTAAGAGATATGATCAATTCTTTAATTGGAGAAGCACCGGATCCTGAACTTGTACACAATATTGTAGACAGGATCATGGCACATCCTGCTATTTTAGGTGTGCATGATATGATGCTACATAATTATGGACCAAATAAAATTTTCGCGAGTGCTCACGTAGAAGTGGATTCTTCAAAAGATATTTTTGAAACGCATGATCATATTGACAATATTGAGCGTGAAGTCAAAGAAAATATGAATATTGATTTAGTTTTACATATGGATCCAGTAAAGGTAAATGATCCGGAAACTGAGTTGTATCGTGCAAAAGTAGTCAAAGCTATTCATCAAATTGATCCAAAATGGGGTTTTCATGATTTTAGAATTGTTTCCGGGCCAACACATGTGAATTTAGTGTTTGATTTAGTGATTCCATTTGAAGAAAAATATACGCAGGAAGAAATTGAAGAGATGCTTCTAAAGCATATTGAATCGGATAAAAAGATTTATTTGGTTCTCACAATTGATCATCCATACGCATAAGGCAGAAGTGTTTAAACTTCTGCCTCTATAATTTCTGGAATGATTTGAATTTGTGTTTTCTCTTCTTTAGTTAATTTATTTGAAATAAATATATCCACTTCTTTGAATTTACAGTACGTGTATTCAGGTTGTGCATTAAATTTATTTTTATCAGCTACTACAATGATTTGTTCACTTTGTTGAAGAATATGGCGCTTTAATTCATATTCATTTTCATAAGTAGTAAATCCATCGTTGTCTTTAAATCCTTTGGTCCCTAAAATCGCAACATCAATATGAATATAATCAATCGTTTCGCTGGCAAAATTTCCATAAGAGCGATAGGCATTGTTGGAAATGTTTCCACCAATTAAAATGACATGCATATTAAGTTTTGCGCATTTATAAGCTACAAAGATGGAGTTTGTCACAATCGTAATATTATGAATGGATTGAAGAAAAGGGATGCCTGCCTGACATGTACTTCCGGCATCTAAATAGATAACCATTCCTTCTTTGATAAAGGTACATGCTTGTTTCATGATTTGTTTCTTTTCTTCAATATATTCTTGATTTCTTAATGAAATAGGCATTTCATCAGGCTCTTCTAAAAGCAGTACATATCCATGCTCTTTTTTGATGATTTTTGAATCTTCTAATTCAATAATGTCTTTACGAATAGTTTCGCTAGAAGTGTTAAAATAAGTAGCTAAATCCGATATTTTGATTTTATGTTGATCTTGTATAAGTTGACGAATTTTGAATTGTCTTTCATCTTTCTTTTTGGACATAAACTATACCTGTGTTACTTTCTTGATCGTTTTTACAACATCATATTGATCGGGTGTTAAATGGTTTGTGATGAGTTCATCAAATTCATTGAACTTACAGAAGGAATAAGGTGCAATGTTAATTTTATTATTGACCTTGCTGGCATCACAGACCATGACTTTTTGTGCAGATTGATTCATGACATGTCTTTTAAAACCTAATTCATCGGCAGAAATAGTTGTGAATCCATGACTTTTTTCAGTGAATGCATCCGTTCCCATGATGGCTAAATCAATGTTCAAATGGTCAATGATTTCTGTCGCAAAATGTCCATATGTTCTTTTTCCAATATTAAATAATAAACCGCCAGCCATAATAATGTTTAAATTCATGTTGGCACATTCATAAGCTACAAGAATAGAATTGGTGACAATGGTGATATCATTCTTATTCTTTAGAGCGCTTATGGCAGTTAGAATTGTGCTTCCTGAATCCAAATACACAGTCATACCATTTTCAATTCGTGTAAATGCTTCTAAGGCAACAACTTTCTTCATTTCTCTGTTTTCTTGTGCTTTTAATTCGACAAAAGTTTCAACAGAAGAACTTTGAATCTTGGCGTAGCCATGTTCTCGAACTAATATCTTTCTTTCTTGTAGTTCATCTAAATCTTTACGTAGTGTTTCTGGAGTAACAGAAAGCAATTTAGCTAGTTCTTTGACTTTTAATTTCTCTTTTTCTTCTAGGATTTGACGTATTTGAAGTTGTCTTTCTTCTTTTTTCTTTGACATGTTTTCACCTTTTTCTTTTGAATCCAATTTAATTATAGATGAAATATTTTGAAAACGAATAAATAAATTGGAATACAAATTATTTAAGGGTATTTGATGAATTGAATCTTGTTTTTGTTCATAATGAGGTTGTCTAAAGAAAGCGTGTGATAGATATGGTAGTTCGATTAAATCCAGTAGATTTTGCGAAGGCAATGATGAAAAAGATGAAACAATTGATTCCCACACCAATTGTTTTGGATAATGGCATTGCCGGTATTGTGTATGGGTATTATGAAGGTGATGATTTTTATTATTTGGATCGTTTAGATGTTGATGTTTCTAAAAAAGAAGAATTAAGAAATATGAATGTATTGGAATTAAGGCAAGAGATAGCGTTAAAGATTAAAATTTTTGTAGCCAACTTAAAATGATGTAAAATCTTTTGAATCATAAAATAAAACTTGGAAAACGAAATAATTAACTTAAATTATTGAGAAGAATCAATCGTTCATACATAATGCAAGTGTCAAAGGAGGTATAAAAAATGTGTACAGTCGTCCATCTTGAACCAGAAGATTTTGCTAGAGAACTAGTTCATAATCAAAAAAATGTTTATGCCAGAACGTATGTCCTCGATTGTGGACTTGCCGTGGTAGTCTATATGTGTCAAGATTCACATTTTCTATACTACCTAGACAGACCGGATTGTTCGAAAGAAAAAAAGGACATGTTGAAATCTATGGATTTCTATGAACTGCATGCCGAAATCTATCGCAAGGTCAATTTAGATAATCGTCTTCGCGAAAGACAAAAGAACCCAAGCTAGTTGCTTGGGCTTATTTAATATATCCGAATGTAAAGTGTTCGCCTGTTTGTTTATCGTTACGATAGCTGAAACAAGTGTCGAGCTCTTTTTTTGTATCATATTTACTTGGATGAATGTTTTTATCTTGGATACCTAATTTTTTACACATTTCAATGTTAATACCTTGATTATCAATATAGGCTTTTTCATTTGGCATATAACGAATGAATGGAGTGGTGTCAATGCTGATTTGTTTCATCTGATCAACAACTTCCATACCTACTTCTAAAGAATCATATTGGATGCTTGGAGAAAAATACACATGACAAGATTCAGGATGAATCAAATCTTTTTCAATTAATTCGCTCAAGCATTTTTTAGTGATTTCTAAAGTGGTTCCTTTCCATCCGGAATGGATGGCACAAATACATGGTGTTGTTTCGTCAACTACTAGAATGCCTAAACAATCTGCTGTAAATACGCCAATTAGTATGTTTGGTTCTGTAGTATATACGGCATCTACATTCATAATGCTTGTATTTTTATCGTAGGCACCTTTACCTTTATCACTAGAAGTAACTTGGGCCATATTGTTTGTGTGCTTTTGCCAAGGAAGTGCCCAATTATCTAGGGGCATATTTAATTCTTCAGCTAATCTTTTGCGGTTGATCATAACAGCTTCTGAATCAATACATACATGTAGTGCGGTATTATTCTTTTCAGGAAGTGTAATATCTTTTAGTGTAGTAGCACCAAATATGTGTTCGTTATTGATATGAATAATTTTACTTGTTTGAATAGACATCTGTAATTTCTCCAATATATACATAGTGTAAATCATTAAGTGGGTAATTCTTTTCGTAAATTTCAGGCAATAAGAAATGTTCTTTTTCTAGTTTTCCAACATAGATTTTTTTACAAATAAAGACTTCTTTTGCCTCTTTAAATGTAGGATTTCCATCTACCATTTCAATGTGAAAGTTCACATTTGAAATCTTATCTTCATCTTTACCTGATTTTGTGCCTAAGTAAGATAGCTCTTTATGTTTATCATCAAAGAAAGATAGGGTGAATGTATCACTTTCATCAACGAATTCTTTTGTGTATCTTTGTGGACGAATAAAGATAATCGCAACATCCTTATTCCATAAGTGACCAAGTGTTCCCCATGACGCAGTCATAGTGTTGGTTTTCCCTTCTTTTGTGGCACTGATGAGTAGCCAGTCTTTTCCAATCTTATCAAAAGGATTGAAGCTTAGACTGTGAATATCAACTTTTTCAAACATATATAATTCCTCCTATACTTGTTGTTTTAAAATCAAATAAACCTCTGCTTTTGTGGCTTCTGGATATGGTTGTACAAATAATAGTCCAATTCCGCAACATATTAAACCTAGAAAAACCCATCCTATAAAAGATAAATCTAAGACAAATAGATCCATCTTTTGTCCAGTGGTCATTTGTTTGGATAGAGAGAAGGCTTGGGAAGCGGAAAGATCAGGATTCTCTGCCAATAAATACGGAATCATAGAATATTCATAAGCCTTAATTAGTCCAGGTACTATAAATAGGAATAGCCATAGTAGTGTTTTTAAATCCATTAAGAACATGATTTTCACAACATTTAAGTAGTTACCTTTAAAACCATTAAAGATTTCACTAAGTTCAGGATTGTCATTATGATTCTTAATAAAGTATCCGTTCTTTCCAACCACAATAACATTACCAATAAAGATTGTATAGAGTATTCCAAGAATACTGGCAACAGAAATAAAGGAATAAAATATATATTGAAAATTGGGTGAATAAAATATAGGTTGGGCATCATAAGAAAGGTTGTTTGACGCAAAATCTTGTACTCTTTCAATAATGGTTGTTTTTTCACCAGTCAATATTCCTGCAAGAAGTGTTACCACAAACATCTTCCAATAGTTTCTTTTCATGATTTGTTTGGCTTGTTCTTTAACTTGTTGTCTGTTCCACATAAAAGGCACCTTCTTTCTTATATTTAAATTTTATCACATAAGAAAATGAATAATGTAGAAAAGATAGATGATTGTACGGTTCATACAGAACAAGAAAACCATTCTAGTGTTGGCGTCTAGAATGGCTTCTTTTTGTTTATTATTATTTTTAGGAGAGAGATATGAATATTGGTTTATTTCTATATTCATTGCCTTATCTTTAAGGCACTTATAGAATAACATTCTATGTTGTCATAAATTTAGTATAACTTTGGTAAATGTTGTGAAATCAAAATGAATTATGTGAAATTGTCAAAATATGCATCTTTTCTAAAATTTCCTTCTTTTTTTTCGTATTAGAGAGAAGAGAAAGGAGGAGTTATCTTGAATTCGATTGATATTGAGTCTAAGAAGTTTTTAGGACAACCCAAAAACTTTGTCTCGATCTTCAATGCACTTTTATTCGATGGGAAGCAAGTGTTAAAGCCTGAATATCTTAAGGATGAAAACAGTGAACTTGTCATGAATGTATCAAGTAAGCATGTGGATATCATCAAACGATATGAGGATGGTACATATTTAGATTTGTTCGTGATTGAAAGTCAGAGCTATGTCGATCCATCTATGGTCGCAAGAGTTATGGAATATGAAAGTATTGCTCGTATGCGTTATATTCGTCAAAACTTTAAGAAGCATATACCTATGCATACAAGACTTCCAATGATTTTAACAGTCGTCTTATATGTGGGTGAATCCAAATGGAATGCCGCTAAAAGATTGAGTGAACTAGAAATCATACATCCTGGATTTGAAGAAATGTTCAATGAGTTTAAACTGAATCTGATTGAGCTAAACACAAATCACAAGTATAATACAGGTGAAAAGGCAACACAGGACTTATTCGATCTATTGCGAATGATCTATACAAAGCAGATATTAAAAGAAGATCTAGATCGAGAGTTTAATCGTGATGCACTATATTTTGCGTATGTAGTGACAAAGAACAAAGAGCTATTGAATATCTACCAGAAAAGTGAAAAGGGTGATGTAAAAGTGTGTAGAGCATTAGATGAAATGTTTGAAGAATCGACAAACAAAGGAATCCAGATGGGTATCAAACAAGGAATTGAGCAAGGCATTGAACAAGGCATTGAACAAGGAATTGAGCAAGGAATTGAACAAGGCATTGCACTAAAACAATCCGAAGTATACCAAACCATGCTAGAAAAAGGATTTAGTGTTAAAGTTATCGCATCGATCTTCTCAGTAAGTGAAGATTCAATCAAAAAGCTATTGATGAAAGCTTAATGATAGGGTACGAATGTTCGTATCCTTAATTTTTTAATTTAAATTTAGCACTCAATTGTTGACGGTGCTAAAAATTGTGATATACTAATAGCAGACGAGGAAAATGAGTGCTAGAAGGAGGTCTTCACAATGGAAATCACACAACGTCAAAAGATAATCTTTAAAACAATAGTTGAAGAGTTCACTCGTTGTGCAGAACCTGTTGGTTCGAAGACTTTGATGGAACTTCTAGATTTCCCAGTTTCATCAGCGACCATCCGTAATGAGATGGCAACTCTTGAAAAATTGGGATTATTAGAGAAGACACATACTTCGAGTGGTCGAATTCCGAGTCAAAAAGGCTACAGGTACTATGTTGAACATCTTATGGAAGCGGATTTGGATTCTTCTACAAAGAATGCTTTACAGCAGGTTTTTAGTGAAAGGCATTATTCGTTAGAAGAAGTTGTTCAAAAGAGTTGTGATATTTTGTCTCATATGACAAATTTAACCAGTGTTGTTCTAGGACCTGATAGTAGGCATCAGACTTTACAGCATGTACAGTTGATTCCAATCAACAATCAAAGTGCTGTTGCAATCATTGTCACAAATCAAGGACATACAGAAAATAAAGTGTTCCAGTTTGGTACGGATGTATCTATGCAAGATATTCAAAATTGTACAGATTTATTAAATGACCAATTAGTAGGAACGCCAATTGAAAATGTCGTTGATAAGATGAAAGAAATTGAACCAATGATGGCAGCAAAACTTGTTCGACATGAAGTTTTGTTTGAAGCGTTCGTTTCAGCCTTTATGCGATTTGCGACAGAAAAAGTTGCCGTTTCTGGACGAAGCAATATGTTGTATCAACCAGAATTTAGCGACATCAATAAGTTGAAACAAATGATGCGTATATTGGAAAATGGAAGTTTATTCCATCAATGGACGGATCAGGAGGGAAATGTAGCAATCCAAATTGGTGAAAGAAACGAGTTGTTACAAATTGGAGATTGTTCGGTATTAACAACAAAGTTCCATTATAACAGCGATGAGGAAGGACAATTAATGGTTGTTGGTCCAAATCGAATGCAATATTCCAAGGTCGTAGCCTTGATGGATTATATGTCAAATGTCATCGAAGACGTCTTTGGGACAGACAACAATAAGGGAGGTGCCAACGATGAGCAAAGAAGAAAATAAAGAAGAAAATAAAGAAGTAAATGAAGAAGTTGTTGAAGAGACAGCTGAAGAAGTAGTTGAAGAAAAGAAAGAACCAAGTTCAGATGAAATCATTGAAGGTTTGAAGGCGGAATTAGACAAGGCAAAAAATGATGTAGCACGTGCTTATGCAGATACAGAAAACATGAAGAAACGACTACAGAAAGATGCAGATACTACTCGAAAATATCGCTTCCAACAGCCAGCAACGGAAATCTTGCCAATTCTTGATTCAATGGAAATGGCTTTGAAAGTACAAACCGAGGATGAAACAATTAAGAATTATGTCAAAGGTTTTGAGATGATTCATAAACAATTGAAAGGTGTGCTGGAAAAAGAAGGCGTACAGGAAATAGATGCAGCCGATAAACCATTCGACCACAATACAATGCAAGCTTTAATGCAAGAGAAAAAAGAAGGCGTTGAAAGTGGAATGGTTATTGAGGTATTACAAAAAGGATATATGTTGAAGGATCGTATTTTACGACCAGCATTAGTAAAAGTAAGCGAATAGGGAGGTAATTATCATGAGTAAAATTATTGGTATTGACTTAGGTACAACAAATAGCTGTGTTGCGGTTATGGAAGGTAAAGATAGTAAAGTAATTCCTAACCCAGAAGGAAATCGTACAACACCAAGTGTTGTTGCGTTCAAAGATGGAGAACGTATTATTGGTGATGCGGCAAAACGTCAAGCAGTCACAAACAAAAATACAATTAGTTCAATTAAACGTTTAATGGGAACTAATGAAAAAGTAGAAGCTGAAGGAAAATCATATACACCACAAGAAATTAGTGCAATGATTCTTCAATACTTAAAATCATATGCAGAAGATTACTTAGGAGAAAAAGTAACAAAGGCTGTTATTACAGTTCCTGCATACTTCAACGATGCACAACGTCAAGCAACTAAAGATGCTGGTAAGATTGCTGGATTAGAAGTAGAACGTATTATCAACGAACCAACAGCTGCAGCATTGGCTTATGGTATTGATAAAATTGATAAAGAAGAAAAAGTATTAATCTATGACTTAGGTGGAGGTACTTTCGATGTTAGTATCCTTGATTTAGCTGATGGAACATTTGAAGTATTATCAACAAACGGAGATACTCACTTAGGTGGAGATGACTTCGATAACGTATTGGTAAACTGGATGGTTGATACATTCAAGAAAGACAACGCAATTGACTTGTCACAAGACCCAATGGCAATGCAACGTTTAAAAGAAGCTGCTGAAAAAGCTAAAAAAGATTTAAGTGGTGTAATGCAGACACAAATCAGCTTACCATTTATCTCAGCAGGTCCTGCTGGTCCATTGCACTTTGATACAACATTAACTCGTGCTAAATTTGATGATATGACTAAACATTTAGTAGAACGTACATTGATTCCAATTGAAAATGCATTAAGAGATGCTAAATTGTCTAAATCAGATATCGATGAAGTATTATTGGTAGGTGGATCTACTCGTATTCCAGCTGTTCAAGAAGCAGTACGTAAAGCATTAGGAAAAGATCCTAACCACTCTGTTAACCCAGATGAAGCTGTTGCGATGGGTGCTGCAATCCAAGGTGGAGTTATCTCTGGTGATGTAAACGACGTATTATTACTAGATGTTACACCATTATCATTAGGAATTGAAACTATGGGTGGAGTTATGACAGTATTAATTCCTCGTAACACTACAATTCCAACAAGTAAATCACAAATCTTCTCAACAGCTGCTGATAACCAACCTGCTGTAGATATCCGTGTATTACAAGGTGAACGTCCAATGGCTAACGACAACAAAGAATTAGGTAACTTCCAATTAAATGGAATTGCACCTGCTCGTCGTGGTGTTCCTCAAATCGAAGTTAAGTTCGATATTGATGCCAATGGTATCGTACACGTAAGTGCTACAGATAAGGGTACTGGTAAAGAACAACACATCACAATTCAAAACTCTAGTGGATTGAGTGATGAAGAAATCGATCGTATGGTTCGTGAAGCTGAAGATAACAAGGCTGAAGATGAAAAACGTAAAGAAGAAATTGATTTACGTAACAAAGCTGAAGGCTTCATTGCACAAATCGATGGAATGTTAGAAGACAATAAAGATAAGATCGATCCAAAACAAGCTGAAGAAACTAAGAAATTGCGTGATGATCTACAAAAATCTTTAGATGAAAATAACATGGAAGAAGTAAAATCTAAGTTAGACATGCTTGAAAAGGCTGCAATGCAAGCAGGACAAGCAATGTATAACCAACCAAATGGTGATGCAGCTTCACAATCAACACAAACTCATTCAGGTGATGATGTAGTTGACGGTGAATTCACTGAGAAGTAGAATAAATAAGCAACATTTGAAGTTCTAGCCTTGCTAGAACTTCTTCGTATCGTATGGAGGGATTCACATGGCAGAAAAACGTGACTATTATGAAGTGCTTGGTGTAAGTAAAAGTGCTACACCAGATGAAATTAAAAAGGCCTATCGAAAATTGGCCATGAAATATCACCCCGATCGAAATCATGAACCTGGAGCTGAAGATAAGTTCAAGGAAATCAATGAAGCTTACGAAGTATTAAGCGATGAGAAAAAGCGTGCTACATATGACCAATTTGGTCATGCAGGTATGGATGGAGCCTTTGGACAAGGTGGTGGATTCTCTGGCGGATTCACAGACTTTGGTGATTTAGGAGACATCTTCGGTTCGTTCTTTGGTGGAGGATTTGGCGGTGGAGGATCTCGCCGTTCAAGCAATCAACCGCGACAAGGACAAGACCGTTACATGCAGATGCGCATTGATTTCATGGATTCAATTTTTGGCAAAACAGAAACGATTTCATTGGATGTCGATGAAACATGTAAACATTGTAACGGATCTGGAGCAGAAAGCCCAAGTGATGTACAGACATGTCCTACATGCCATGGTTCTGGATATGTTATGTCTCAACAAAGAACACCATTTGGTGTGATTCAGCAACAAAGCGTATGTCCAGATTGTCATGGTACAGGTAAGAAAGTTACACGTGCATGCTCACATTGTCATGGTAAAGGATATGAGCACCGTCGTGTAAAATTGGATATTAAAATTCCAGCAGGAATTCAATCAGGTCAACAGATTCGTATTCCAGGAAAAGGAGAGAGAGGAACAAATGGAGGACCTAATGGCGATTTATACATCGAAATTATGGTTACACCACATCCTACTTTCAAACGTGAAGACAATAACATCTTCATTAAAGTTCCAATTAGTTCAATTGATGCGACAATTGGATGTACAATTCAAGTACCAACTGTGTATGGTGATGTTGAATTGAAGATTCCTGAAGGAACACAGCCGAACACTAAATTCCGTCTAAAAGGAAAAGGTGTAAAAGCACGTTCAGGACAAGGGGATGAATTTGTAGAAGTACAGGTTGAAATTCCACGTAAAGTATCTCGTAGAGAAAGAGAGCTATACGAAGAATTAAAATCTGGACAAGCCGAATCGCCTTTTGAAAGATTTAAAAGAGCATTTAAGTAAATGAAAAGAGCAGCTTATTTCTGCTCTTTCTTTTTTTTCATCTTGTCTGAATCTAAGAAGAACATTGTGAATGTGGCACGAGAAAGAAGTACATTTTCATCGTTAAAGATGAATACCTCATAAACTCCTGTTGTTCTTCCGCTTGAAATTTCTTGGGCAATTCCAATTAATTTACCACCACGCCCAGGCTTAATATAATTGATTGTACCCGTAAGTGTAACACTATCTCTTCCTGTCGCAAAGCTTGCAGCGCCTGCTACTGTGTCTGCCAAAGAGAATAGGGCTCCACCATGGACAAAGCCATGTATATTTAAAATTTGTTCATCAATAATCATCTCTACTTTCGCAAAACCATGACGAACTTCTGTAACACGCATGTCATTGCTTTGAAGAAATTGACTTGAACTATTTAAACGTTTCATTAACGCCAGCATATTTTCTTCCATAAACTACCTCCAACAACGCTTTTATTATAGCATGAAATGATGCTATAATGCTTATTGTGGTTAAGAAGGAGAATGATTTATGGATTCAAATAATATATTTTTTAAAGTCATAGTTGGTGTGGTATTAGTTGGATATATGGCATTCATTTTTTATCAAAGTTTAAAAGGTGGAATTGCTTATAAAAAAGAATTTGAAAACTTTAAAAATTCACATAAACATTATGAAACAATGGTAGATGGTGGATATTGGGTATGGGTCATGGTTGCGATGGCTGTTGTGGCATTTATTTTAATGTTCATGGCTCCAACATTAGCTACTAATGGACAAACCTATTATTACTATTTAGCATACGGATGCATAGGACTTGTATTTTTAGGATTAGCTATTGATTCATATACACATCGCCGTGTTTATTTTACAGAAGATGGCTTCTTCTTTGAAGATACATATTACCGTTATCGCATGCTCGCAAATTTTGAATTTAAAAATGGTGTCATCACACACAATTGCACAGTATTAATGAGCAATCGTGATAAAATTGTTGTTACTAAGAAAATTGGCGAAAAGCTACAAGAAAGACAAAAGGCATTTAAAAAGTCGAAGAAAGAGCGTCGTAAATAATGTTGTTTCTTTCAGATTTAGATGGAACTTTAATGGATTCAAATGGAACTATTACAGAGGAAGACGTGAATTCGATTCATCATTGGACACAAAAACATTCATTTGGATTTGTGACAGGAAGAGATCATGCTTTTTGTATGGAACTTGCTTCTAAATATCAATTGTCTTGTGAATGTATGATTACGGATAATGGGGCCAATGCATATTATAAAGATAAAAATGTATATTCTTCTTTAATCGATTTAAATGATGGCATTCAAATGTGTAAAGAGATTCTAGAATATAAGGTGGACTTGTTCTATACAGATGAATTAGGAAATCGCTACTATCCAATCGCATGTTATGGTAAAGATCGTCTTAATATTTTTGAAAAGAAACAACCAAGTTTAGGTCAGTTTTCAAATGTAGATATATTGGAATATTTAAATACGCGAAATTTAGGATTGGCTAAATTAAGTATGTATGTTGAAGATGATTTAGATTTATTATTAAATCAATTTAAAGACTTGTTTAAAAATTATGAAGTCATGGCTACTTCAAAAGATTATATTGAAATCACAAAAAAAGGTACAAATAAGTGGGAAGCTTTTTGTCATTTGCCAATTCCAAATGCGATTTTTATTGGGGATGGCGAAAATGATTTATGCATATTAAAAAATTTAAACAATACATATGTGATGAATCATGCGCCTGAAAGTTTAAAAACTTTTGGGGTGAGTGTTAAGAGTGTAGCTCAAGCTATAGATATAGAAAGTAGGAAAGAAAATGTCTAGAAAAAGAAAAAAAGGGGCCAAGGCAACGGCTGCTTCAATGGTCATGGATACTTTGAAAAAAAGAGGGGCAGTGGATGAAAAGAGTGCAGTGGATGTAAGTGCATTTAAAAACTTGCCATATGCAACTTCAACAATCAGCTATACAATTTCAAATTTAATGGAAGAGGGTGTAGTTGGTAAGACGGATGATGAAAGATTTTATTATGATGATTTAGGATTCAAGGCATTGGAGACAAAATTTGTACGTGGATATTCCATGATTTTTATTGTCCCTATTGTGATCGCAATCCTTGTATATGTTCTACAAAAGATTTTATAATGTCGCAGTAATGCGGCATTTTCTGTATGGAAAGGAGGATTTGAATGGATAAGCCAAAATCATTTGCGTATATTATCTTTTGTTTCACATTTTGTCTGGCCTTTGCGGTTGGAAGTAACTATTTTATCAATACGATAACACAAGCGAATATGATTTATAATTCCCGAGAACCACATAAGATTGGTGCAACATATATGACCTACAATAACACATTCTATTCAGTGGTGAATGAGGAGATTTCGAAAGTAGTCAAAGAACATGGTGATCAATTGATTACTTTAGATCCAGCTATGAGTTTAAAGAAGCAGAAGGAACAAATTCAATATTTAATGGATCAACAAGTGGATGCTTTAGTGATTACGCCAGTTGATTATGAGTGTTTAAAAGATTCTTTAAAGCTTGCCTACAAAAAACATATTCCTGTGATTATTGTGGATACAGAAGTAAAAGATAATAAATATGTGACTTATAGTATAGTCAGTGACAACTATGATGCAGGTGTACAATGTGCCAAAGATATGATGAATAAATTGGATTATGCCAATATTGTACTTCTTCAACATTCGACGACTCGTTCTGGTTACTTACGTATTAAAGGGTTTGAAGATACTATTCAGTCCAACCCAAATTATAAAGTAGTCAAGCGAATTGAATGCGAAGGACAATTAGAGGTGGCTATGCCTAAAATGGAATCTTTTATCCAGGAAGGAAAAGATTTTGATGTTGTGATGTGTTTAAATGATCCGAGCGCAATGGGTGCTATGGCAGCACTTTCGGCAAATAATATGCTGGACGGAAAATTTGTATATAGCATTGATGGAACACCAGAAGCCAAGGAGATGGTTGCAGAAGGGAAGATGGCTGCAACTGTGGCACAATCTCCAAAGACATTTGGTAAAAAGGCGGGGGAAATCATTTATAAATTGTTTTCTCAAGAAACAATTCAAAATAAAAATGAAGTGAGTCCTGTACAGATCATCACAAAAGATAATGTTCAAGATTATTCTACGGAGGGCTGGCAATGATACAAAATATTAAAAAATATAATGTTTGGATTGTCTACGTCTGTATGTGGCTCTTTAGTTTTTTTACCGTCTGGTACACCGCAATAGTGATGTATTATACGCTAGTTCATGTGACACAAAGCGGTTATGCCTCTGATTTTATTAAGAGTATTTCTACCTTGTCTAATGTACCTATTCGATCCTTTTATATAGCTGTATTCGGATTTGTTGGATTGTTCTGTTTTGTGACAATGCGTAAAAAAATCAAGTTTTTTAATCACCATCAAATTATTCCTATATTGATTGAACTCTTTTTGAGTTTATTGATTATGAAGAATATATCCTTTAGTACAACATGTATCTTATATTTGATTATTGCGGATAGCTTACTCTATGTGGATAAACCAGTTGATCGTTCCATTTGCATCATACTTGTCTTTTTGGCTTACATGCTTTCCAACTATGGATATTTATCAAACTATATTCCAATGATTTCATTTCAAGAATATCTATCTGTATATAATTCAACAACACAAGGATTATTACTTGGAATTGAAGTGACTTTAAGCAATTTAAATATTGTATTATTTATTGCGTATATCTTTATGTACTTGCAGAAACAAATGGATGAAACACAAAAATTTGCGGCTTTAAATGCTGAATTGAAGCGTTTGAATATTCAATTAAAGGGCTATGCGAATTTGCGTGAAAAAATGGGTGAGACAAAAGAAAGAAATAGGCTTGCTCGAGAGATTCATGATACATTAGGACATACTTTAACGGGGTTAAGTGTTGGTTTAGAAGCTTGTAAGGTCATGATTGATAAGGATGTCAATGTCACAAAAGCACAATTGGGCATATTGGAAGAGAGCGCAAAACGAGGCTTAACCGATGTTAGACGTTCTGTGGATAAATTAAAGCCAGATGCGTTGGATCGTTATTCATTAAAAGAAGCGTTGGATATGATGATCATGGATTATCAGAAATTGACTGATGTGACCATTCTTTATTTGTGTCATTTGCCTTTGGTGAATTTGAATGCAGATGAAGAAGAAATTGTATATCGTGTTGTGCAAGAAGGAATGACCAATTCTGTAAGACATGGGCATGCGACAAAAATATATGTTTCGATTGCACAGGCAGAGAATAATTTGATTATAATTATTGAAGATAATGGTCAAGGATGTAAGAATGTAAAAGCAGGTTTTGGAATTCATCATTTGGCAGAACGTATTAATTTATTGCAGGGAAGAATTCGTTATTACGGAAATAATGGATTTGAATTGATTGTAGAAATACCAATGAGAAGAGGAGAAAAGAATGGTTAAAATCATGATTGCGGATGATCAGCAGCTCATAAGAGAAAGTTTAAAGATCATTTTAGATTCCGATCCGGATTTTGAAGTTGTAAAAGTGGTTGGCAGTGGACAAGAAGTATTAGAATCATTAAAAACAGAGAGTATAGATATTATCTTGATGGATGTACGTATGCCAAATATGAGTGGTGTAGATTGTACGCGAATAGTGAAAAAAGAATATCCAAATATTAAAGTCATCATATTAACAACGTTTGATGATGATGAATATATTTATGATGCCTTAAAATATGGAGCAAGTGGATATTTATTGAAAGGATGTTCCTTAGAAGAATTAAGTACGGCCATTCATAATGTTTTATCTGGAGGAGCTTGTTTCAATCCAAATGTTGCAGGTAAAGTTGCACAATTCTTTTCGCAGATGGCAAATTCGCATACTGAAGTAAGTTTCGATGGCGAAGAAAAAGAATATGATTTTAGTGATACGGAACAAAAAATCATCGCTCAAATCGGGCATGGTTATTCCAATAAAGAAATTGCTCAAAAATTAGGATTTAGTGAAGGAACGATTCGAAATTATTTAAGTGTGATTCTGGATAAATTAGAATTAAGAGATCGTACCCAACTTGCGATTTGGTATTTGTCTAGAGGAAATAAATAATGGTGAAAAATCAACTAAAAAAGTTTTTGGCAATTTTATTAGTATTTTGTCTTGCAGGAATGTTTTATTATACGCAAAAACCAACTGTTTTAACGATTGGTGTTTTTGCGGGTAGTAACTGGAATGTTCCAAGTCCTAAAAGTGGCAAAATCATTGATGATGTGATCAAAAGGTTTGAGAAAACACATCCGAATGTACAAGTAGAATATGTGAGTGGTATTTTAAAAGATGATTATTCAAGCTGGATTTCTAAAGAAGCCTTGGATGGAAAACTTCCTGATGTCTTTATGGTTTTGAGTGATGATTTATCAACTTATGCCAAGGTTGGCATGTTAGAACCATTAGATACATATATGCAGACGGATGCTAATTTTGATCAGAGTCGTTATTTTTCAACAACATTAAATTCCGGTAATATTTATAATCATCAGTATGCTCTTCCATATGAAAGTTCACCGACTTTGATGTTCGTAAATAAAACGTTGTTGGAAGAAAATGGAATTACGACTCCTAGTGTCAATTGGACATGGGATGATTTTTATTCCATCTGCGAAAAGTTGACAGTGGATACGGATGGGGATGGAGAAATCGATCAGTTTGGAGAGTATGGATATACTTGGCAAAATGCATTAAGTTCGAATGGACAGGCGTTGTATGATGAAGAAAGTATGAAGTGTACTTTATCCAATGATGATGTTTACTCAGCTATTGATTTTGTGCGCAAATTAAACCGTTTGAATCGAAATCAGAATGTCACAAGTGAAATGTTTGATAAGGGTAAGGTTGCCTTTTGTCCTATGATGTTTAGTGAGTATAGAACGTATAAACCATATCCTTGGAGTGTAAAAAAATATTCGAATTTTGAATGGGATTGTTTGCCAATGCCAGCAGGACCTGATGGTTATAATGTATCTCGAATGGATAGTTTACTTTGTGGAATTAGTAAAATGTCATCAAACAAAAAAATGGCTTGGGAATTTTTAAAATTACTTTGTTATGACGAGACAACCCAAGAGAGTTTATTTAAGTATTCACAAGGAGTATCGGTTTTAAAGAATGTGTCAACATCAAAAAATGTGACTAAATACATTCAAGAGGATGCACCCATGGATTCAAGTTATAATTTGGATTTCTTTGATGACATGATGGAGCGTGCAATCACAGTAAAGAAAATAGATGGATATGATCAATTGTATTCGATGGCAGATAGCGAGATACGAAGGCTTATTGATACGAATGAAGATATTGAATCTACCTTGCAGAAATTGAATGATGAATTGAATATATTTTTAGAGAAACAGTAATGCTGTTTCTTTTTTAATGACATTTGTCACTTAAAAGTAGTGACATATGAGAATTGAAAAGGTTTACAATCGGGTTATAATGAATGTGTATTCTATGTGATGCTCATGTTTAAAAGTCGTAAAAATATGTGAAAATATGTGTTAAAGTGCTTGAAAACGCTAACATATTTATTGTAAAATGTGAGTAAGTAAGAAACGCGGAGGAAAAAATAATGAAATATGTAGTTATGGTAAGCCATGGCGAATTTGCCCCAGGATTACACAGTGCCGTTAAAATGATGACGGGAGATCGCGAAGATGTATTGTCTACAAGCTTAAAGGACGGAATGAGCGCAGACGAATTTGCATCTAACTTTGCTGAGTTGATCAAAGATTTCAAAGAAGATGATCAAGTTATTTTATTAGCTGATATTTTGAGTGGTTCTCCATTTACAAATGCATTGAATGTATTAGATCAAAGAGGATTGCTACAAAATACATTAGTAATTGCTGGTATGAATATGCCACTTGCAATCACTGCTGTATTGATGAAAGATAATTTCGATAATGTACAAGATTTAAAAGATACATTATTAAGTGAAGGTCGTACAGGATTGACTGATTTCACAGTTGCTTCTGATGATGACGACGAAGATCTATAGGATTTGGCTATAACGCATATAGCGAAGGCATAAACAGAATAAAGGAGGACATATAATGATTAGTTTTATTCGTGTTGATGATCGTATTATCCACGGTCAGATTGTTACAAGATGGTCTAAAGAATACCCTTGTGATGGAATTATCGCAGTTAACGACAAAGCTGCTACTACTCCTGTATTGACACAGTCATTCAAGGCTAGTACAGACAAGAAAGTATTTGTATGGACAAAAGAACACTGGAGAGAAAAAGCTGAAACAGTTAAGAATTCTAATAAGAGATATTTCTTGATCACTAAAAACCCAGTGGATATGAAAGAATTGTTAGTAGACGATGGATTCGTACCTAACGATGTTAAAACAGTAGTTATCGGACCATGTAATGATCGTCCAGGAGCTACAAAATTAGGTCAAAACCAGTCAATTACTCAAGAAGAAGCTGATGCTTGTGAAGCATTGACAAACGCTGGTTACACAGTATTGTTTGCGTTATTAAAAGAAACTGCAATCGGTACTTGGGACAAATTTAGATCTAAATTTGGTTACTAATAGTGGGAATAGTAAACAGATTAAGATAAATAGAGAAAAAGGAGAGATTTATAATGAGTTGGTTACAAGCAATTTTAATCGGACTTATGAGTTGTACAGCAGCAAGTACTATCGCTTGTTTAGGTACAACAGTAGGTAACTACACGTTGAACCGTCCATTAGTTGCATCATTATTCGTAGGTTTGATCCTAGGTGATGTATCTGGATGTATTCAAATTGGTATCCCAATGCAGGTAATGTGGATCGCATTGGTTACACCTGGTGGAACAGTCGCATCTGACTTACGTGCCGTAAGTTACATCGGTATTCCATTGGCTTATGTTGGAGCAAAAGCAGCAGGTATGGATTTTGGAGGAACTGAAGCACAAGGTTTAGCTTCTAGTATCTCAGCCATGACTGGTGTAATCGGTATTACTTTATTCTACGGAACAGCTATGATGAACCTTATTTGGCAACACTGGGGCTGGGCTCAATTGGATAAAGGAAACTTGGATTGCTTAGGAAAAGTTGATGTTGTTCTCCCACTAATTTCACACTTTGTATTATCATTCTTGCCAGTTACTTTACTTTGCTACTATGGATCTGGAGCCGTAGCTGAATTGTTCCAGAGCTTAAATACTGAAGTATGGTATGTAAAAGCTATCTTATCAGTAGGATCAGTACTTCCTGCAGTAGGTATTGGTATCTTGTTAAAATCAGTAGTATCTAAGACTTCTGACTTGATTTACTTCATGTTCGGATTCGCTTTAGCTGCTTCTATGGGATTAACATTAATTGCTGCTACAGTTGTTGGTGGTGTATTCGCATTGATTAACTACCAAATGACAATGATGAAAGCTACAGGTGCTGTTGGTGGTGCTTCTGTAGATTATGATGATGAGGAGGACATTTAATTATGAAAAAGATTTCTAAGAAAACATTAAATAGTTCTTTCTGGCGTTGGTGGTATGGAAACTTAACATGTTTCTCACACGAACACATGCAGACATTTGGTTACATGTGGTCAATGCTTCCAATTATCAAAGAATTATATCCTTCTCACGAAGAACAATGTGAAAAAATGACTACTTACTACCCATTCTTTAATACTGAACCTCAGATTGGATCTATCGTAGTTGGTATCACAGCTGGTTTGGAAGAAGCTCGTGCAAACGGAGCTGAAGGAATCGATGATGAAATGATCAACGGTATCCGTGCTGGTCTTATGGGACCTTTGGCAGGTATTGGTGACTCATTGATCGTTGGTACATATATTCCTATCTTATTAGGTATCGCATTAGGTTTTGCAGAAGGTGGATCTGTTTTAGGACCATTATTCTATATCATCGTATGGAACTTAACTTCAATTTGGTTCCAAAAATTCGTATACTTCAAAGGTTATGAATTAGGTGGTAGTGCTGTTGAATTGTTAGTTGGTGAAAAAGCAACTGCATTCCGTGAATCTGTATTGGTTATGGGACAAGTTATCGTTGGTGCGATGGCAGCTTCTTGGGTTTCAATTTCGACTAACTTAGTAATTACACAATCTTATGATGCAGAAACTGGTAAGTTAACAGACGTAACATTAGGATCTAAATTAGATGGAGCATTCCCTAAGATCTTAACAATGTTATTCGTATTGTTTGCTTGGTGGTTGATGGCTAAGAAAAACGTTACTCCAATTAAAGTATTGTTATTGTTCGTAGTTATCGGATTCGTAGGATCTGTTGTAGGATTCTTAGGATAATCACTTAAGACATTTAAAGGCGGGCTTAACTTGTTAGGCCTGTCTTTTTTTCTTATAATATATTTATATTTGTATTTAAAAAGGAGTATTCATTATGAGTTTGAGCCGCAAAGAAAGAGATCAGCTTGCAGAAGCAATTCAAAGAGAAAATGAAATGGTTATTAAAGTGGGAAGAATGGTCAGAAATGCCTTTATTCTTACACTTGTATTTGCTGCAGTGACATACTGGGGATGGTCTGGAATGACAGATCCAATGTTTCCAAATATTCCTATGAGTTTTCGTAATGTAGTTAAATGGATTGCCTTAATTGGACTTATCTTATCGGGTACATTTACAGTTTTAGGATTTATATCTCATAGAAATGGGAAAAAGAGTGTATTAAAGAAGATTGATTTGTTTGAAGAAAAGTAAAATTTGTATATTTTGATTTAATTTTTTCAAATATTAACTAAAAATAACAATAATTGTGTCATATGTTAACATAATTTCACATAATATAACTACATCTATCACTTTATTGTTTAGTAATATACTATTGAGCCAAAGATAGTGGCTCACTTCATAATCAAATTCCCTTTCTTAAAACTTTCTTGAGAAGCCCCGCTAAAGGGGCTTTTCATTTGCTTTTTTGAAAGTTGGACATACAAATAGTAGATGCGATATAATAATAAGGATGAAAGAAGTGTAATTTTTATGGAAGATAAAATACGAATTATAATGTATTCAAGTGCAGATAAAGTAGATGGCCAAGGCGTAGGCAGTGCCTATGAAGAACAGGTCAATCTAATTAAAGAAGGGGCTAGTGATATCTTTGAAGTGGGTATCAACAATTGGATAAAAACACCGGATATTCAGCATTTTCATACAGTGGATCCTACTTTCTATGTAAAGATGCAAAATCATAAGGCAGCTAATGTAGCCTATTGTCATTTTTTACCAGATACTCTAGAAGGTAGTCTAAAGATTCCAGCACCATTATTGAATGTATTCCGTTCTTATTTGATTCAATTCTATAAGAGTGCGGATCGTTTGGTTGTTGTAAATCCAAGCTTTATTGATGCTTTAGTCGAATATGGGATTGATCGAGAAAAAATCTATTATATTCCTAACTATGTATCTAAGGAGAAATTCTATCGAAAATCCGACAAGGAATGTACTGCGATTCGCGAAAAATATGGTGTAGCCAAAGATGCTTTTGTCGTGCTTGGAGCCGGTCAGGTACAAACACGTAAGGGTGTACTTGATTTTGTGGATGTTGCTAAACAAATGCCAGACGTACAATTTGTATGGGCTGGAGGCTTTTCGTTTGGTCGCATTACGGATGGGTATGAAGAATTAAAGAAATTACAGGAGAATCCACCAAAAAACTGTAAATTTTTAGGTATTGTACCAAGAGAAGAAATGGTGGATCTATATAATATGGCCGATGTACTTTTTGTACCAAGCTATAATGAATTGTTCCCAATGACGATTTTAGAAGCTGTGAATTTACATGTTCCATTAGTGCTTCGTGATTTAGATTTATATAAAGATATTTTATTTGATCGTTATATGCATGCGGATGATAATGATGGATTTAAAAAATGTTTATTAGAATTGAAAAATGATTCAGATGTATACGCAAAGTATCAAAATGAAAGTCGTTTATTGAGTGAATTTTATTCTAAGGAACACGTATTGAATATGTGGCGAGAATTCTATTTGAGTGCTTATAAGGATAAACAAGAGGAATTATTAAACAAGAAAAAATAGGGGTTATTATGAAAAAACAGAAATACGCACTGAATCTGTTGCTGATTCTTGCTTTAACGGGATTTGCCCTGTGGTTTGCCCTAAAGGATAATTATCAACAAGTTGTAAAGTGCATTTCACAAATGAATCTGTTAAGTCTTGTCGTTGTATTATTATGGGGAGTTCTTTTTACTGCGGTATGGGGATTTGTATATTACGTATTAGGAAGAAAATATACAGAGCACTATACGCCTGGTAAAGGAATCCTTGTAGCTTTTATTGGTTCTTTCTTTTCAGGTATTACACCAAGTAGTACGGGTGGACAATTTGTTCAGGCTTATATTATGAAAAAACAAGGAATCAAAGTGAGTGATGGAGCAAGCTTATTGTGGGCTGATTTTATTATTTATCAGACGACAATGATGATTTATGTATCGGTTCTGTTTCTTTTGCGCTTTGCGTATTATAGTGCTCAATCTGCATGGTTCAATATCATTTTATTAGGATATATAATCAATGCGGTGGTCGTTGTAGCGCTATATACGATTGCGTTATTTCCAAACTTATATATCAAGCTTTCGCGTATTTTGGTTAAGTTGTTAACTAAAATCCATATTTTAAAGAATCCAGAAAAAACTTTGGATTCATGGACTTTACAAGTGACGAGTTTTACAAGGGAAATAAAAGTACTCGCAAAAGATAAAAAGAGTATCTTTCTTTGTGTATGTATCAATGTTGTGCGTTTATCACTTTATTATTCTTTACCTTTTGTGATCGCATTAGCCTTGCATATTCCACTTAAAATGGACGAATTTATTGATGTCATGGCCTTATCAAGCTTTGTGACAATGGCCAATAGCTTTATTCCAATTCCTGGAGCAAGTGGGGGTACAGAAGTTGTCTTTTCATTATTGTTTAATAGATTAATGAAAAATTTAACGGGTGCTGTACTTGTATTATGGCGTTTTTCAACCTATCATATTGTGTTGATTATAGGTGGAATTTTGTTTGTGTTTGTTAAGAATTATTACGAAAGAAAAGAAAGTAAAATTGATTTAGAAGGGATGTAGCATATGCGAATTGGATTGTTTACAGATGCATATTTACCAGATATTAATGGGGTTGTTTCAAGTGTGGCAACCCTTAAACACGCTTTAGAAGAGTTAGGACACACTGTGTTTATTATCACAAATCATAAGGGAGTAAAAATTGCGGAAGATGAAGATGGGCATATTCTTCGTTTGCCGGGTCTTGAAATCAAAAAGTTTTATGGATATAAAATGTCAAGCCCAGTACAATTTACGGCAGATGCCTATATAGAAAAGATGGATCTAGATGTGATTCATATTCAAACTGAGGCAGGCGTAGGTATGTTTGGTCGTCAAATGGCTAAGGCATTACATATTCCAATTGTGTATACGTATCATACAATGTATGAGGATTATACGCATTATTTTAATCCACTTGAATTTGATTCGGTAGAAAAATTAGGGAAAAGCTTTATTCGTGCATTTTCACGTGTCATGGCCAACGGTTCTCAAGCTGTTATTGCACCTAGTGAAAAGACAAAGCAGGCATTGATTCAATATGGTGTGATTGCACCTATATATATTGTTCCAACGGGTTTAGATTTATCGGAATATGATCGTAAAAATTTGGATGAAACAAGAGTCCAAAGGATTCGTGAAGAGTTGGGCTTTAGCCAAGAAGATCATATTGTTGTCTTTGTAGGGCGTATTGCCAAGGAAAAGGCGATTGAGATTCCCATCGAAGCGATTTGTAAAAATAAGGATCCACACTTACATTTAGTCATTGTAGGTGGTGGTACGGATATGGAATATTACAAGGATCTAACAAAGAAATATAATGTTGAGGATCGTGTACATTTTACAGGTAAGATTCCTAAGGAAAATATTGCCTATTATTATGCGGCTTTTGATTGTTTTGTGTCGGCAAGTCTTTCTGAAACACAGGGTATGACATATATTGAGGCATTGGCTAGTGGACTTTTAGTCTTTGGTCGTCGTGATGAAGTGTTGAAAGATTTGGTGGATGAAGGAAAGTCTGGATACTATTTTGATGATGCCAATGAACTAAGTCAAAAGTGGGATGCTTTCTTTAGTAAATCTAAGGAAGAAAGAGATGCATTAAGGGATTATTGTGTTTCAAAAACAGCTCCTTATACAGAGAGTATGTTTGCACATAAAGCATTGAGTGTGTACAATCAGGCAATCGATGATTATAAACGTGCATATCATGTGGAACGTATTCGCATGGTGGATGATTTTGTTCGTTTAACTGTAGTTCGTGATTGCGATAATGAACCAATTAAAGTAATGATTCCTACAGATGATTTCTTTGATTTGAAGATCACAAAGGATACAATGTTAGATGCTTATTTGATTGACAATTATTTGGATATGCAGTTATTCTATAAAGCGTTTGAATTGATGAAGAAAAGAGTTTTTTCAAATGATTATACGTCTTATCAGATGGTGCAGTATGGTAAGCAATATTTGAGCTTGGATGAAGATCAAGCACAAGAAATCGTAAATGAATTTATTCAACGTCATTGGATTGATGATAAAGATTATGCATTTGATAAGGCGCAAGCATGGCATTCGTATGGTCAGCCTAAAATGCAAATTTATTCAAAGTTAAAAAAAGCAGGTATTGATGAGGATATGATTGATGCGGCTTTGATAAATCTTGATGAAGAAACAGAGCGTAGCAATGCGACTAAGTTAGCGCGTCGCTTAACGCATTCGATCAAGGAACAGTCGAGTCGTATGCAAAGACAGACTTTAGTCAATAAATTGGTTACGAAGGGATATTCGTTTGAGATTGCCAAACAAGTCTCAGAGTCGATTGAATTGGATGAAAATGATGATGAGGCATTACAAAGAACGATTGCGAAAGCAAAGCGTTTATATGCAACGTTTGATCAGCCAAAGAGAAATCAAAAAATTCAAACGTATTGTGTTCGTAAAGGGTTTAATATATCGGCTATAAAAGAAGTTTTGAAAGGGGAAAATGAATGAGAATTAATGAGATTACACAGGAACAAAAAGTAAATGTTAAGTGTTTGATTTCAAAATGTGACAAGGGAAAAACCGTGAAGGATACGCCTTATTTGTCTTTGATTTTAGAGGATGCAACGGGTGTATTGGATGCAAAATTTTGGAATTTAACGAATGAGCAGATTGAACAATATAAAGCTGGACAAGTTGTAGAAGTGATTGGAGATTCTATCATTCATAGAAATGCAGTTCAGTTGCGTGTAAGAAAGATGACGGTCTTAGAGGATGAAGATATTTCTAATTATGTAAGACTTGCTCCTATGACTCGTGCTGAGATGGAAGAAGAAGTAAAATCATTGATGAATGAAATCACAGATTCAAATTTATATTGTGTTGTTGAAGAGGTTTTAGAAGAAACAAAAGATTTATTCTATACATATCCGGCTGCTACAAGAAATCACCATAATTTTGTAGGAGGCCTAGCCTATCATTCTATTAGTATGGCGCGTGTTGGATTGGATGTTTGTAGACAATATTCATTCTTGGATAAAAGTTTGTTGATTGCAGGTATCTTGATGCATGATATTGGTAAAATTGATGAGTTGAGTGGTCCAGTACTTCCTGAATATACAAATGAGGGGAATTTGTTGGGGCACATCAGTATTATGAATAATCGTTTGGATCGTGTAGCTGAAAAGCTAGGTGTAAATGATAAAGAGATTGTTTTACTATTGAAACACATGGTTTTATCACATCATGGAAAGATGGAATTTGGATCTCCAGTACTTCCAATGATTCCAGAAGCAGAAGTATTGACTTTGTTAGATAATCTAGATGCTCGTATGTATATGATGAAGCAAAGTTTAGATACAACGCAGCCGGGCCATTTTGGACCTCGTGTTTTTGCGTTAGAAGGTCGTATGATTTATCATCGAAAAGGAGAAGATGAAGAATGAAAATAGGTTTTGTATCGTTGGGATGTTGTAAAAACTTGGTGGATTCAGAACAAATCATGGGTATGATCAAAAGGGGTGGCCATGAGATTGTGGCTAATCCAAAAGATGCACAGGCTATTATTGTGAATACTTGTGGTTTTATTGAAAGTGCCAAAGAAGAAAGTATTAATACAATTTTTAAGATGGCGCAATATAAAGAGCGTAACTTAGAGAAGTTGATTGTGTGTGGTTGTTTAGCACAAAGATATACAGATACATTAAGGGAAGAAATTCCTGAAATTGATGCGGTTATCCCGATTCGTGAATATGATACTTTGGCAAGTCAACTACAAAAAATTTTGGGTTCAGATACATTATTGGATAAGGCTGAACGAGTGATTTCGGGGAATCCTTGGCAGGCTTATGTAAAAATTAGTGATGGTTGTTCCAATCGTTGTGCCTATTGTGCAATACCTTTGATTCGTGGAGATCAAAAGTCACGTACAATTGAGGATATTATGGAAGAAGTCAATCATTTGGCAAGTATTGGTGTTAAGGAATTAACATTGATTGCGCAAGATACTACAAAATATGGTTTGGATAATTATGGTGAATTGATGCTTCCTGAATTATTGAGACAAGTATCAAAGGTAGAAGGTTTACATTGGATTCGTGTTCTATATATGTATCCCGATGAAATTGTGGATGATGTATTGCAGGCTATGAGCGAAAGTGAAAAAATCGTACCTTATTTTGATATTCCAATGCAGCATGCGAACAATCGTTTATTGAAATTAATGAATCGTAGAGGTCCAAAAGAGGATGTATTAAAGGTTGTGGATAAGATTCATACGATGTTTCCAAATGCGACTTTGCGTACAACTATGATTGTTGGTTTCCCTACAGAAACGGAAGAAGAATTTGAGGAACTTGTAGATTTCATCAAGGAAATAAAATGGGATCGTATGGGTGCTTTCACATATTCGAAGGAAGAAGATACACCTGCTTATGATATGGATGGTCAGATTGATGAAGAAGTTCAAAATGATCGTTTGGCTAGATTGATGGCTGTGCAGGAAGAAATTTCAAAAGAAAAGAATCAAGAAAAGATTGGTAAGGTCATAGAAGTTCTAGTTGAGGAAAAAGAAGGTTTGGTGGATCGTTATCGTGGAAGAAGTGCTGCGGATGCACCGGATGAAGTGGATGGTCAAGTCATCTTTACAAGTGAAGAACCATTAGAGTTGGGTACTTTTGTGAAGGTAAAGATCACAGATGCCAAGTCTTATGATGTTTATGGAACATGTGTAAGCGAATAGTTGGATTGGATCCCATTGTATTTAAAGATTCTAGAGTATTGATTTTGGGTTCAATGCCAAGTGTCATTAGTTTAAAAGAACAGATGTATTATGCGAATAAGACAAACCGATTTTGGAAAGTCTTAGAAGCAATTTATCAAGAGAACGATAAGATAAAATTATTAAAAACATCACATATTGCACTTTGGGATATTTGTCATTCGTGTATAAGAAAGACGAGTGCGGATAGTGAAATCAAAGATATAGAGCCAAATGATATACAGGAATTGTTGAATAGATATAAGAATATTGAAAAGGTCATTTGTAATGGAAGAACAAGTTATAATACGATGCAGAAATATTTTCCGAATATTCAAACGGTGTATTGTCCTTCGACTTCCAGTGCAAATGCTAGGTTTTCATTAGAACAATTGATTGAAATATATAAGAAGGAGATTTATGAATAAATTATATTGGGCAAAGGTTAAGCCGGATGCTAAGGTGCCACAAAAGCGTTATGAAGATGCAGGGTATGATTTGTATCCATGCTTCGATGAGGATTATATGGTAATTGAACCTCATGAAACAAAATTAGTTCCATTAGGTGTTGCGAGTGCATTTGATCCTGAGTTTGTGATGATTTTAAAAGAACGTGGTTCTACAGGAACAAAGGGAATTGCGCAAAGAAGTGGTGTGATTGATTCGGGTTATCGTGGAGAATATATGGCTCCAGTGACAAACTTGAATACAAAGCGTGTTGTGATTAAAAAGCAAGATGTAGAATATAAGGAAGATGCGATCATTTATCCTTACGAAAAAGCAATTTGTCAGGGTGTATTATTGCGTATGCCTCAATTAGAGAGTGAAGAAATTAGTTTTGAAGAGCTTCAGTCTATGGAGTCTGAAAGAATGGCTGGGAAACTTGGAAGTTCAGGAAAATAGTGAAATGGATCTATTGTCATAAGGGCAATAGATCTTTTTTTAGAAAAAAGATGATTTTTAAATTATATAACCGATCTATAACCTTACAGAGCCTATACTAAAATCAGATAATGAAAGGGATTACAACCATATCAAAAAGGAGGGCTTTGTATGTTGAAAAACTTGAAGAGAGCGGCAGCAATTGTATTATCATTTGCGATGGCAATCCAGTTTGGACTAGCAAACTCTTACTATGTAAATGCAGAAGAAGAGCCTGTTGAACCACAACAGGAACAAACTACGACTGTAGAAAATAATAGTGAAGTACAAGAAGAGGTTGCAAATGAGGATGCAGTGCCAGAAACGAAATCTGTAGAGTTAAGCTATGTGGCTGAAGATGGAACAATTTTACAGGCAGCTACATATCGTGATTTTGATTTAAATTACGGCTTAAATACAGATAGTAGTGTTATGTTGAATTTTGATGGTTATACATTAAAAGATGTAATTGTCAATAATTCGCAAACAGTGAGTGCTGATCAGGCAAGTCTAAGTGTGACTTCAGATCTTGCGAGTGTTCAATTTGTTTATAAGAAAGTGATTACTGAAACAGAGAATCAAACAACTGAACCTGCTAAGACGGAAGAAAAGAATGAAGACGATGCTGAGGCAGACCCGGAAGTCAAAGAGGAATTAGTTGAGTATCCGGCGTTTGATCAAAGTGAGATGGCTGGTGATGTAGTTGTTCATGCGACAGCAGCTGAGGGTGTTTTACCAAGAGATTCTAAACTTGTTGTAAAACGTATCACAAGAAAGGCTATCTTAAATGCAGTTGAAGAAACAGTTTCTGAAAAGAATATGGAAGTTGAATCAGCTGTGGCATTAGATGTTACGATTCAAAGTAAAGATGGTGTTGAAATTCAACCAAATGGATTTGTTAATATCAGTTTTGAAAATGTAGCAACTACAGCTCAAGAAACAAATGTTTACCATGTTACTAATGATGCAAGTACAGTAACTGAAGTAGCTACAAATGCACAGAGCTTTGATGCAGATCACTTCTCAATTTATGTTATTACGAATGAAAATCAAGTCCCATTAACAACATTCAACTTTGTTGCGAATGGCACAAAAGTAAGTACACAGATTGTTAAGTCTGGGGATACATTAATTGCTCCTACAGCTCCAGATATGATTGGACAAGCATTTGTAGGTTGGGTTGATGAAGCTGGTAATTCATTTACAGGTTTTGGTAAACAAGCAGAAATTACTGAAACTACAACACGTACAATTACAGCTAGATATGAAGCAGCATTATATGTATACTTCTTAAATCCAGATGGATCACAAATTATGCGTACAGAAAAAGTTGGAGATCATAAAGCACATAATTTTACAGCTGTATCTTATGAAGTAGATTCAACTCATAAATTAGTTGGTTGGGCAGCTGAAGCAAATGGAACTACAAATATTGCAGATAAGATTTCAGTTCCAGCAGATCAAACTTCTGTAAATGTATACGCAATTATTAAAGAAGGTTATTGGGTTTCATTTAATTCAGATGGTGGATCTATTGTTGATTCTCAATTCGTATTACACGGTGACAATCTAGTCCTAGATAAATCTACAACTCCTACAAAGCCAGGTTATTCATTTGATGGTTGGTACAATGGTTTAACTAAAGTAGAGAATGGTGCAACAGTTACTTCTCCAATGACTTTAACAGCTCATTGGAAAGCAGCAAAAGTTAGTTACACAGTTATTCACTGGTGGGAAAATGCAGATAATGATGAATACTCATTCCATGAATCTCAAGAATTACAGGGTTTGACTGGTGCAACAACAACAGCTGCAGCAAAGTCCTATACGATAAAGGGTAAGAACATTCATGGTGAAGATACGAGTGATAAAGTCTTTACTGCAACTACAATTGAACAAAAAACAATCAAGGGTGATGGTTCAACAATTGTAAATGTATACTACAAGAGAAAAATGTATACAATGCATTTTAAAGAAAGAAGTAATTCAAGAAAAGATTATACAACTATCACTAAAAAATGGGGTCAAAGTATTTCAAAAGAAGAATGGCCTACATATGATGGAAATGGTAACTGGCAGATTTCAAGTAGTAGGTATCTAGCTTTTACGAGCTCAATGCCAATGAAAGACTCTACATTATGGAGTACAAGTGGTTATTACACTCATAAAGCATATTATTACGTGAGAAATATAGAAGATACGAATTATGAATTGCATCATACAGATGTGATTAAGTCTAGTAGTTATTATCTAACTATTGGTAAAGAGGATTGTTATGCGATTACAGGATTTACATATTCTCATGGAAATCCTGGTGTAGATGGCGAGTACAATAATTCTAAGTTCTATTATACTCGTAATTCATATAGCTTAAGGTTTATTAACAATGGTAAACAAGACAAGACAGTTTCTAAGAAATATGAGCAAAGTATTTCAAATGAAAACTATACTCCTGCAAGACCAAGTTCACTACCAGATTATTATGAATTTGATGGTTGGTACGATAATGAACTTTGTGAAGGTGAAAAATATGTCTTTAATGGAAAGACAATGCCAGCACAGAATGTTACATTATACGCAAAATGGACAGCTAAGAAGATTAGCTTAACATATAACTTGAACAATCCTGAAGGGGATGTAGTTAAGGGTACTAAAAAAGTTGCAGCTGGTACAATCGCAAGTACAGTATTGCCAAGTGCTTCTGCAATTGAAGGTTATTCATTTGCAGGTTGGTATGTAGCAGATGAAAATGGTCATATGACAAATGTAGCATTCAATGCGAATGATGCTATTTTGAAAGATACTAACGTTATTGGTAAGTGGTTATACAATGGTGAGCTTAAAGTTAAGTATGTAGCAGATGGTGTAGAGGCTCCAAAAGATAACAATGTTTATGCGGGTGGTGCTAAAGCTACAGTTGCTAATGGTGTGACAAAAGAAGGTAAGAAATTCTTAGGTTGGCAATTAGATGGTAATGTATATCAACCTGGTCAAAACTTTGAAGTAAATAAAGATTTGGCAGATGACAAGAATGTGATTACTTTAACAGCTGTATTTGGTGATTCAGAAACTTCAGCAATCTTAACTTATCATCCTGGTAATGGTAATGGTGAAGATCAGAGCGTTGCGATTTTGAATAACGTTGAAGTTGCTTTAGAAAGTACATCTAATTTACATTATTCAGCTCCAGGTGAAGATTACTACTTTGCTGGTTGGGCAACATCAATGGAAGATGCTCAAAAGGGTAATGCTAAATATGCAGTTGGTGAAAAAGTCAGAGTGAATGCAGATTCAAGTAATGATTTATATGCGACTTGGGTAAAGAAAACTGTGATTAAAGTTACCGCAAATAGTAATACACTTCAATATAATGGTGAAGTACAGAAGGTTGAAGGAATTAAAGATGTTACTGCTGGATATGAAGTAACTGGTTTAACAGCAGAAGCTAAAGGTAAAGATTTTGGTACTTATAATACTGAAATTACTGGTACAGCAAAAGTTACTAAAGGCGGTGTTGATGTAACGGATAAAGTAATCGTAAATAAGATTAATGGAAAACTAACAATTTCTAAGCGTAAAGTAACATTAACGAGTCAAACAGATTCTAAGGATTATGATGGAACTCCATTAACTAGACCTGATGTAACTATTACTGGTGGATTTGTTAAAGATGAAGTAAAAGAAGTTAAGGCAACTGGATCTGTCACAAATGTTAGTGAAGGTGAAGTAACAAATACAATTACTTATAAAACATCAGATAAGTTCAATCCAAATAACTATTCAATTACTAAGAATGAAGGTACATTGAGTATTACTCCAGTTACGGATGAAGTAACAGTAACAATTAAGGGTAATAGTAAAACAACTCCTTATAATGGAACAGTACAAAGTGTAGGTGGATATACAGTAGAATCTATTAGTAATACACTTTATACATCAACAGACTTTACATTAAATGGTCAAGCAATGGCTACTGGTAAAGATGCTGCAAAATATCCAATGAATTTGGATGCAACTCAGTTTGTTAACAACAATGCAAACTTCTCAAATGTTAAATTTGAAATTGCAGAAGATGGACAACTTGTTATTAGTCCTCGTGCAGTAACATTAACTAGTCAAACAGATTCAAAGGATTATGATGGTACTCCATTAACTAGACCAAATGTTAAAATTGAAGGAAACTTTGTTGATGGTGAAGTAACTGAAGTTAAGGCTACTGGATCCGTTACATATGTAAGTGAAGGTAAAGTAACAAATACAATCGTTATTACTGAAGGTGAAAACTTTAAAGAAAGTAACTATTCAATTACTAAGAATGAAGGTAAATTGAGTATTACTGAAGTTAATGCTGAAGTAACAGTAACAATCAAAGGTCATGAAGATAGTGTAACTTATGATGGAAACCCACATTCAGTAGAAGGTTATGAAATCACGGATATTTCTAACAAATTGTATACTAAGGATGATGTTCAGTTTACAGGTGAAGCTAAGGCTGAAGGTACTGAAGCTGGTACATATCAGATGCACCTTACTAAAGATCTATTTAGTAACAAAAATAGTAACTTTAAGAAGGTAACATTTGTAGTCGAAGATGGATCATTAATAATCAATCGTAAGTCTATTGATGATCAAAATCGTATTACAGTAACAAAGCCAGAAGATTCTAAGTATAATGGTGAAGAACACAAGAATAAACCAACAGTTACAGATACTAAGACTGGTAAAACATTAGTAGAAGGTACAGATTACACATTAGCTTATAGTGATGATGTAACAAATGCTGGAACAGTAACAGTAACTATTAAAGGTATTGGAAACTATAGTGGTAAAACAACTACAAATTATCAAATCCTTAAACGTGATGTAACATTGACAAGTGGATCTGCTTCTAGAGTTTATAACAAGGAAGCTTTGACAAATGGTGAAGTAACGGTAAGTGGTGATGGATTCGCTAAGAATGAAGGTGCAACTTATAAAGTAACTGGAAGTCAGACAGAGGTTGGTGAAAGTAAGAACACATTCACATATGAATTGAAGTCAAACACAACAGCTTCTAACTACAACATTACAAAAGCAGAAGGTAAATTGATAGTCACTGCTGAAGATGGTGAAGTAGTCGTAACAATTACTGGTCATTCAGATTCAGTTGAATATGACGGAAATGAAAAGGCAGTAAGTGGATATGATGTAACAATCACTGAAGGAAGTACATATACAACAGATGATTTCACATTCAGTGGAACTGCAGAAGCTAAAGGTACTGCAGCTGGTACATATTATATGAACCTTGTGGCTGAACAATTTACGAACACAAATGCAAACTATGAAAAAGTAAGATTTGTAGTAAATGATGGCTCATTGACAATTACTCCTAAGTCAATTAATCCAGATGATGAAAAGACTGGTATTAAAGTAACAGATCCAGAAGATTCAACTTATGATGGAAATGAACATATCAATGGATTAACAGTAACTGATTCTAAGTTAAATACAACATTAGTTGAAAATACAGATTACACATTAACTTATAGTGGAGATCTAATCAATGTTGGAACAGTAACAATCACTATTAAAGGTATTGGAAACTATACTGGTGAATTTACTAAGACATACAAGATCCTACCAAGAGAATATACAGTAACAACAAATACGGATTCTAAGGTTTATGATGGAACTGCATTAACAGCTGGTGGAACAGTAAACAACTTGGTAAAAGGCGAAACAGTAGGATTTACAATTACTGGTAGTCAAACAAATGTTGGTACTTCAGATAACACTTATGAATTGAAGTTTGAAGGAACTGCAAAAGCTAAGAACTATACTCATGGTAAAGATTCAATTGGAACATTAACAGTAAAAGCTAAGTCAATCGTTCCAGATGGACCAGATACTCCAGATGAAAAGAAGACTGGCATTAAAGTAACAGATCCAGAAGGTTCTAAGTATGATGGTGAAGAACATAGAAACAAACCAACTGTAGAAGATACTAAGACAAAAGTTACATTAGTAGAAGGTACAGATTACGAATTATCTTATAGCGAAGATGTAGTAAATGCTGGAACAGTAACAGTAACAGTAACTGGTATTGGAAACTATGAAGGAAGCTTTGAAGTAACTTATGAAATCACTAAGCGTCATGTAACATTGACAAGTGCTGATGATGAAAAGGTTTATGATGGTAGTGCTTTAACAAATGATACAGTAACAGTTGGAGGCGACAAATTCGCTAAGAAGGAAGACGCAACATATAACGTAACTGGAAATCAGACAGAGGTTGGTTCAAGTGACAACACATTCACATATGAATTGAAGTCAAATACAAAAGCTTCTAACTACAACATTGAAGTTAAGTTTGGTGAATTAAAAGTTACTCCATTTACAGATAAGGTAACAGTAACAATCAAAGGTCATGAAGATACTGCAACTTATGATGGAAATAGCCATTCAGTAGAAGGTTATGAAGTAACAAATATTTCTAACGAATTGTATAAAAAAGACTATGTTGGATTTACAGGTGAAGCTAAGGCTGAAGGAACTGAAGCTGGTACATATCAGATGAACCTTACTGCACAACAATTCAGTAACATTAGTCAAAACTTCACAGATGTTGAATTCATAGTTGAAGATGGATCATTAACAATCAATCCTAAGTCAATCGTTCCAGATGGACCAGATACTCCAGATGAAAAGAAGACTGGTATTACAGTAACCGATCCAGAAGGTTCTAAGTATGATGGTGAAGAACATAGAAATAAACCAACAGTTACAGATACTAAGACTGGTAAAACATTAGTAGAAGGCACAGATTACGAATTATCTTATAGTAAAGATGTAATCAATGCTGGAACAGTAACCGTAACAGTAACAGGTATTGGAAACTATGAAGGAAGCTTTGAAGTAACTTACCAAATTACTAAGCGTAATGTAACGTTGACAAGTGGATCTGCTTCTAAGGTTTATGACAAGACTGCATTGACAAAAGATGAAGTAACAGTAAGTGGTGATGGATTCGCTAAGAATGAAGGTGCAACTTATAATGTTACTGGATCTAGAACAAAAGTTGGTACAAGTGAGAACACATTCACATATGAATTGAAGTCAAATACAAAAGCTTCTAACTACAACATTGAAGTTAAGTTTGGTGAATTAAAAGTCACTGCTGAAGATGGTGAAGTAGTCGTAACAATTACTGGTCATTCAGATTTAGTTGAATATGATGGAAATGAAAAGGCAGTAAGTGGATATGATGTAACAATCACTGAAGGAAGTAAGTATACAACAGATGATTTCACATTCAATGGAACTGCAGAAGCTAAAGGTACTGAAGCTGGTACATATTCAATGGGATTAAATGCAGATCAATTTACGAACACAAATGATAACTATACTCAAGTAACATTTATCGTAAATGATGGCTCATTGACAATTACTCCTAAGTCAATTAATCCAGATGATGAAAAGACTGGTATTACAGTAACAGATCCAGAAGATTCAATCTATGATGGAAATGAACATATCAATGGATTAACAGTAGCTGATTCTAAGTTAAATACAACATTAGTTGAAAATACAGATTACACATTAACTTACAGTGGAGATCTAATCAATGTTGGAACAGTAACAATCACTATTAAAGGTATTGGAAACTATACTGGTGAATTTACTAAGACATACAAGATCCTACCAAGAGAATATACAGTAACAACAAATACGGATTCTAAGGTTTATGATGGAACTGCATTAACAGCTGGTGGAACAGTAAACAACTTGGTAAAAGGCGAAACAGTAGGATTTACAATTACTGGTAGTCAAACAAATGTTGGTACTTCAGATAACACTTATGAATTGAAGTTTGAAGGAACTGCAAAAGCTAAGAACTATACTCATGGTAAAGATTCAATTGGAACATTAACAGTAAAAGCTAAGTCAATCGTTCCAGATGGACCAGATACTCCAGATGAAAAGAAGACTGGCATTAAAGTAACAGATCCAGAAGGTTCTAAGTATGATGGTGAAGAACATAGAAACAAACCAACTGTAGAAGATACTAAGACAAAAGTTACATTAGTAGAAGGTACAGATTACGAATTATCTTATAGCGAAGATGTAGTAAATGCTGGAACAGTAACAGTAACAGTAACTGGTATTGGAAACTATGAAGGAAGCTTTGAAGTAACTTATGAAATCACTAAGCGTCATGTAACATTGACAAGTGCTGATGATGAAAAGGTTTATGATGGTAGTGCTTTAACAAATGATACAGTAACAGTTGGAGGCGACAAATTCGCTAAGAAGGAAGGCGCAACATACAACGTAACTGGTATGCAGATTGAAAAGGGTGCTAGCAACAATACATTCACTTATACATTGAATGAAGGAACATTAGCTGGAAACTATGATATCGAAACATTTGAAGGAACATTAAAAGTAACAGCATTCGAAAACGAAGTCGTTGTAACAATCAAAGGTAACAAAGATACTGCAACTTATGATGGAAATAGCCATTCAGTAGAAGGCTTTGTGATTACTGATATTTCTAACAAATTGTATAAAGCTGAATATATTGGATTTAAAGGTTATGCTAGAGCTGAAGGAACTGAAGCTGGTACATATCCAATGAACCTTACTGCACAACAATTCAGTAATACAAGTGCAAGCTTTGATAAAGTAACATTCAAGGTTGAAGATGGATCATTAACAATCAAGCCTAAGTCAATTACTCCAGATGGACCAAATACTCCAGAAGAAAAGAAGACTGGTATTACAGTAACCGATCCAGAAGGTTCTAAGTATGATGGTGAAGAACATAAGAATAAACCAACAGTTACAGATACGAAGACTGGTAAAACATTAGTAGAAGGTACAGATTACGAATTATCTTATAGTAAAGATGTAATCAATGCTGGAACAGTAACCGTAACAGTAACAGGTATTGGAAACTATGAAGGAAGCTTTGAAGTAACTTACCAAATTACTAAGCGTAATGTAACGTTGACAAGTGGATCTGCTTCTAAGGTTTATGACAAGACTGCATTGACAAAAGATGAAGTAACAGTAAGTGGTGATGGATTCGCTAAGAATGAAGGTGCAACTTATAATGTTACTGGATCTAGAACAAAAGTTGGTACAAGTGAGAACAAATTCACATATGAATTGAAGTCAAATACAAAAGCTTCTAACTACAACATCGAAGTTAAGTTTGGTGACTTAATAGTCACTGCTGAAGATGGTGAAGTAGTCGTAACAATTACTGGTCATTCAGATTCAGTTGAATATGATGGAAATGAAAAGGCAGTAAGTGGATATGATGTAACAATCACTGAAGGAAGTACATATACAACAGATGATTTCACATTCAATGGAACTGCAGAAGCTAAAGGTACTGAAGCTGGTACATATTCAATGGGATTAAATGCAGATCAATTTACGAACACAAATGATAACTATACTCAAGTAACATTTATCGTAAATGATGGAACATTAACAATTACTCCTAAGTCAATTACTCCAGATGGACCAGATACTCCAAAAGAAGAAAAGACTGGTATTACAGTAACAGATCCAGAAGATTCAATCTATGATGGAAATGAACATATCAATGGATTAACAGTAGCTGATTCTAAGTTAAATACAACATTAGTTGAAAATACAGATTACACATTAACTTACAGTGGAGATCTAATCAATGTTGGAACAGTAACAATCACTATTAAAGGTATTGGAAACTATACTGGTGAATTTACTAAGACATACAAGATCCTACCAAGAGAATATACAGTAACAACAAATACGGATTCTAAGGTTTATGATGGAACTGCATTAACAGCTGGTGGAACAGTAAACAACTTGGTAAAAGGCGAAACAGTAGGATTTACAATTACTGGTAGTCAAACAAATGTTGGTACTTCAGATAACACGTATGAATTGAATTGGACAGGAACTGCAAAAGAAACAAACTACAAACATGGTAAAGATTCAATTGGTAAATTGACAGTAACTAGACAGTCAATCGTACCAGATCCTGAACATCCAGAAACTTATAAAGAAGTTACAATTACGAGTCCAAGTGATGAAGTATATGATGGTAAGGAACACAAGTGGATTCCTACAGTTACAGATAAAGAAGGAAATGAATTAGTTGCCAAGACAGATTACGAAGTGACTTATTCAACTACAGATTTCACAAATGTAACTGGAACTATCACAGTAACAATTACAGGTATTGGAAACTACACTGGAAAAGCAACTCGTACTTATTCAATTACACCTAAGACTTATACAGTAACAACTGAATCTGATTCTAAGGTTTATGATGGAACTGCATTAACAGCTGGTGGTAAAGTAAGTGGAATCGTTAAGGGCGAAACAGTAGACTTAACAATTACTGGTAGTCAAACTAACGTTGGTACTTCAGATAACACGTATGAATTGAATTGGACAGGAAGTGCAAAAGAATCGAACTACAAACATGGTAAAGATTCAATTGGAACATTAACAGTAAAAGCTAAGTCAATCGTTCCAGATGGACCGGATACTCCAGAAGAAGAAAAGACTGGCATTACAGTAAGTGATCCTAGTGATTCTAAGTATGATGGTAAAGAGCATAGAGAAGTATTAACAGTTCAGGATACTAAGACAAATGAAGAATTAGTAGCTGAAAAAGATTACTCTGTAACTTATAGTGATGATTTGGTAAATGCTGGTACAGTAACAATTACTATTGAAGGTATTGGAAATTACACAGGATCATTCACAAAGACTTACGAAATCACAAAACGTTCAGTAACATTAACAAGTGCTACTGCAAGCAAGACTTATGATGGTCGAGCATTAACAAGTACATCAATCACAGTAAGTGGTGATGGATTTGTGAAGGGTGAAGGTGCTACATATAATGTAACTGGAACTCAAACAGAGGTTGGAAATAGTGCAAACTCATTTGAATACAAATTAAATGAAAACACATTAGCTTCTAACTACGACATTACTAAGGTTGTTGGTACATTAACAATTACAGCAGCTCCTGCTCCTGTGATTCCAGCGCCAACGCCACGTACTCCAAGTGTTCCTCAGGTAATCACTCCGGTTGAAACGGTTGAAACGGTTGAAAAAGAAGAAACTCCTAAGGCTGAAGAACCTAAGACTGAAAAGGTTGAAGAAGAGTATACTCCTAAGGCATCACCTCAGTACTACTGGGCATTAATCAACTTGATTTGTGCAATCTTAACAGTATTATTCGGATTATTATTGTTGATCTCTAAACGTCATAAAGATGAAGATGACGAAGAAGATGATGATGAAACTAAAGAACAAGTAACGAACAAAGATGATGAAGATAAAGAACAAGAAAAGAAACGTGGAACATTCACTCGCGTACTTGCAGTTCTAATCGCAATCGTATCTGTTGTATTCTTCCTAGTAACTGAAGACTTAAGTCTTCCTTGGACTTGGACAGATCAATGGACAATTTGGATGGTTGTTCTTGGATTAGTTCAAATCGTAGTATTCTTCGTAGGACGTAAATGGAAAAACGTTGATAACGATGATGAAGATGAAGAAGCACAACAAGCTTAACAAAAGTTAACAACACAAAAGGAGTAGCCACGTGCTACTCCTTTACTGCCCAATATCCATTTCGATTCGAGCCTTTGCGAATTACGATTTCTTGTTGCTGCAACCTATTTAGCATGCGCTTAATAGTTGAGCGTGATAAGTTTAATTGATTTGCGAGCTCTATTTGAGTGATTTTTGGGTTCTTTTTAATGAGTTGTATGATATCGGGTTCATTGGGTCCAACGGGTTCATTTACTTTGAACCCGATTTTTTTATCTGGTTCATAGAAAACATTGTTTCTATATACGATAACTTTTAATTCAGTTTCCCCACCAATAAATACAGGAGGCTTTAAGCCAGATTCTTCGATTGCTTTAAAGATTCTGGGAATGCCACGACCCCAGTTTTCAATGTATTTTAGATAGCGCAATGCATATGCTGTTGCTTCGTTCCTGATATTAGAATTTCCTTGCTTCATTTTCTCGATTGTTTGTCCCATGACTAGTTTTCCTGGAGAAGTTACTTCTAAGCGGTCATCGAATATCGCAATTTTAATGCTGTTTCTATCTATGTATGATCTGTGCGCAATCGAATTCACAATTAATTCTCGTATGGCATATACAGGAATTTCATATGTTTCTTTTCTTTCTAGAGATTCAAATGAAGCATTTAAACGTATGTTTCGTAATACAAATTTGTACGCAAAATCAATTTGTTCATAAATAGGACCTGAGTATTCTTTCATATCAATGACTTCTGTTGTATCCGTTCCTTTAAAAAGAGCACATTGAATGCGATTTGGCAATGCGGGATGTCCTGTTAATAAGGCATAGGCGTTAGTAGCTACAATATGATTGTTTGATTGTGTAAGTATTCCCCACGATAATAAATCTTGTTTCGTAATGGGTGCAACCGCATCTTTTTCAAATTGTGATCTAGAGTTTTCTAATGCTTTATTATAGAGTGCATCACATAAATTTTGAATGTCACTTTCACTTATTTCTAATTCTGGACATACCATTTTATCAAAATAGCGATTACTGCCTTCAAACATTAATTCTTTGATCATGTTGCGATCAGCATTTCTGGTTGTTCCACTAACTCGCACGTAAACGCCATTAAATTCGCCTTCGGCTTTTAAATGATATGGGCGATCCCATCCAGATGGAACGTTCACAATTAAAATAGTTTTATCCTCGATTGTATCTAAATCGATGCTAGGAATAATATGGGGTTCAATACTTGAAAATATTGAATTTGTGATGGAATCTTTGATTTTAAAAATATCACCTAATAATCCACACACTTCAAATGAATCTTTCTTTTCTTCAATGCCAAAAATAATTTTTCCACCAAAACCATTCGCGAAAGCTACGACAGATTTTAAATATTTCTTATGCTCAGAAGGAACTTCCTTTTTAACTTCGATATTGTTGTTTTCGCCGTATTTGTTTAATTCATTTATCCACATAAGTCTCCTCCTTTCACACATCCACATTAGTATTATACCTAAAAACCCATCCTAGTGCGTACTAGAATGGGATCTTTGTCGTTAATAGTTTTTTGTATAGTTCTACACCTTTGGTTAAGATGCTCTCATCAAAGGTAAACTTGTTTGAATGTAATGGAATGGTGTCTCCAGTACCTAGAAAGAAAAAGATGGATGGAGCTACGTTTCTGTAGTAACCAAAATCCTCACTGATAAGTACAGGACTTTCTAGTTTGTTGACTAGATTGTTTTTGTATAGGGTATGAAATAATTCTTCACTATTTAATACGGGTGGATAGTGGTGATTGACTTTGAAGTTGACTTGAACCTTATATTTTTTAACTGCATTATTCATGTTTTGTTCAATGATATCAACAATTTGATCAAATACCTTTGAATCATAATAGCGGATTGATCCTCTTACATGAGCTTGATTGGCAATGATATTGAAGGCAGATCCGGAATGAAATGTTCCAAAGTGAAGTAAATGGAATATGTCATCGTCAAATGTCTTTTCTTCTTGTTCTAAAGATTTTTGAAGAATTTCTACACAAGCCGTTAATGCGTTGATACCATTTTGAGGTTGTGCAGCATGACTCGCTTTTCCTTTAACTAGAAGTTCAAATTCACATCCACCAGCCATCATTTCATTAGGACGTGTATATACCTTTCCTTTTTCAAGTTCTGGATAGATATGTGTTCCATAGATAGCAGCAATATTAAATTTGTTGAAAAATCCAGATTCAATGATAGGTTTAGCTCCGCCTGGCTTTTCTTCTCCTGGCTGAAATAAGAGTAATACGTTGTAGTCGCTTTCCTTAGCGTATTTCGCTAATTCTAAAACCATAGCCATATGGCCATCATGTCCACAGGCGTGCATACATCCATTGGCGCTTTTAAATTCTAAACTTGTATTTTCTTCCATAGGAAGAGCATCCATATCGGAACGAAAAACGATTGTTTTTTCTTTCTTGTTGTCGAAGAATGCAGTCACACTATTTTGGATAGGATGATCGATTGTGCAATCATATAAATCTAATACATTTTCAATATATTGAGCTGTCTTTTGTGTTGTGAGTTCAATTTCAGGGATTTGGTGCAAATTTCTTCTGTTTTCGATGATTGTTGGCATAAAATTCTCCTTTTTTGGTTTATTATACTACCTATTTTGATTTGTTAAATAAATTTAACATAGATTTAACATTGTAAAGATAGTATGAAAATCCATTTAAATTTATATTAAGTGCGTAATTATGAAAAGGTGGAAAATATGACAACAACAAATATATTGTCTTTATTGGGTGGATTAGCTTTATTCCTATATGGAATGCAGATGATGGGAAATGGTCTTGAAGCTGCGGCTGGAGATCGTTTAAAACAAATTTTAGAGAAATTAACTTCAAATCGTTTTTTAGGGGTGCTTGTAGGTGCTCTTGTTACAGCGGTTATTCAAAGCTCGAGTGCAACAACCGTCATGGTTGTTGGTTTTGTCAATGCGCAAATGATGACTTTACAACAAGCTGTATGGATTATTATGGGGGCTAACGTTGGTACAACTATTACTGGTCAGCTGATCGCATTGGATGTAAGTGCGATTGCTCCATTGGTTGCCTTTATGGGTGTTGCATTGATTATGTTTACGAAAAGCGCAAAGGCAACGGATATTGGACAGATCATTGCAGGTTTGGGTATTCTTTTTATTGGTATGAATATGATGAGTACGGCTATGATGCCACTAAGAGAATCAAAAGAATTCGTTGAATTAGTCACTCATTTCTCAAATCCATTAGTAGGTATTTTGGTTGGTGCAGGATTTACGGCTTTAATTCAATCAAGTTCAGCTTCTGTAGGTATTTTACAGGCATTGGCAGCCAGTGGTGTTATTGGTTTGGATGGAGCTGTATATGTATTGTTTGGTCAAAATATTGGTACTTGTATTACGGCTGTTCTTGCCTCAATTGGAACAAGTCGTGAGGCAAAACAAGCAACAGCGATTCACTTGAGCTTTAATATTATTGGTACGGTGATTTTTACACTTGTATGTATGTTTACGCCATTGGTGTCTATGGTCATTCATTTAACGCCATACAATGCGTCGGCTCAGATTGCCAATATGCATACTATATTTAATGTTTGTACAACTATATTGTTGCTTCCATTTGGAACATACTTGGCTGAGTTTGCACAACACATCTTACCTGCAGAGAACAAAGATATAGAGGATAATCGTTTATTATATTTACAACCTCTTCCTAAATCTAAGAAGATGATTGGTGGTGCAGCTATTTCTGTTAAACAAATCAATGATGAAACAATGCACATGTTAGAACTTGCGTATGAGAATGTGAATCAGGCTTTTGGACAGTTGTTGCAGTTTAGTGATAAGACAGATGAACAAATCTATAAAAGAGAGGATACTGTAAACTATCTGGATAAAGTCATTAGTGAATATATTAGTGCGGCTTTGGCAACACCAAATTTGAATGTGAATATTTCTCAAGCTTTATCTAGTTATTATTTAATGTTAGTGGATATTGAACGTATTAGCGATTATGCCGTGAATATGAATCATCAGGCTACAAAACGTCTTCAGGATCAGATGACGATTTCTGAAATTGAAATTGTTGAGCATATGAAAAAACTATGTGTAGACATGAAAAATGACTTGAATGATGTGGATGAAGCAGAACGTAAGGATGATGTGATTGATTCACTTGTTTCAAGCTGGCGTGATGCACAGATTCAAGCTTTAAAACAACAGAAGTGTTCAAGTGAAGTGAGTATGATGTTATCGCGTATTTTTACAGATTTTGAGCGTATAAATGATCATGCTTTAAATGTGTCACAAGAACTTGATAAAATAACGGTGGAAATACCGGAATAAGCAGTTTTTCTGCTTATTTTTTTTGTAGATTTTGTTATAATCTTGTTATGAATATTGAGAAGTTATTAAATACAATTATTGAAGCAGGAACAATGTTAGTAGAGAGCGGTGCGGAAGTTAATCGTGTTGAAGAAACAATGGTAAGAATGTGTCGTTGTTTTGAGGGGATCGAGTATGCAGATAGCTATGTGACTTTAACGGGCATTATGTTTTCATTAACATATGAAAATAAAACGATAACACGTATTTGCAGGGTGCATACGGGAGAGGTTGATTTAAATAGAATCGATCAAATCAATACACTTTCTAGAAGTATTTGTACAAATCCTATATCTGTAGATGAGTTGGCAAATGAGCTTGAAAAAATTAAGAAAATGTCTCGCTATACATTTAAAGAGACTATGCTTTTTGGTGCAGTAGGTGCAGCTGGATTTGGAATTTTCTTTAATGGGACTTTATTGGAAATTGTGATGTCCTTTTTTATTGGAATCTTGATTCGTTGTATGAGCTGTTTTTTATCCAAACACAAACTAAATTCTTTCTTAAATAATGCGATATCTGCAGGGTCTGCTGCACTTAGTGCTCAATTGATTCACCTAGTATTGCCTCAGACTAACGTGGATATTATGGTTATTTCAAGTTTTATGCTTCTAGTTCCAGGACTTGCGATTACGAATGCAATTCGTGATACAATTGCAGGTGATTATGTATCTGGTGTCGCTAGAGCGGCAGATGCTTTTTTATGTGCCGTTGCGATTGCGGTAGGTGCTGGTTTTGTGATGTATTTTTGGATATAGGGGAATGGAAATATGGTATATGTAATTTTAAAATCAGGGATATCTTCATTCCTTGCAAGTTTAGGCTTTGGATTCCTGTTCAATATCAAAGGAAGAAATTTATGGATAGCCGGTGTTGTAGGTGCTATTGGAGGTGCTTGTTATAAGGTATCATTATATTTAGGGTGCTCTGAAATTTTGTCAAATTTTTATGGGGCTTTAGGCCTAGCATTAGCTTCAGAAATATTAGCACGTCAATGCAAGACACCGGTTACAACTTTTTTGGTTTGTGCATTAATTCCTTTAGTTCCAGGTGGTGGAATGTATCGTACGATGTTAGCTGCTATTCGTGGGGATGCTCAACAAACATTGAATATGGGTCTTCAAACATTGAGTATTGCGGGTGTTTTAGCCCTTGGAATTCTTTTGATTTCGACTGTTATGCGTGTGTATTATCAGGAAAAAAGGAAATATTTATCAAAAAAATAAAAAAGTACTTGCAAAGACAAAAATTTATGGTATTATATATGAGCGTCTTGGGGATATGGGCCTGTAGCTCAGGTGGTTAGAGCGCACCCCTGATAAGGGTGAGGTCGTTGGTTCAAGTCCATTCAGGCCCAC